>JAZOOX010000024.1:0-64675 GCA_045655245.1 Clostridia bacterium | reverse complement strand
ATCCAAGGGGGTAAAGGAAAAAACCGCTTGGGCTTGAGGGTGCTGTTTCGTCCAGTCGGGGGGCAGACGGGGATCGGTGACGAGAACGGCTTGGGGAAAGGATTCTGCCTCACGGGGACAGACCCCGTAAGGGAGGGTAAGACAGCTGATGCGTTCCCGATGCCGTGCCAAGGCGGAAAGGACGGCTTCGGTTGGAGTGGCGAGAAAAACATTCAGGTACATAAAACCTCCCTGCATACTTGCACTTTGGACAAATCCGTGGTAAACTAAAACCGATACATTATATAAAGGAATGAGTTGCATTATGTATAAACGGTTAAAACCGACTTTTTATTTAAAAGGGTTCGAGTCGTTGACCCCCCAACTGTTGACCCGCCACGGGATCCGAGTGCTTTTGTTGGACGTAGACAATACCCTGTCTGACGGACACGGGTTACCCGTTGCCCCCGCGGCAGAAGCACACCTGAACGTTTTGAAAGAAGCGGGATTTTTCCTCTGTATCCTATCGAATAACAGCGAGGCGCGGGTCGGTGCATTTGCAACGCCTTTAGGGTTGCCCTACATCGCCCATGCCCAAAAGCCAAAAGGAACGGGGGTGCGCCGTGCGTTGGAACTGCTGGGAGAGACCGCTGACGGTGCGCTGCTGGTAGGCGACCAGCTCTTTACCGATATCTGGTGCGGCAATCGGGGGAAGATTAAAACCGCACTGGTCGTCCCCCGCGGCGGGGCAGAAACCGCTTTTATCCGATTTAAACGGGCGCTGGAAGTGCCCTTCTTAAAACGGATTCAAAAAGACACCACCATTTTACGGGAGGATGTATAGATGGGAATCAAATTCGGCTCTGCAGGAAACCCTGACCGTTTTTATGGCGAGGGGCATAAGGCCTCTGCTGAAATGCCCGCCTGGCTGAAGGAAAACGGTCTTACCGCTTATGAATACCAATGCGGCAACGGTGTTCGGATCACCGAAGCCACCGCTCGGTTGCTGGGCGTTGCCGCCCGTGAGGCGGGGATCACGCTGTCCTTGCACTCGCCCTATTACATTAGCCTGTCCTCGGTGGAGGAGGAAAAACGGATTAAGAGTGTGGATTATATTATGGCGTCTTTAAAAGCGGCGGATGCCATGGGTGCGACCCGCGTGGTGGTTCATTCGGGCAGTTGTGCCAAAATCGACCGCGCCACCGCCCTTGCCTACGCCAAGGAGACCCTTCGAATGGCGCTGTCCGCCGCCGACCAAGCGGGGTTGGGACACATTGCTATCTGCCCCGAAACCATGGGCAAGATCAACCAGTTAGGCACCCTGGAAGAAGTGCTGGAACTCTGCCAACTGGACGAGCGGATGCTCCCCACCATCGACTTCGGCCATATCTATGCCCGTACCCTGGGTGGGCTGACCGAGATTGCTCATTTCGCCGCCTTGCTGGACCAACTGGAAAACGCCTTGGGATGGGAACGGGCGCGGCAGTTTCATTGCCATTTTAGCCCCATCGAATATACAAATGCGGGGGAAAAGAAACATCTGACCTTTGCCCAAAACGAGTTTGGTCCCGATTTCGCCCCCTTGGCTGAACTCCTTGCAAAACGAGATTGGTGTCCTACCATCATCAGTGAGTCGGCAGGCACCCAAGGGGACGATGCGATGCTGATGCGGGATTTGTATCTTCATGCCAAAGGCGGTGCGCAATGAGCCGTATCGACCGCTTACTGGACTTTATGAACACCGACGGGTTGGACGGGTTTTTGACCTGCGACCCGGTTAACCGCCGATACCTGACCCATTTTCCCGCTTCGGCAGGATGGGTGGCAGTTTCGGCAAAAGAATCGGTCTTTTTCTGCGATTCCCGCTATACCACGGCGGCAAAAGCCCAAGTCACCGATTGCGAAGTGATGGAAGTAACGGGATTCGGCGATGCCCTTGCCAAGTGGTCGGAGGGGTTGCGCCGCATTGGGGTGGAGTCGGAGCGGTTGACCCTATCCGCCTATCAAATGCTTTGCGAAAAAATTGGGGAAGACCGTCTGGTTTCGCTGGACGACCCCGTTGCCCGTCTCCGTAGGGTAAAGGACGCTGATGAGATTGCCGCACTCACCCGTGCCGCCGCCATTGCCGACGATGCATGGACGGCGTTTTTAGGCGAAGTGGGGGCGGGTCGGAGCGAAAAGGATTTGGCTTGGAAATTGGAACAACTCCTGCGGGAGCGGGGGGCGGAAAAACTGTCCTTTGACACGATTGTGGCATCGGGGATTAACGGCGCTTGTCCCCACGCTGTTCCCACCGACCGCGTACTGCAAAAGGGTGACCTGCTGACGGTGGATTTCGGTTGTGTGAAAGACGGCTACTGCTCGGATATGACCCGCACCCTGGCGATAGGCGGGGTGTCGGATGAGGCGCGCGGATGGTATGATGCCGTCCTTGCCACCCAGGAAGCGGCGGTCGCCGCCCTTCGCCCGGGGGCGTCCTGCAAAGAAATCGACCGACTCTCCCGCGATGGGTTAAAACCGTCGGGGTTGGATCGCTATTTCGGTCACGCACTGGGGCACGGGGTAGGACTCGAAATCCACGAGCAACCCACGCTAAGCCCCCGCTCGGAAACGGTGTTGGAGACGGGGATGGTAGTCACGGTGGAACCGGGGGTCTACCTGCCCGGAAAGGGTGGCTTGCGCATCGAGGATACAGCAGTGATCACGCCGGACGGATGCCGACGGCTGACCCAATCGGCAAAAGTTTTGACAATTCTTTAAAAAGTACTTGAAATTTACGGAAAAATCGTATAAAATAAAAGCAGAAAAAGAAAACTTGGAGGTATAGACCAATGATTAGTGCTGGTGATTTCAGAAACGGCATTACTTTCGAAGAAGACGGTAATGTATTCCAGATTGTAAAGTTTCAACACGTAAAACCCGGTAAAGGTGCCGCATTCGTCAGAACTACGCTGAGAAATGTTGTTACCGGAGGCGTTGTCGAAAAGACGTTCCGCCCCGACCAGAAGTTCCCCAAAGCTCATATCGAGCGTAAGGATATGCAGTATTCTTACGAAGACGGCGGCATTTTCTTCTTTATGGATCAGGAGACCTTTGATATGGTTCCTCTGAATGCTGACGTTTTGGGTGATGCTTTAAAGTTCGTTAAAGAAAATGACCTGGTTAGAATCCTGTCCTATAAAGGCAACGTTTTCGGTGTAGAACCTCCGAACTTTGTCGAACTGGAAATTACCGAGACTGAACCCGGTGTCAAGGGTGATACTGCTACCGGTGCAACCAAGACCGCTACTGTCGAGACCGGTGCCGTCATCAACGTTCCGCTGTTCGTCAATCAGGGTGACCGTGTTCGCATTGACACCCGTACCGGCGAATACATGGAACGTGTATAATCTGTAACAGAAAGGGAGAGTTCCGATGTGCTACAATGAATTAGAAAAGAGAGCCGCTTATTTAAAGGGTCTGGCTGACGGCATGAAGGTAGAGGACGAGTCCAATACCGGTCGTCTGGTTGCCCAACTGATCGAACTGGTCAACGATATGGCTATTGCGATCGAAGAAGTTTCTGCTCAACTGGACGAGGTTGACGAAGATCTGGGCGATCTGGAAGAATACTGCTACGACGATGATTGCGATTGCGGCTGTGACTGCGACGACGATTGTGATTGCGACTGTGACGACTACGATTACGAAGACGGTATGGTCCAGATTACCTGCCCCCATTGCGGCGATGATGTTTTCCTGGACGACGAACTGCTTTGCGAGGAAGAGGTTATCTGCCCCAGCTGCCGCGAGACCATCGTGTTAGACATTGACTGCGATTGCGACTGTGATTGCGATTGCGAGGATTGCGAATAATTGAAATGGCAAAAGGGTTGTGATTAATGGGCTGTCCCGTTAGTGCAACCCTTTTTTTATCGGAGGAATCTATGCAACAGTATGCCGAAACTACGGTGCGGGGTAACCGCACCTCTGCAATCGTCCGAAAGGAACGGATCATTTTCATTTTAGGGATTGTGGCGTTGATTGCGGTCGTTGCCCTGTCTGCCTATGCAATGGGCCAGTTTCCTAAAGGTATGGGCTGGTCGGTCCTTCCCTTTGCCCTGTTTTTGGTATTGCTGATTATCTGGGGCGTTCTTTGCGCCTGGGAAGGTCTGCGGCGGGAATACGAATATGCTGTCAGCACCGAATCCATTACCGTGGATTGCGTTATTGCCCTGAAACGCCGCAAACAACTCCTGCACCTTGAACTTTCGCGGGTGACCGCTTATGGCGAGGCCGACCGCCCCGACTCCGTTCACGGTCGGACGGTGCTGGACGCCACGGGTACCCCTTGCCACGCAGGCATCCGTTACCTGGACTACACTTCTGATGCGGGTCCCTGTCGTGTATACATCTGCCCCAACGGGCAAACCCTTGAAATTTTAGACCGTGCCTTACGCCGTGTGAAGGAGGGAAGCCGATGAAGGCGATCGAAGTTTCCCGCGTCCGCTCTTTAGAAGAAGCGGCCGCCCGTGAACTGGAAATCTCTATGCCCGACCTGATGGAGCGGGCAGGTGCCGCCGTGGCAGAATACGCTGCCGCACTGGCGCAAAAATACAACTGTAAACGAATCGTCGTCCTTTGCGGAAAAGGTGGCAACGGTGGAGACGGCTTGGTTGCCGCCCGCTATCTGCGCCGCGAAGGGTATTCGGTTATCGTTCACCTGGTGGGTGGCGAACCTGTAGGGGATGCCGCCGTTATGTTGGAACGGTTTGACGGACGCATCGCACCCTTTGCCGAACCCGCTGAAGGGGACTTGGTTATTGATGCCATCTTCGGCTCCGGATTTGTGGGTCGAGTACCTGCATCGGTGACCGCTGTCATTCAGGCGATTAATCGCTCGGGAGCAAAAGTCCTGTCGGTGGACCTGCAAAGCGGTCAAAACGGGGACGAATTCTATCCCCGTGGTCCGATCATTCGCGCCCATCATGTTTTGACCTTCTTTTTACCCAAGCCCGCTCACCTTGGTCTGCCTGTATCCCGTCTGCAGGTAGCGACATTGGGCGTTTCGGAGGGGTTGCTACAATCCTATGCCAAAGACTTTTTACAGCCCGAGGACCTGCGGGTTCACTTTCCCAAACGTCCTCGCAACTGTCATAAAGGCAACTTCGGCCACATACTCATTGTAGGGGGAGCCGAAGGGATGACGGGCGCTGTCTGCCTCTCTGCCTTAGCCGCTTTACGGAGCGGTTGCGGATTGGTCAGCGTTGCCGTACCCAAATCCCAACAAGCGGTGGTTGCTGCCCGTTTGCCCATGGAAGTCATGACCCTTCCCGACCTGAACAAAGCGGACTTTTCCAAGTACTCCGCAGTGGTTTGCGGAATGGGGTTGGGCAAGGAAAAAGGCTTGCTGAAAATAGTTATCGACCGTGCGCAATGTCCGGTTTTACTGGATGCAGATGCTTTGAATTTGCTGTCTGCCACCCCTGCATTATGGGCAAAAATCAAACAACCCTTGTTGATAACTCCTCATCCCGGGGAATTATCCCGTCTGACGGGGAAATCCACCGACCAAGTACAGTCTTCCCGCCTGCATACGGCGTTGGACTTTGCCGAACAGCATCCGTCCACCGTGGTTTTAAAGGGCGCGCATACCGTTATTGCCGATGAAAACGGCCGTGCCGTTCATTGTCCCGTAGGCAACGGGGGGATGGCAACGGCAGGGACAGGGGATGTTTTGTCAGGTGTCGTCGGCGCTCTGCTGGGGCGGGGACTTTCGTTGTGGGATGCCGCTTGTGCAGGCGTCTTTCTCCACGGACTTGCAGGAGACTTTGCAGCGATGAACGTGGGGGAAGATTCGTTGATCGCCACCGATATCATTGGAATGTTAGGCAAGGCAATTGCCGATATGCAAGGAGAGAATAGCCGTTGAATACCAAAGAGCGGGCGTACGCCCTGATTGATTTAGATGCCCTTGGGGCAAACTATCGTCGCATCCGTAAGCGTTGTGCCCCGCAGGTCAAGGTCCTTGCGGCGGTGAAAGCAGATGCCTATGGTCACGGGGCAATCCCTGTCAGCCGCCGTCTGATTGCCGAAGGGGTTGACTACCTGGCGGTTTCCTGCTACACTGAAGGTGCAGAACTTCGCGCAGTTTTTCCCCATATTCCGATTTTGGTACTGGGTTACGTCAGCAAGGACGAATTGCCTCTTGCCATTGCCGAAAATCTGACCTTGACCGTTTATGACGAAGCATTTGGTCAGGCGGTTTCGGATGCTGCACAAAAAACAGGGAAACCTGCCAAAATTCATATTAAACTGGACAGCGGAATGGGTCGGCTGGGCTTTGTTTGCGAAGCCGAATCGGTCGACAAAATTGTTTCTACCGTGGCGCTTCCTATGTTGGAAGCAGAAGGTATTTTCAGCCATCTTGCCGCTTCCGATTGTGACGAAACCTATACCCGAAAACAGTTTTCAGCGTTTTTGGAAATCTGCAAACAACTGGAGAAAAAGGGCGTTACCTTTGCCCTGCGACATATTTGCAACAGTGCTGCCATCGACCGGTATCCCGAAATGCACCTGGACATGGTACGGGCAGGGATCTCATTGTATTCCCCTGACAGCCGTGACCAAGAGGGGAGTATTCGTTCGGTCATGACCCTTTGCGCTACAGTAGCCAATGTCCGCACCTTAAAAAAAGATACCGACATCAGTTACGGACATACATATACCCTGTCCCGGGACAGCAAGATTGCCGTCCTGCCCATCGGCTATGCAGACGGGGTACACCGCACCTTATCCAACCGCGCCACCGTTTCCATCGCCGGGAGAAAAACCCCTGTGATCGGGCGGATTTGTATGGACCAGTGTATGGTCGATGTGACCGACCTGGACGAAATAAAGATTGGCGCAACGGTAATAATTTTCGGCGAACCGGGGGAAACTGTTCTTGGAGCAAACGGTCTTGCCGAGCTTTGTGACACCATCTCCTACGAACTGCTTTGCAGTGTGAGCAAACGAGTTCCCCGCTATTATCTGGGGGAGTAGGAAGGTTTTGCCGTTGACGGATAGAACGGTACGCGGTATAATAAAACCTCAAATAACAGGGGAGGCGTACACGGTGTCCAAACAACAACTGCTTACGAAAGAGGGGGAACGCCCCGTCGCACTTGCGAAAAAACGTCGTGCATGGAGAATACGCGAAATGGAACAGGGGTATCGGGAGATGGGTCCCATTAACCTGGAACTGGCGCGGTCTGCTGTTTTTGCCGATGAGGAATTGCAGTTAAAAATCGAGCAAAAATTAGCGGAGTGTGAAAAATAGTGGTCGTAAAACGAGGGGATATCTACTATGCAGATTTAAGTCCGGTGGTAGGGTCTGAGCAGGGGGGCATCCGTCCCGTACTGGTCATCCAAAACGATGTGGGGAACAAGTACAGCCCCACGGTCATAGCCGCCGCCATTACCTCGCAGATTAATAAATCGAAGCTGCCCACTCACATCGAACTGAACGCAGGCAGTTGCGGCCTGCCAAAGGACTCGGTGGTGCTGGCGGAGCAGATTCGTACCATTGATAAACAACGGTTAAAAGAAAAGGTCGGACACTTAGACGACGGCGCTATGAATCAAGTGAATGAAGCGCTCCATGTCAGTTTCGGTCTGAACGTCTATTAAGGAGGAAAACAAATGAAAAAACGGGCGTGGATTTTGGTTGCGTTGCTGCTTTTAGCAACGACAGTAGCCGTCTTTGCGGCAGACCCCGGCAGTGAGGGCGACCCGCTGATCTCCAAAAGTTACCTGGAAGGTCCTTTTGCCGATTGGGTGCGAGAATTGATCAATGACAACAAGTCAGAACCTGCTGTCTTTACGGTACAGTCCTTTAAAAAGGGTGAAAAGATCACTTTTGAAGCAGGGACCGAACTGATCTTACGGATGGGTAAAGCCTCGGTGGTCGCTACCGAAAAGGGTGGCCTTGCCGATGTGACCGACGGATACGACCTGCAACACGGTGCGGCATTCCCTTCCAACCACCTGCTGATCGTGCCTGTAGGGGACGGTCGCGGACTTTTGGCGGAAGAAGACATTCTGATTATGGTCAAAGGCGTTGTTCTGAAATAAAAATCGGTACATATACTGTATCGGGGTGAGTTTTTGGAACTGCAGTTTATCAAACAACAACGTCTCCCGAGGGGGACTCTTGCCCGCACCCTGTTCTCGGACGGGGAGTTGCGGGCTTTGCTTTCTCAAAGCGGGAGTTACTACAATGCCCACAGCGAGGGCGTGGACTATTACGCCTTCCCTGCACGGTTGGGACTATCCCCCCATCCGGCGCTGTCCCACTTAGAAGCGGTGCGCTTTTACCCTGAAGGGGCAAGGGTGGGGCAACAGGGGTATTATGTCATCGGTCTTTGTGAATCGGAAGGCAGATGGGTTTGCCCAACTTTTTCGAAAAAACTATTGCTTTTTTGAAAAAGTGTGGTATAATAAGGTAAGACGATATGATTTTATGGAGAGTGGGTTGACAAACCCGCTCTTTCCTTTTGTGAGGTGAATTTTTTTGTCAAAACTGGAACCGCGTCTGAGACAACTGGCTTTGCCTATCGTGGAGGCTTGCGGACTTTCCCTTTATGACCTGATGCTGGTCAAAGAGGGAGGGCAGTGGTACTTCCGTATCTTTATCGACTGTGAAGCGGGGGTCACCATCGAGGATTGCGAAAAGGTCAGTCGCGCTATGAGCGACCGTCTGGACGAAACCGACCCCATTCCGTACCAGTATTTGTTGGAGGTCTCATCCCCCGGACTAGATCGCTTGCTTCGTCTGCCCGAGCATTTTGAAAATGCCGTCGGCGAGGCGGTAGAGGTACATTTATACGCACCCATCGAGAAGAAAAAACAATGGGAGGGTGTGCTGGAATCAGCCACCGAAACAACGGTTACTTTGGCCTTTGAGGATGCTCCCTCAATGGTCTTTGAAAAAGAAAAAATATCATCCGTTCGGGTCATTCCCGACCTGGACTGGTAACAATATCGGGAGGGATTACTAAAAAATGAACAAGGAATTTATCGAAGCATTGAACCAACTGGAAAAGGAAAAAGGCATTTCCAAACAGGTTCTGTTGGACACCATGGAAGCGGCGCTGATTTCTGCCTATAAGCGGAACTATGGTGCCAACACCAGCGTCGGCGTAACCATCGACGGCGAAACGGGCGAAATCCACGTTTACAGCCAGAAAACGGTTGTGGAGACGGTGGAAAATCCCGCGGTGGAAATTTCGCTGGAAGAAGCACGGAAATTAAACGCCCGTTATGAACTGGGCGATATTACCCAGGAAGAGGTCATCCCCCGCGACTTCGGTCGTGTTGCTGCACAGACCGCAAAGCAGGTCGTTGTACAGCGTCTCCACGAGACCGAGCGTGATATGGAATACGCTGAAATCTCCCAGCAGGAGGGCGAGATCGTTTCCGCCACCGTGCAGAAGATTGTCCGTAAGAACGTATACGTTTCCATCGGCAAGACCGAGACCGTTTTAGATGCAAAAGAACAGGTCCCCGGTGAGACCTATCAACCCCACGAACGGATTAAGCTTTATGTTGCTGAAGTCCGTCGCGGTGCAAAAGACTCCCGCGTGATCGTATCCCGCACCCATCCGGGCCTGGTTAAGAGATTGTTTGAACAGCAGGTTCCCGAGATCCACGATGGCATTGTCGAAATCAAAGGTATTGCCCGTGAAGCAGGTTCCCGCACCAAAATCGCCGTTTACTCCAAGGACGAGAATGTGGATCCCGTAGGCGCATGTGTCGGTCAGCGTGGTACTCGCGTCCAGAATATTGTGGACGAACTCCGCGGCGAAAAAATCGACATCATCCAGTACAGTGATGACCCCGTTGAATACATCAGCGCGGCGTTAAACCCCGCCAAGGTCTTAAATGTCGTTGTTAATGAAGAGACCCATTCCTGCACCGTTACCGTTGCCGATCAGCAGTTGTCTTTGGCCATCGGTAAAGAGGGGCAGAATGCGCGATTGGTTGCCAAGCTGACTGGCTGGAAGATTGACATCCAATGCGAAAAAGCGGAGGCGTAAACCATGTCGGTAACGCCTCGTAAAATTCCGATGCGGATGTGCATCGGGTGCGGTGAAATGAAGCCGAAAAAAGAGCTGGTTCGTGTGGTTAAGGACAAGGAAGGTGCGGTCTCTATGGATCTGACCGGGAAGAAAGCAGGCCGTGGCGCTTACCTTTGTCTCAACCCCGAGTGCCTGGAAAAAGCCCGAAAGTCCAGACGGCTGGAACGTGCCTTTTCCCAGCAAATCAGCGAAGAACTGTATCAGAGTTTAAAAAAGGAGATTTCGAATGCAGAATAACGGTTTGGGTCTGCTCGGCCTTTGTAAAAAGGCAGGGCGGATGGTATCGGGCGACTATGCTTGCCGCGATGCATTAAGCAAAGGCAAAACCTATGTCATTCTGTTGGCCTCGGATGCGTCCGAGCATATTAAGCGCAGTTACAAAGGTCTGTGCAAGGATTACGGAATCCCCTGTATGGAATATGTCACAAAAGCGGAGATCGGTAGAGCCTGCGGTCGGGAAACCGCCGCCGTCATCAGCATCAATGATGAAGGCTTTTCCAAGCAGTTTATCCGTCTTTTGGCAAACGACTAACGGAGGTGGATTGAATGATTATCAAGCAAAGAGTCCATGAAGTATCCAAAACCATCAATGTCCCCAGCAAGGAACTGATGGAGCTTTTGGCAAACTACGATATGGCGGTCAAAAACCATATGGCGTTGCTGGAAGAAGCAGAAATGGATCTGATTTTCGAGTACTATACCCAAAAAACTGCGGTGGAGGAATTGGTATTCCCCACCCGTGAAGAACCCCCAAAACCCGCTGTACCCGATGTCTCGGTAGAAGAAATCGTTGCCGAGAGCGAAGAGATCACCGGCGCAACGGTCCGCTATGTGGAGACCCGTCAATCGACGGCAGATTTGGATAAAATCAACGCCAACGAAAAGATCGAAGAAGAATTGGGTCATGGCGAGGGCATGGTCGGCGGTAAGCAAAAGATTAAAAAGAACAACCGTCGGGAAAAGCAGGATAACAACAAAAAGAATATGCCTGAAAAGAACAACAAGGAGAAGGCAAAACCCGAAAAGTTAGAGGTTATGATCCCCGACGAGATTTCGGTGGGCGAACTGGCAGAACGTTTGGGCAAACCTGCTGTTGAAGTCATCAAAAAGCTGATGATGCTGGGCATTATGGCAGCTGTCAGCCAAACGGTTGACTATGACACCGCTGCTCTGGTTGCCGAGGACTTTGGTGCTGTTGTCAGCCGTGAGGTCATCGTGACCGAGGAAGACAAACTCTTCCAGGACACCGAGGATGCACCCGAAGACTTAAAACCCCGTTCTCCTGTCGTTGTTGTTATGGGCCACGTTGACCACGGTAAGACTTCCCTTTTGGATGCGATCCGTGACAGTAACGTTACCGCCACCGAGGCGGGCGGCATTACCCAGCACATCGGTGCTTGTCGCGTCCGTATCCACGACCAGGATATTACGTTCTTAGACACTCCCGGCCACGAGGCCTTTACCGCTATGCGTGCTCGTGGTGCACAGGTTACAGATATTGCAGTTTTGGTTGTCGCCGCCGACGACGGTATCATGCCTCAGACCGTCGAGGCAATCAACCATGCCAAGGCAGCCAACATCTCGATCATCGTAGCCATCAATAAAATTGATAAACCCACTGCCAACCCCGACCGCGTGATGCAGGAACTGACCGAGCATGGTCTTGTGCCTGAAGCTTGGGGCGGCGATACCATCTGTGTCAACACCTCAGCAAAGAACCGCACGGGTATTGACGATGTATTGGAAATGATCCTTCTGGTTGCCGAAATGCGCGAACTGAAGGCCAACCCCGACCGTATGGCAAAAGGTACGGTTATCGAGTCCCGCCTGGATAAGGGTCGTGGTCCCGTTGCCACCGTCCTGGTCCAAAACGGTACCTTAAAGAGTGGCGACATCGTGGTGGCAGGTACTTCTGTCGGCCGTGTCCGTGTCATGATGGACGATAAGGGTCGCCGTTTGAAAGAAGCAGGTCCTTCCGTTCCTGTCGAGATTACCGGTCTGTCCGAAACCCCCGAGGGCGGTGACGTCTTCTACGCCGTATCCGACGAGCGAAAGGCACGTGAAGTGGTCGAAGCCAGAAAACAAAAGCAAAAGGCGGAAGCACAGAACGCTGTTTCTCGCGTTACTTTGGATAACCTCTTCGACCAGATCAAAGAGGGTGAAATGAAGGAACTGAGTATTATTCTGAAGGCGGACGTTCAGGGTTCTGTCGAAGCAATGCGCCAGTCGCTGGAAAAACTCAGCAACGAAGAAGTCCGTGTCCGTGTCATCCACGGCGGTGTCGGTACCGTTACCGAGTCGGACGTTATGCTGGCAACTGCCTCCAATGCAATTATCATCGGTTTTAACGTACGTCCCACCGCCTCCACCATGGAATCGGCAAAACGCCAGGGCGCAGACATTCGCCTGTATCGGGTTATTTATCAGGCCATCGAGGAAATGGAAGCTGCTATGAAGGGTATGCTGGCACCTCAGTTCGTTGAAAATGTACTGGGTCACGCCCAAGTCCGTCAGACCTTTAAGGTCAGCGGTGTCGGTACCATTGCAGGTTGCTACGTCACCGACGGTAAGATCGTCCGTAACAGCGAAGTCCGTATCGTCCGTGACGGTATCGTTATCCACGAAGGCAAGCTGAACTCCTTAAAGCGTTTCAAAGACGACGTAAAAGAAGTCGCCAACAGCTACGAGTGCGGTCTGGGCTTTGAGAACTTTAACGACATCAAGGAGCAGGACGTTGTGGAATGCTTCGTGATGGAAGAGGTAGCACGATAATGGCAGATTATCAACGAATCGACCGCATTACCGAGACTTTAAAGCACGGACTGGTGGAGGTTATCCGTGGGTTGAAAGACCCGCGGATCGCCTCTATGATCAGCGTGGTTTCCTTATCCGTCACCCGTGACCTGCGCTATGCAAAGGTTTACGTCAGTGTCTACGGCAGTGCGGAGGAAGAACAAAAAACTTTAGAGGGGTTGCGCCGCGCCGCGGGGTTTATCCGCAGGGAACTGTCCCAAAAGGTGGATGTGCGCTATACCCCCGAGTTGATTTTCGAGCTGGACCGTTCCATTGCGCACGGTGCCAAGATTGCCGAGATTATCAACACGTTTTCGGAGGGAAAACATGAACGAGAGGAATCTGAGGAATGAAATCGAACGGGCACGGCGCATTGCGGTTTTAACCCACGTCCACCCCGACGGTGATGCACTGGGCAGTGCTACGGCACTGGTTTTAGGGTTGCGTTCCTTGGGAAAAGAGGTCTCCTTTTTTACCGAGAAACCGGTAGAGGAGGCCTATCGTTTTTTCACGGTGGAAACCCAACCCATAGAGGGCCTACTTCCCGAACGCTATGATTGGATGATTGCCCTTGATTGCGGTGCATCCGATCGTTTGGGTCGGGCGGAGTCGGCCTTTTTAAAGCATCCCCACACCTTGGTCATTGACCATCACCACACCAATATCGGCTATGCCGAAACCAATATCATCGACGGCGATGCCTCTGCCACTGCCGAGTTGTTGTACGAACTCCTGCGGGAATCGGAAATCCCCATGACCCCCGCTATGGCAACGGCGCTTTACGTGGGCATCTTGACCGATACAGGTCGGTTTGCCTATTCTGCAACCACCGCAAGAACCCATCGGATTGCGGCAGAACTCCTGCAGGTCGGTGTCAACACCACCGATGTCCATCACCGTCTGTACGAGGTTACTACCCTGTCAGCTCTGCAGGCGCAGAGTGCGGTCATTGCCACCCTGCAGTTCTTTTGTGACGGTCGGTTGGCGGTAGCACACCTGCCCCTTGCCAAAGCGGCCGAAATTGGGGTGGGGGACGCCGAACTGGACGGGATGTCCAATATGCTCCGCAATATGAAAGGGGTCGAGGTCAGCGCCTTCCTGCGTGAAAAGTCGGATGGCTCCTTTAAAGCAAGCCTACGCTCGGAAGAATCGGTGGATGTTTCCAACATTGCGGCGAACTTCTCCGGTGGCGGCCATGCCCGTGCGGCGGGGTGCACCCTGACCTTGCCCTTGGACGAGGCGGTTGCCGCTCTGGTCAAGGCAGTGGAGGAAGTCCTTTGATGAAAAGCGGAATCTTAAACCTTTACAAACCTTGCGGTCCCACTTCCCACGATATGATCTATCGGATGCGGCGGCTGCTTGGAATCAAAAAAATCGGGCACACGGGGACGTTAGACCCAATGGCAGAAGGCGTGCTTCCCATCTGCATCGGTAAGGGTACCAAAGCTTCGGGGATGCTGACCGACTCGGACAAAGCCTACCGTGCCACCATGGTCTTAGGAATGACAACCGATACCCAGGATGCCGATGGGGAGGTATTAACCGAGTGTCGGGTGGATGTTTCGGATGCCCGTTTGAACGAGATCATCCGGTCTTTTTTTGGGGAGATCGAGCAGGTCCCGCCCATGTACTCTGCCGTGAAATTAAACGGCAAAAAACTGTATGAACTGGCGCGCCGCGGAGAAACGGTGGAACGACCTGTCCGCCGTGTGCGCATTGACGATATCCGACTGTTGGAACGGGACGGGGACTTGGTTACTTTGGATGTTTTCTGTTCCAAAGGCACTTACATTCGCACCCTTTGCGCCGATATCGGCGATGCTTTGGGTTGCGGTGCCTATGTTAACCGCCTGATACGCATCAAAAGCGGTCCGTTTGTTATCGAAAACGCCTACACCGAAGCCGCGTTGGCAAAACTGGTTGCCGAAGGTCGGGGAGAGGATGCTGTCACTTCTTTAAACGAAGTCTATGGCGAATACCCCGTCCGTACTGTTACGGGTAGGGAGTTGTTCAAGGTCAAAAACGGCGTACCCATTCCTGCCCGCAACGAAGCGGAGGGAGCGATGGTGCGAGTTTGTGACGAAGAAGGCAACTTGCTGGGATTGTCCTGCTGCCAGGGGAACCTCTTAAAAATGCAGGTAGCTTTCCACGGAGGTGGCGAGGAATGAGAATCATCCACGGATTACCCCCTGCCGACTTCTACCCCGAAACGGCGCTGGCGTTAGGCTTTTTCGACGGCGTTCATCTGGGGCATCAGGAATTGTTAAAAGAGGTCCAAAAAAGCCCTTATCCCTGCGGAGTATTGACCTTTGAAAATCCGCCCAAAAAATCGGGAAAACTCTTGCAAACCAACGAACAAAAAATGGAACTGCTGGAAGAATTGGGGATGGATTTTGTAATTCTGCTCCCTTTTACCGAAGCGTTTTCCCAAACCACGCCCAAGGATTTTGTGCAGGCGATTTTGGAACGAACCTGTCACGCAAAAGCCTTGGTGATAGGGGAAGACTACCGCTTTGGTCGGGATGCCGCAGGAAGCGCAGACACCCTGATTTCTCTCTTTTCGGGGGAAGTGACCGTCTGTCCTTTGTTGGATTCCCCTTTCGGAACGGTCAGTAGTAGCCTTATAAGAGAATTTTTGACCACCAGTCGACTGCAAGCGGCGGAAACCCTTTTGGGCCGTCGGTACGCCCTTCGGGGCGAAGTGGTCCACGGTCAGCAGTTGGGGAGTGCTATGGGCTTTCCTACCGCAAACCTAAAGATCACCGAGCAACTGGTGCCCACCTACGGCGTTTATGAAACCCGTATGGAAATTGATGGCGAGAACTTTCCTGCCGTAACCAACGTGGGGTACCGTCCTACCGTCAACGGTGAAAGGCTGACAATAGAAAGCCATTTGCTGAACTTTGACGGGGATTTGTACGGAAAAACCGCCACCCTTTCTTTCGTCCGCTACCTGCGGGAGGAGCGGAAATTCGACTCTCCCGAGGCACTCTTTGCCCAAGTTCGTCAGGACTGTGAGCGGGTTTTAAAAGATTTGTAAAAAAATCCTTTACAAATAGAAGAAACTGTGGTAAAATGACAATGTTGTATGGGCATTTTGCCTATCTGCGGCTCAGTTTTGGGGCACTGCTTCCGTTTCCGGGAGTGTTCACCGACCCGATGCTTGGTCGCCAGAAAAATATTTTAGGAGGTGGAATCATGTTAAAGGAAGAAAAGCAAGCAATCGTTGATGCTTACAAGGTACACGAAGGTGACACCGGATCTCCCGAAGTTCAGGTTGCCATTCTGACTCACAGAATCAATCATCTGAACGAGCACCTGAAGGTAAACCAGAAGGACCATCATTCCAGACGCGGTCTGTTGAAGATGGTAGGTCAGCGCCGCGGTCTGCTCAACTATCTGATGAAGAAGGATATCGAGCGTTATCGTGTTCTGATCGAAAAGTTGAACTTGAGAAAATAGTTTGGCACCTTGGGCGGCGAATCACCTTTGCCGCCCTTTTTTCATCCGAGGCATCGTTGGTCTTAGCAGTTATTTGTGCGCTTTTGTTCGGAGCGTAGAAATAAGTGCTAAATCCGACGGCCTCAACATTAAAAAGGAGGATTACCATGCACAAGATTTTTCGCACAGAAATTGCCGGACGAGCCCTGGTCGTAGAAACCGGTAAAATGGCTCAACTGTCCAACGGCTCTGCCTTGGTCCGTTACGGTGATACCGCCGTTTTGTGTAATGCAACGGCATCCAAAAAGCCTCGCGACGGGATTGATTTCTTCCCCCTCAGCGTGGACTACGAAGAAAGACTTTATTCGGTCGGTAAGATTCCCGGCGGCTTCATCAAGCGTGAAGGACGTCCTTCCGAAAAGGCAATCTTAACCTCCCGTGTCATTGACCGTCCCATTCGTCCCTTGTTCCCCTCGGACCTGCGGAACGATGTTTCGGTTATCTCTACCGTTTTGTGTGTTGAACAGGATAACGCTCCTGAAATCGCCGCAATGATCGGCAGCTCTATCGCTCTGTCCATTTCGGACATCCCCTTTAACGGCCCTATCGGCGGCGTTTTTGTCGGTTTGGTTGACGGCGAGTTCGTTATCAACCCCACCGTTGAACAGCGTGAAAAGAGCCAGATGGAACTGACTGTTGCAGGCACCAAGGACAAGGTTGTTATGATCGAAGCCGGTGCTAAAGAAGTCAAAGAAGACGTGATGTACAACGCCATCATGTTCGCCCACGAGGAGATCAAGAAAATCTGCGCATTCATCGAAACCATCGTTGCCGAAATTGGTAAACCCAAGTTCGAGTACGAGCGTCATATTGTGGACCCCGCTCTGATGGAAGCGGTTACTGCTTTTGCAGGCGAAAAGGTCAAACCTGCGCTCCTGACCGCTGACAAGACTGTTCGCGATAAGGCAATCGAAGCGTTGACCCGCGAAACCATCGAAGCACTGGCAGAAACCTATCCCGATTGTGATGCTCAGATTGGTGAAGCACTTTACAAACTGCAGAAAAAGACCGTTCGTCATTGGATTTTAGACGAAGGCAAGCGTGTTGACGGCCGTGAACTGCTTCAGATCCGTCCCCTGGCTGCTGAAGTTGATTTGTTGCCCCGTACCCATGGTTCGGGTATGTTCACCCGCGGTCAGACCCAGGTTTTGACCATTGCCACCTTAGGCGCTATGGGCGATGCTCAGATTTTGGACGGCATTGACGAGAACGATACCAAACGCTATATGCACCACTACAACTTCCCGTCCTACAGTGTCGGTGAAACCAAACCCTCTCGCGGCCCCGGCCGTCGTGAAATCGGTCACGGTGCATTGGCAGAACGTTCTTTGGTCCCCGTACTGCCCTCCGAAACCGAATTCCCCTATGCCATCCGCCTGGTTTCCGAAGTATTAAGCTCTAACGGTTCTACCTCTCAGGGTAGTGTCTGCGGTAGCTCGCTGGCACTGATGGCTGCAGGCGTACCGATTAAGGCACCCGTTGCAGGTATCTCTGTCGGTTTGGTTACTGACGAGGACTCCGACCGTTACACCACCATGGTGGATATCCAGGGTCTGGAAGACTTCTTCGGCGATATGGACTTTAAGGTAGCAGGTACCAAAAAAGGTATCACTGCCATTCAGATGGACATTAAGATCGACGGCTTAAAGCCCGAAATGATCGAGCGTGCGCTGATGCAGACCCGTGATGCCCGCTATTATATCTTAGATGAGATTATGGCAAAAGCCATTTCCGAACCCAGAGCTGAACTCTCGCCCTACGCACCCAAGATTGCAACCATGAAGATCGACGTGGACAAGATCCGTGACGTTATCGGCTCCGGCGGTAAGGTCATTCAAAAGATCGTTGCCGATACCGGCGCCAAGATTGACATCGAAGACGACGGTACCATCTTTATTGCTGCTGTTGACCAAGCTTCCGGTGAAGCCGCTATGAAGATGATCGAAGCCATTGTCAAGGTTCCCGAACCCGGTGAAATCTACACCGGTAAGGTTACCCGTCTGATGAACTTCGGTGCATTCGTCGAAATTCTTCCCGGCAAGGAAGGTCTGGTCCACATCTCTAAGTTGGATAAGAAACGTGTCGAGAAGGTTGAAGACGTTGTTCAGGTCGGCGATACCATTGTGGTCAAGGTTACCGAAATCGACAAGCAGGGCAGAATCAACCTGTCCCGCCGCGATGTTCTGGAACAGAACGAAAACGCATAAGTGAAAAAAGACACCCTCGCGGGTGTCTTTTTTATTCGTTGACTTTTCGGGCGGAAATTGGTATAATAGGGATAATTATTAAACCCCTCGGCTTACAAAGGAGCGACAGTTATGTTTTTGTCACAGGAAGAAAATTTGGCAATGCTGGTGGATTTTTACGAGTTTACCATGGCAAACGGGTATTTAGAACATGGAATGAGCGAGCGTATCGCTTGTTTTGACATGTTTTTCCGTAACGTCCCCGACGGCGGCGGGTTTGCCATTGCCGCAGGCTTGGAGCAGGTCATCGCGTACCTGAAAAACCTCCATTTTTCCGAGTCGGACATTGCCGTTTTGCGGGAAAAGAACCTGTTTTGCGAGGAGTTTTTGGACTACCTGCGAAACTTTGAATTCAGCTGCGACGTGTGGGCAATCCCTGAGGGTACCCCCATCTTCCCCCGTGAACCGATTTTAAAGGTCAAAGGCCCTGTGATTCAGGCACAGTTGGTGGAGACGGTAATCCTTTTGACCATCAACCATCAAAGCCTGATTGCTACCAAGGCAAATCGTATCGTCCGCGCCGCCAAAGGACGCCCCGTCATGGAGTTCGGCGGTCGCCGTGCCCAAGGGTATTCGGGGTCGCTGATGGGTTCCCGCGCCGCATACATCGGGGGGTGCGCAGGTACTGCCTGCACCATCTCACAAAAACTCTTTGGTATCCCCGCTTTGGGTACTATGGCACACAGTTGGGTGCAGATGTTTGACACCGAATTGGACGCCTTTCGCGCTTACGCCAAGACCTATCCCAACGATTGCACCCTGCTGGTAGATACCTATAATGTTTTAAAAAGCGGTATCCCCAACGCCATTCGTGTCTTTAACGAGGAACTGGTGCCCAAGGGATTTCGTCCAAAGGGTGTCCGCATCGACAGCGGCGACATCGCTTACCTGTCCAAAAAAATGCGGAAGATGCTGGACGAAGCCGGGTTCCCCGATTGTGGCATCGTTGCCTCGAACTCCTTGGATGAATATATTATCGAAGATATGTGGGCACAAGGTGCGCCCATTTCTTCCTTTGGTGTAGGGGAACGTTTGATTACTTCTTCCTCCGAACCCGTTTTTGGCGGCGTTTACAAACTGGTCGCCGTAGAGGATGAGAACGGCAACGAAATCCCTAAAATTAAAATCAGCGAAAATCCCGAGAAGGTGACCGTTCCTTGCAGTAAGCGGGTCCTTCGCTTTTTTGAAAAGGACACTCATAAGGCCATCGCCGACCTGCTGGTGTTAGAGGATGAGGTGGTTGACGAAACCCAGCCTTACGAACTGTTTGCTCCCGAATACATCTGGAAGCGCAAGGTGATTACCGAATTTACGGTGGAAGAATTGTTAAAACCGATTTTTGTCAAGGGAAAGTGTGTTTACGAAAGCCCGTCTTTGCACGAGATTAAGGCATATTGCGCCGAACAGATCGAAACCTTGTGGGACGAAGTAAAACGTTTTGAAAACCCTCATACCTACTATGTGGACTTTTCCCAAAAGCTTTGGGGTGTACGGGAGAAACTTCTGCATCCGAAAAAGGACTGATTATGAAAAAACATGTTTTGCTGATTAGCTCTTCATATACAGGACACGGACATCAAAGCATTACCGAAGCCCTTTGCGAACAGTTTGGGAAACTGGGCGCCACCGTTTCGGTGCTGGAGGGGTTTGATCTTTTGGGCCGCTCTGCAGCCCGCTTAAGCAAGGCTTACGGCCCCGTCACCCGTACCTCAAAAGAGGCATGGCGCATGCTTTGGGAGCTGGTGCAGGTGGCACCCAATCACGTCAACCGCCCCATCGCTACGGTGATGAGCCGTCGGTTGATGGAGGTATTGGAGCAAGAAAAACCCGATATCATCGTATCGGTACACCCCATGTTCGTCGGCTCGGTGGTGCGAATTTTAAAACGCAAGAAGGTTGATATTCCTTTTATTTCGATTTTTGCCGATCTGGTCTCGATTTCGGGACTTTGGCCGGATGCTCGTGCCGCCTATAACCTTTGCTATACCGACGAGGCAGAGGCTTTTGCCCGTGGTTGCGGTGTCCCGCCCGAACGTATTAAACGGTTTTCCTTCCCTGTGCGGGAACGGTTTACGGCAGGCGCACCCATTGCGGGAAGTCAAGAGTTCAAAGCCTGTGGCCGTCCCACTTTTCTGGTGATGAGCGGCGGGGAGGGTTCGGGTAACATCGTCCGTTTGACTCGATTTTTACTGGACCGGTTTGATTGCCGTGTCAAGGTGGTGACGGGGCGTAATGCCCGTTTGCACCGCCGTCTGACCGAAAATGAACAGCCTTGGTATGGGGGTCGTTTGGAGGTCCTGGGCTTTACCCGTAACATCGAAGAACAAATGTTAGCTGCTGACCTGGCTTTTTTAAGGGGAAGTCCGAATACCATCATGGAAGCGGTCAGTTGCTGTCTGCCCGTGGTGATTACCGATGCTTTGCCCGGTCAGGAAGAAGGAAATCCTGCTTATTTCGAGAACAATGGTCTGGCACGGTTTGCCGATACTCAACCTCGGATTTATCGCACGGTGAGCGAATTACTTGAAAACGACGCTGAAAAACTCCTGCAAATGAAAGAAAAGCAAAAATCCTTCCGCAATGTGAATGCTGCAAAAGAAATTGCGGAGTTTGTTTTATCGGTGACAAAATAAAAGACCCTTACGGGTCTTTTTTATTTTAGCAGAAACTGTTGTAAGTATTCGACGCCAAAGCCCACTCCGCCACACCAGAGGAGCAGGAACAAAAACAAAATCAGATAAGGCAGGGGTCGGGGGCTGTTGTCGGGGCGACCTGTCAGCGACTTGAAAAGTCCCAATGACAAACTGCAGGAGCATAAGGCGAAGAGCAGAAAAGGGGGGATTTCCAACGCCATTCGAGGGAAGAGGGTAGCGAGGGTCAAAAGTACCCCGTCCTTACCCCAAATGCTTACGACAAGACAGGCGGTAAACCCCAAGGCAAACCCCCGCAGAGCGGGGAGTAACAGACAAAGGGGGGCACCGATAGCAGAGAACCCCCCTAAGAACAGTAACACCAAGGGGAGCAGGGTATGAAAAAAGGTTTGAAGCAACAATGGTGCAGCAGTGGCAACCAGCAGGTCGGTGGCCTGTCCCAATCCTTCGGAGCCTAACTGTCGGGCAGAAAAGGTTCCTGCCCCCAGACCTGCCAAAAAGAAGGTGACAGTTAGAGGTGCCAGAACGGGATGCTTGTGAAAGAGGGCTTGTATCAGTGAGAGGAAAAAATTTTTCATACTTTAATATATGGTTTTGGGCAATAAAAAAGACCGCGGTTGCGGTCTTATTTTTTTAGCTCAAAGGCACGTTTGTCGCAAGCCGCCATAGCTTCTTGCAAAGCGGAACGGAACCCTTTTTCTTCCAGTACACGGACGGCTTCGATGGTGGTGCCGTTGGGAGAACAAACGGCGTCTTTTAAGGCGGCGGGATGTTCGCCGCTTTCCAGTACCATCTTGGCAGATCCGTAAACCGCCTGGGCGGCTAAGGAATAAGACAGATTGCGGGGGATTCCTGCACGAACCGCGGCGTCTGCCATTGCCTCGATCATCATAAAGACATAGGCGGGGGAACTGCCCGTCAGTGAAATGACCGATTCCATCAAGGATTCGGGCAACTGCTCGGTACGGCCGAGCTTTTGGAAAATGGTTTCTGCAACCGCCAGTTCTTCGGGTGTGTTGCGGTCAGCCTTGGCGACGGCGGTCATTCCTTCGCCTACCATAGCGGGGGTGTTGGGCATCACCCGTACCACACGGGCATCGTCCCCTAACAATGAGCGAACATAGTCGGTAGTGATCCCTGCCGCAATAGAGATGTAAAGGGGTTGGGTCTTGCCGTGAAGGTCGGTCAATACCGACTGATACACATTGGGCTTGACGGCCAGTACGATGACGTCGCAAAGGTCGCAAAGGTCAGCTTTATCCGAAACGGTGCGGACGCCTAACCCTTCCATCTTTTTTAAGGAGTCGGCATTGATGTCATAAGCATACAAAGAATACCCGCAACCGTTTAAACCGTTGATCATGGCGGTTGCCATATTCCCTGCACCAATGAATCCGATGTTCATATAAATCCTTCCTTTATTTCAGTTCTGCCAAAAACGCTTCCAGACGGTCAAGACCGTTCTTGATATTGGCGGTAGAATTGGCGTAGGACCAGCGAACAAAATCAGGTGCGCCGAAACCGGTACCGGGAACCAACGCTACTTTGGCGTTATCCAACAGCAAGGAGCAGAAGGTGTCGGCATCGGTAATCTCGGTCTCGCCGTAGTGCAGACCGATCAGCTTGGTAATGTTCATCATTACGTAGAATGCACCGTTGGGACGGAGGCAGTTGACCAGCTCCATTTTTTGGATCCGCTCGACCATATAGTTGCGGCGGCGTTCAAAGGCACGGCGCATTTCTTCCACTTCGTCTTGAGGACCGTTCAGTGCGGCAACGGTAGCGGCCTGTGCGATAGAATTGGGGTTGGAAGTGGCGTGGCTCTGAACGTTTGCCATAGTCTTTGCCACAGCGGGGGCTGATGCAGTATAACCGATACGCCAACCGGTCATGGCATAGGCTTTGGAAACGCCGTTGATTAAGATGGTCAGCGCCTTGACATCCTCACCAAACGAGGCGATGCTGGTATGTTTCATTCCATCGTAGATCAATTTTTCGTAAATTTCGTCCGAAATGATGTAAATCTGATGCTGGACAGCAAACTTGGCAACTGCTTCCAACAGTTCACGGCTGTAGATCATGCCCGTGGGGTTGGAAGGGGTGTTTAACACGATGGCGCGGGTGCGGTCGGTGCAAACAGCTTCCAAGTCCTCGATGGTGAACTGGAATCCGTTTTCCTCTTTGGTGTGCAGAATGACGGGCACACCGTCAGCCAGTTTGACCATTTCAGGGTAGCTGACCCAGAAAGGACCGGGGATGATGACTTCATCGCCGGGATCGCAAATCGCCATAAATGCATTCAACAGCGAGTGCTTTGCACCGTTACTGATAACAATATCAGCAGGCTCGTAGTCCAAATTAGAGTCCCGCTTTAACTTGGCACAAATGGCTTTCTTCAGTTCCATCGTGCCCGAAGCGGGGGTGTAACGGGTGACCCCGTTTTGGATGGCAGCAATTGCCGCCTCTTTAATATAGTCGGGGGTTTCAAAGTCAGGCTCGCCTGCACCGAAGCCGATGACATCGACACCTGCAGCCTTCATACTTTTAAACTTTGCATCAATTTCCAGGGTGGGCGAAGCACTGATCGAACTTGCCTTTTTTGCCAAATAGTTTGCCATAGTAATTCCTCCAAATTTCATACTCTACCCATTTTACCACAATTTTCGAAAAATGCAAGATTAAAAATCAAAAATTGCAAAATTTATCATAAAAGTTTTTGCCCAAAACGCCGTCAACAGCGTCCGGGTCCATTCCGCGGTCGGTTAGAATACGGCGCAGTTTTGGGAAAAAGCAGGAGCTTTCTCCATCTTTTAAGAAACCATCGATGCCGTCTAAGTCCGAACCGATGGCTAAATTTTTTGCACCGCCCAAACTGCAAATATGCTCGATGTGGGGAAGCAAATCTTCCAGACGTGTTCCGCCTACAAAAGGGGGATAAAGGTTCAAGCCGATAATGCCATCCGAGTGGATGACGGCGCGAATTTGTTCATCACTTAAGTTGCGGGTGTGATCGCAAACCGACCGTGCATTGCTGTGGGAGCAAAAGAGTCGTCCGCCCCGTGCGGCGACATCCCAAAAACTTTCTTCATTGGAATGGGACAGGTCTGCCACCATTCCCAAGGCGTCCATTCGATCCAGAACAACTCGCCCCGCGGGAGTTAGACCGCCTCTTTTGTCGTGAGCGGCAGCAAGGTCGTTTTCGCCGTTCCAGACCAGGGTCAAAAACCGCACTCCTTTTTGGAAGTAGAAGTCCAGACGACGGGGGTCTTTTCTCAGAAGGTTGCCTCCTTCAATGCCCAATAATGCTACCGACTTGCCTTGATGGATTGCGGCAACATCGTTTAGCGTAAAAGGGGAGTCTGGTAGAATTTTTAAAAATCGTTCTAATGCAAGGTCGGTGCGGTGTGGGTGGTCGGGGTCATGCCACAAGGCGAAAAGTTGTATCAGCGGTTCGCCCAGTGAAGCTACTGCAGCGGTGTTTACCCCCAGGCGGGGATCGGAAAAAGAACACCCCTCGGTCAAAAGACGGGTGGGGGTGTCAGCGTGCAGGTCACAGAACATAAAAGTCCTTTCCTAAGCCGAGGGAGGTTGGAATTCCTTCGCTTTTTAAAAACAGCCTTTGATGTGACGGATGCGCAAAGGGGGATAGACCTCGACTACGTCAAAACGGAGAGCGGTTTTGTTAAGATCGTAGCCGTAGGTATTGCAGTATGCGGCAGCAAGGCGGTGAATTCGCTCCTGCTTTTGGGCAGAGACGGCGGCTGCCGCCCCGCCGTAGCGATGGGAGGTACGGGTCTTAACCTCGATAAATACCAGGGTTCTGCCTTGTTTTGCTACAATGTCCAGTTCGCCGAAATTGGTGCGGTAGTTGCGGCTTTGGATCGTGTACCCTTTGCAGTTTAAAAAAAGGGTCGCAAGGACTTCTCCGTAGCGACCGAGTTGTTTGTTATTCATTGGGAACCTCTAAAATTTTTTCAGGAAGCTGCGCCGATGGATGGGGCAGGGTCCGTAGGTGCGGACGGCTTCCATATGTTCTTTGGTGGGGTAACCCTTATGCTTTTTAAACCCATATTGGGGGTAGATCACATCGTATTCATCCATCAAACGGTCACGGGTGACCTTTGCCAAAACCGAAGCAGCGGCGATGGAAGCGACTTTGCCGTCTCCTTTGATAATGCATTCAAAAGGCTCGGGCAGGAATCGGCATTGGTTGCCGTCAATCAGCAGATAGTCGGGACGGACCGAGAGTTGTTCCAGCGCTTCTTTCATCGCTAAAAACGAAGCGTTTAGGATATTTACTTCGTCGATCTTTTCGGGGCTGATGAGTCCTACCGCCCAGGCGGTAGCACCTTCTTTGATTTGGTCAAAAAGCAGATCTCGCTTTTTTGCGGACAGTTTTTTCGAGTCGTTTAATCCTTCCCATTCACTATCTTGAGGAAGGATGACGGCGGCGGCACAGACCGGTCCTGCCAAAGGTCCGCGACCCACTTCGTCCAGCCCTGCAATCTGCAAGAATCCGCGGGCCCTGATTTCATCTTCAAAGGTGGTCAGCATTGTCGTTCACCTCGGGGGTTTGTAAGGTAATCCGTCCCAGCTTGGCGGCACGGAATTCGTCCAGTAAAATGGCGGCGGTCCGCTCGGTGTTGACGCGGTTTCCGCTTTGGAGACAACCGCGTTTCCGACCGATTTGTTCCAGCAGGTCAAAATCGTCCTCGGCAGGATCGTCGATCTGGTAACGGGCGCAGATGGCATCCAGGTAGTCGGTGCGAAGCCGTTTTAACAGTAAAAACGCCAGTTCTTCCATATCGGTAATCTCATCACGGATGGCACCCGTAAAGGCGAGCAACAACGCGGTTTCGGGATCCTCGAACTTAGGCCAGAGTACGCCGGGAGTGTCCAACAGTTCGTATCCGTTTTGGAGTTTGATCCATTGTTTGGATCGGGTGACACCGGGACGGTCGCCTGTTTTCATACTCTTTTTCCCAGCCAAGCGGTTGATTAGGGTGGATTTCCCTACGTTAGGGATCCCCACAATCATCAGTCGGGGGATGAACCGCATTCCTTTCTCACGGGCGCGGGCGATCTTATCGGCAAGGGCCTGATTGACCGCTTCGGGGAACCGTGCCAATCCTTCGCCGTTTTGCGAGTTGACCAACAGGGTGATGATGCCCAGGCTTTTGAAATAGTTCACAAAAGCCCGGTTTCGGTCGTCGTCTGCCATATCCGATTTGTTCATTATCAGTATACGCGGTTTTTGCCCAATCATTTCGTGCAACATGGGGTTGCGGGATGCTAAGGGGAGACGGGCGTCTACCAGTTCGACCACCAGGTCTACTTTTTTTAGGTCTTCGGCAATCTGACGCTTGGTTTTGGTCATGTGACCCGGAAACCATTGCAGGTTGGAAGAATTCATATTAAAACACTCCTAAGCTGTTTAGCGGCCAGACGCGTAGCTTGACTTCGCCCATAATGTGGTCGTTGGGCACCAAGCCAAAAGCACGGCTGTCCGAGCTATGTTCGCGGTTGTCACCCAAGACGAAGCAAGCGCCTTCGGGGATGGTTTGCGGTAGTTCGTACCGCGAGTCAAGGGCAGAGACCCTGCCTTGGATATAAGGCTCGTCAAGGACTTCGCCGTTGACATAGACGTGGTTGTTGATAATCTGTACCGTCTGACCTTCGGTGGCGATGACCCGCTTAACGTAGTAGTCGTCAACATTATAAATGGGCGGTTCTAACACGACGATATCGCCGTTTTGCGGTTCGTAACCCAACCGCCAGACAATCAGACGGTCACCGTGTGCCAGGGTGGGGTCCATTGACTGACCTTCTACACGGACGGTGGCAAAGACGAAGTTGATGATAAAATAACCGATGACCAAGGCAAACAAAATTGCCTGAAGCCATTCCTTGATTTCTTTTTTCCAGTTGGTGCCCAAAGGGAAGAACTCCTCGGCTTCTTCTTCCTCCTCGGGAGTGGGGTTTAAGATTTCGTCACTCATTGAAGATACTCCTTTCCGGGGATAGAAAAAGGGGACAGTAGTTGTCCCCTTCATCGTCTTACTTATTTTGCTTCTACACGTTCCTTAACCTTGGCGGCTTTACCAACGCGGTCTCTTAAGTAGTAGAGCTTTGCACGTCTTACTTTACCGTGTCTTACAACCTCGATACGGTCAATCTTGGGAGAGTGAACCGGGAAGGTTTTCTCAACGCCAACGCCGTAAGATACACGTCTGACGGTGAAGGTCTGCTGAATGCCGCCGTGCTTCATGGCGATCAGAGTGCCTTCGAACATCTGGATTCTTTCACGGTTGCCTTCTTTGATCTTGATGTAAACCTTGACATAGTCACCGATTTGCAGTTCGGGCAGATCCGTTCTTAACTGTTCCTGAGTAATTGCGCGTAAAATATCCATTTTTTCCTCCTTGATTCTCGAACATTCATGCTTGCCCTTTGCAAACAGAGGACTATCCGTACTGATACTTGAGTATTTTACCATAAGGTTTTTTGTTTTGCAAGTGTTTTTTAAAATTTTTTTGAAAAAACTTTATTTATATAGAAGAAACCGATTGACAGACGGTAAAGATAAGGGTAAAATTTATAAAGAGGTGAGTAGGAATGCAGATTTTTCCGGACTTAACAGGCGTAGTGGGAAAGACCCCGTTGGTGGCGATAGACCGTTTTGCGGCGGCAGAGGAGCTGCCGGTTCGCCTGATTGTGAAATTGGAAAAACAAAACCCTGCGGGCAGTGCGAAAGACCGTGTAGGTCTTAAGATGATCGAGGACGCCGAAGCCCAAGGGCTTTTAACCCCCGACTCGGTGATCATTGAGCCGACTTCGGGGAATACGGGAATCGGTCTTGCTATGGTTGGTGCCATTCGCGGCTACCGCGTAATTTTGACCATGCCCGAAACCATGAGCGTCGAGCGCCGCAAACTGTTGGCGGCTTATGGTGCGGAGTTGGTACTGACCGAGGGCGCAAAAGGGATGAACGGCGCCATTGAAAAGGCAAAAGAACTGGCAAAAACCGTCCCCAACGCCTGGATTGCGGGACAGTTTGAAAACCCGTCCAATGCAGAGGCACACTACCTGACCACAGGCCCTGAAATCTGGACAGATACCGATGGTACGGTGGATTGGTTTGTGGCGGGAATCGGAACGGGAGGCACAATTACAGGTGTTGGTCGTTATTTAAAAGAGCAAAAAGCGGATGTCCGTATCGTCGGTGCAGAGCCGGCTTCTTCTCCCGTGCTGACCCACGGCAAAAGTGGTGCCCATGGACTTCAGGGCATCGGTGCGGGGTTCGTTCCCGAGGTGCTGGATACGAGCCTTTTGGACGAAACGGTCACCGTTACCGAGGAAGAAGCATATCAAGCCGCACGGCTCTTGGCAAAGACCGAGGGAATCTTGGTGGGCATCAGTAGCGGAGCGGCGTTAGCAGCGGCTGTCAAGTGTGCCAAAGAGGTCAAAGACCCTTTAAATGTGGTCGTCTTGCTTCCCGATACAGGGGAACGCTATCTTTCTTCCCCATTATTTGTGTAAAATATTTGACAAACTTCACATTTTGGGGTATACTAAACGGGTTGAGAAAATTTAACAATATTAGGAGGAGTTACAATGTTGGTATCGGCAACCGAGATGCTGCAGAAAGCCAAGGCTGGTAAGTATGCGGTAGGACAGTTTAACATCAATAATCTGGAGTGGACCAAGGCGATTTTACTGACCGCTGAGGAGAATCGCTCTCCCGTAATCCTGGGTGTATCCGAGGGTGCGGGCAAGTATATGACCGGCTTTAAGACCGTTGCCGCTATGGTCAAGGCAATGATGGAAGAATTAAAGATTACCGTTCCGGTTGCACTGCATCTGGATCACGGTAGTTACGAAGGCGCACACCGCGCGATGGAAGCAGGGTTCTCTTCGGTGATGTTCGACGGTTCTCACTATCCCATTGACGAGAACATCGAAAAGACCAAGGAAATCATTGCCAAGGCACACGCTGCAGGTATTTCTGTTGAAGCAGAAGTCGGTGCTATCGGTGGTGAAGAAGACGGCGTTGTCGGCAACGGCGAAGTTGCTGATCCCGACGAGTGCAAGATGATTGCAGACCTGGGTGTTGATATGCTGGCGGCAGGTATCGGTAACATTCACGGCAAGTACCCCGAAAACTGGGCAGGTCTGAGATTTGACGTTTTGGCAAAGATCCAGGAAAAAACCGGCGTAATGCCCCTGGTACTCCACGGCGGTACCGGCATCCCCGCCGAGATGATCCAGGAAGCCATTTCCCTGGGCGTTTCTAAAATTAACGTTAACACCGAATGTCAGTTAAGCTTTGCCGAAGCTACCCGCAAGTATATCGAAGCAGGCAAGGATTTAGAAGGCAAAGGCTTTGATCCCAGAAAGTTGCTGGCCCCCGGCTTTGAAGCCATCAAGGCAACTGTAAAGGAAAAGATGGAACTCTTTGGTTCTGTTAACAAGGCGTAAAAAGAGCATAAAAAAGAGCCCTCCAAGAGGGCTCTTTTTTATTAACAGAAAAATCACAAACCCAGTTTCGATTTTAGCTGATCTTTGGTGAGGTAGCCCAGAGTACTTGCCTTGACCGCACCCTCTTCAAACAGCAACAGGGTGGGGATGCTGACGATGCGGAATTGAGTCGCAAGCAGGGGTTGCTCGTCCACGTTGACTTTGCAGACCTTGACCTTTCCCGCCAGCTCTTCTGCCAGTTCTTCTACGATAGGCGCCAGCATCATGCAAGGACCGCACCAGGTCGCCCAAAAATCTACCAGCACGGGAATGTCCGACTGCAATACCTCGGTTTCAAAATTTTCTGCGGTTAAAATAATTTCAGCCATTTTTATTCTCCTTTATAATAAAGCATACAGTGGCAATAGCCTTCAAATTCGGGATCTTCAATCTGCTTGCGGAACTCCTCGCACATACAGAAGTATTCGGGTTTTTCCTCCCGACGGCAGGGGCAATACCCGCCCTTTTTTTGCAAACCTTCACGAAGTGCAGCTACTACTTTTTCGTTGGGGTTTAATTTGATATACATAATTGTCTCCTTATTTTTTTAATAAGATTTCCCCGACACGGAAAATGTCTCCCGCGCCGACGGTGATCACCGTGTCACCCGACCTTGCTTCGCGGCGTACATAGTCTGCAATCGCCTCGAAGGAGGGAAGGTTGACAGCGCCTGCAATCTCTTTCGCCATTCCGGCAGAGGACACTCCTAAAGTATTGGCTTCTCGTGCGGCGTAAATGTCTGCCAAAATCAGGCAGTCTGCCTGGGACAAAACCTCTTTAAACTCCTGCCAAAACGCCTGGGTACGGGTGTAGGTATGGGGCTGAAAAACGAGAAACAGCCGTCCGTCCTTTTTGATTTTGTTTCCCACTTCCAAGGTGGTTTTCAGCTCGGTAGGGTGGTGGGCATAGTCGTGGTAGATCCGGGTGCCGTTTGGCTCGCCTTTATACTCAAACCGCCGTTCGGCACCTTTAAAGAGCAAAAGCCCTCTTGCAATATCCCCCCACGCAAGGTCAAACCGCCGTGCTGTTGCAATGGCACAAAGGGCGTTGGAAATGTTATGGCTCCCCGCAACTCCCAGACGAATGGGGAAAGTCTCTCCTTCGGGGGCGCAAAGGGTAAAGGAAGCGCAGGCATCATCGTCATAGGTGATGTCCTTGGCGTAGTAGTCGGAAGTAGGCGTCAGCCCTGCTGTAACCACCTTGCAGGAAAGACCTTCTGTGGCGCGGAGGGCGTTGGGGTCATCGCCGTTGACCACCACCAAGCCGTCCTTGGGTACCAATGCGGCAAACTTGTGAAAGGCCGAAACGATATGGTCCAAGTCACGGAAATAGTCCATATGGTCTTCTTCTACATCCAGTAAAATGGCAACAAAGGGGAAAAAGTGCAGAAAACTTTCTACATATTCGCAGGCTTCTGCGATAAAATAATGAGGACTGCCGATGCGGTGGTTGCCCTCAATGCCTGCCAGGTTTCCACCGACCAGTACGGTAGGATCGGTTGCGGCAGCCATAAAGATTGATGCCAGCATCGAAGTCGTGGTGGTTTTACCGTGGGTGCCTGATACCAAAATGGGGTAGCGGTAAGCCTTCATCATCTCGCCCAACACCACACACCGTTCGTAAGTGGGGATCCCTTTTTCACGGGCGGCGATCAGCTCGGGGTTGTCGGGGTGGATGGCGGCGGTATAGACGACCATATCGGCACCTTCTACCTGATGGGGGAGATGCCCGATACAAACGGGAATACCTCGGGTCTCTAACAAACAAGTCGTTGCCGATTCTTTAAAATCGGAGCCGGTGACAGTGTGCCCGTCGTTTTTTAAAATCAGTGCAAGGGCGCTCATGGAAACACCGCCGATGCCGATGAAGTGTATGTGAGAATGTGTTTTGAACATTTTTGGATTCTCCTTGTTGTAAATTACAACACTATTATATTCTTTTTCGGTAAAAAAATCAATCTCTTTCCGATTTTTCGCAAAAAAATGGAAAAAAGATAGAAAAAAGTTATAAAAACACTTGATTTTTTATCAAAATTTTGTTAGAATATGATAAAATCAATGGGATGTCATGCCCGTTGTTAACACTATAAGGGGGATAAGCATGGAGATTACGGATATTCGCATTCGTAAGATCAGCAACGAGGGGAAAATGAAAGCCATCGTTTCACTCACTTTTGACGATGCTTTTGCGATCCATGACATCAAAGTAATCGAAGGCCAGGAACGGCTGTTTGTGGCAATGCCCAGCAGACGTACTCCGGACGGCGAATTCAAAGACATTGCGCATCCGATCAATGCGCAAATGCGGGAGCGGATTCAAAACGCTATTTTAGACCGTTATCAGGCCGCTCTGTTAGAAGAACCGGTAGAGGAATAACAAACTTCTGCAAATCTTCGGGAAAAGTCTCACGTTGTGGGGCTTTTCTTTTTTTATTTTGTTTGACAAAAACAGGGTTTGGTGGTATAATTAAGGCATCCGTTAGAGAAAGATGACAAGCGTTTTTGTGACTTTAGGAGGACTGACCATGTACGATATCGGCGATAAAATCGTGTATCCCATGTATGGTGCCGGTGTGATTCAGGCCATTGAAGAACGGGAAGTATTTGGCGAAAAGGCGCTCTATTACGTGCTGTCCGTGCCCGGTGCCGTTCGGTTTATGATTCCCGTCGACAAGGCAGAAAAAGCCAATCTGCGGGATGTGATCTCTGCAGAAGAAGCGGACCGTGTGTTGGAAGCATTTAAAGAAATCGGCCGGGATGAAAATGATAACTGGAACCGCCGTTGCCGCGATAATATGACGCGGATTCGGGGTGGGGATATCTTCGAGGTTGCTTTTGTGGTCAAAAGCCTGATGCTCCGTGATCGCGAGCGGATGCTTTCCACCGGGGAACGGAAGATGCTAACCAATGCCCGTAAGATTTTATTGTCCGAACTGTCACTTGCTAAAGACGTAAATGAAGAAATTTTAGAAGAATTGTTGGAAGGAGCCGTCTGATGGGCTGTACCGCAATCGTTCCCGCCGCAGGGAGCGGAACCCGTATGGGTGCCGCGGGCGGGAAACTGTTTTTGTCCCTTTCGGGCAAACCTGTTATTGCACATACCTTGCTTTCGTTGGCCGCTTCCCAGTCGGTTGACCGCATTGTAATCGTCACGCGGGAGGAGGATATCCTCCCGCTTTCTCATCTGGTTCAAGCGTTGGACTTGCCCCTCCCCGTTACCTTGGTGCGGGGCGGCGCCACCCGTGCCGAATCGGTTTTGGCAGGATTAAACGCAGTAGAGGACGATATGGTTTTGGTTCACGATGGCGCCCGTTGCCTGATTACCCCTGACGAAATCGACCGCACCGTTATCGCTGCCAAACGTCAAGGCGCTGCCGCTATCGGCGTACGGGTCAAAGACACCATTAAGGTCTGTGACCCTGACGGGCGTATCTTAGATACCCCTGACCGCGCTAAACTATGGGCGGTGCAGACGCCGCAAGTCTTTCGTACCCAAATCTTGCGTACGGCATTTGCGGCATTGGAGGATTTTGGCGTTACCGATGACTGTGCCGTTTGTGAGCGGGCAGGATACCGGGTCTATATGGTCGAAGGCTCTTACGAAAACATTAAAATTACCACGCCCGACGACTTGATTTTAGCAGAAACCATATTGCAAGGAAGGGGATTGTAATGCGCGCAGGAATCGGTTATGATGTTCACCGCTTGGTCACCGACCGTAAACTGATTTTAGGCGGAGTGGAGATTCCGCATTCCCACGGACTTCTGGGCCATTCGGATGCAGACGTCTTGGTTCACGCTATTATGGACGCTCTGCTGGGTGCCGCCGCTTTGGGGGATATTGGTCAGCACTTCCCTGACACCGATCCCGCTTACAAAGGCATCAGCAGTTTAAAACTGTTATCCCACGTGGGCCGACTGCTGAACGATCGTGGTTTTAACATCGTCAACGTGGATGCCACTGTCATCGCCCAGCGCCCCAAATTGGCAGGGTATATCGAAACCATGCGTGAAAACATTGGCCAGGCATTAAGCCTTCCTGTTACTGCCATCGGCATCAAAGCCACCACCACCGAAGGTCTTGGCTTTACGGGGACGGGAGAAGGTATCGCCGCGATGGCGACTTGCTCCATCGAATCGTGAAAGAGAACCTCTCGTTTGCAGCAATGCAAATGAGAGGTTTTTTGTCGAACGGTTTTTCTTGCAATAGCCCTTTCCCTTTGCTATACTCTCCAAGGAAAGGAGCGCACTATGGAAGAACTGATTGCCGTAAAAAACGCACGGACTTTGCAGGGGGAACGGCTTCGTTTGGGTTATTATCTTCTGATCCGTGAGGGGGGCGGGTACGCCATTAAGGTCCTGCTTCGCCGCGCCAACGGTGTAGTGGAAGAATGTGTCACCGCCGAACTTGCCTGCTCGAAGGGAGCGGCTTTGGAACTGATAGAAGCACTCTCGCGAAACACCATTATCCCCATTACCGCCGAAGAAACAGTCCTGGACTATTTGACAGTTCAAGGACTCTGTGTATAATTTTTTGAAAACCCCTTTTCTTTTTTACAACCCTTTGGTATAATAAATGGGAAGTAGAAGAAAAGGGGATTTTTATGCCTGAAAAGACCAAATTCGTTTTGGAATACGATAAAATAACCGAACTATTGGCAGGGATGGCAACCTGTTCCTTAAACCTGCCCGTCTTGCGCAACCTGCATCCCGCAACCACCTTTGAAGGGGCGTGCCGGTTGCTCGCCGAAACCGATGCCGCCTGCGCCCAGACGGTGGCACAAGGCCCGTTGTCTTTTGGTGAATTACAAGAAATCCGCGACGCCCTGTCTCAGGCAAAGATCGGTCGCAGTCTGACCCCTGCCGCATTGCTCACCGTGGCAAAGACTTTGGCCTACGCCCGACAAACTGTTCGCTACGGCGAATCTGCAGGCGATGCGTTGCGCCCGTATTATGACCGTCTGGTGCCTAACCGTTCTTTGGAAGAACTTTTGTTTAATGCCATTTCTGACGAGGAGACCCTGGCAGACTCCGCCAGCCCCGAACTTTCCCGCATCCGCCGCAAACTGGCGGCGGGGACCAACCGCATCAAAGATACGCTGGACAGGATGGTTCGCTCCGCTACCACCCAAAAGTACTTGCAAGAACCCATCGTTACCCTTCGCGGGGACCGCTATGTGCTTCCCGTTAAGGCAGAGCACCGAGGCGATGTCCCCGGACTGGTCCACGACGCGTCTTCCAGCGGTGCAACCTTATTTATCGAGCCCATGTCGGTGGTGGAAGCCAATAACGAACTCCGCCAGCTCTATGCTGAAGAAACCCGCGAAGTCGAGCGGATTTTAGCCGATCTGTCTGCCCACGTTGCCGAAGTGGCAGAGCCGGTGGGTGAAACCTTTGAAACTTTATTGAAACTGGACTGCATCTTTGCCCGTGCCCGTCTGGCACAAAAGATGACCGCCGTAACGCCCAAGCTCAACCAAGAGGGACGAATGCGCATCAAAAGCGCCCGGCATCCTCTGTTAGACCCCAAAACCACCGTTCCCATCGACCTAAGCCTTGGTGAGGACTTTGATACATTGGTCATTACGGGTCCCAATACAGGGGGCAAAACGGTTGCCCTAAAGACCCTGGGGCTATTTACCCTGATGGGTTTATCGGGACTTCGGATCCCCGCTCGGGAGGGGAGCGAACTCTCCTTCTTTACTGCGGTGTATGCCGATATCGGGGACGAACAGAGCATCGAACAGAGTTTGTCCACCTTCTCTGCTCATATGGTCCATCAGGTGGAAATTTTGAAACGTGCCGATGATCGCTCCCTGGTCTTACTGGATGAGCTTGGCGCAGGTACCGATCCCGTAGAAGGCGCCGCCCTGGCAGTTGCCATTTTGGAAGAACTGCGGGAAAAGGGAGCGCGGATCGCCGCCACCACTCATTACAGTGAATTAAAACTTTACGCCCTGTCCACCGACGGGGTTTCTAACGCCGCTTGCGAGTTTGACGTGGCGACCCTTCGCCCGACTTACCGTTTGTTGATCGGCGTTCCGGGCAAGAGTAACGCTTTTGCCATCTCCCGTCGGTTGGGATTGTCCGAGCAGGTCCTGGAACGGGCGCATACCCTGTTGAACGAGGATGACATCAAGTTCGAGGACGTACTGGTGGATTTGGAAGAAAACCGCCGTTCTGCCGAGGCCGACCGTGAAGCCGCCGCCAAGTACCGTCGTGAGGGTCAGCTTTACCGCAACACCATGGAAAAAGAATACGAAAAGCTGGACCAAAAGCGGGAAAAGATGATGGCAGATGCCCGCAAGAAAGCTCAAGCCTTGATCGACGAAGCCCAGGAAGAGGTAGACGCTCTTTTGCGTGAGGTGCAGGAACTCCGCCGCACCGCCGACCGCAATGCACTGGAAGGTGCTTTGCAAAAGACCAAGGGCAACTTAAAGAAAAAGAAAGAAAAACTCCGCAGTGAAGGCCAAAAGCCGGTGGAGGGCGCACCCGTCCGTGCATCGGATTTGTTGCTGGGGACGGAGGTGTATGTGCCCGAGCTGGACGATACCGCTTTCGTCCAAACGCTCCCCGACGCCGACGGGAACTTGAAGCTTCAGGCGGGGATTATGACCATTACCACCAATCTGAAAGACATCCGTTTGCCCAAGAAACAGACCTCGCCAAAGAAAGACCGTTCAGGCGGGATGCGCAAGGGTACCCATTTAAAGTCTGCCTCTTTTTCCACTGAACTGGATTTGCGGGGAATGATGGTGGAGGATGCCTCCTTGGAGATTGACCGTTATTTGGACCAAGCGGTTTTAAACGGACTTGCTACCGTGACCCTGATTCACGGCAAGGGCACGGGTGCCCTGCGTGCAGGGGTACACCAAATGCTTCGCCGTCATCCCCATGTGCGCACCTATCGGTTGGGCACTTTTGGAGAAGGGGATAGCGGCGTAACCGTTGTAGAATTAAAATAGGAAGTGACTGTAATGAAGGAACTGGAAGAAAAGGGTAGGTTGCTGAAAGTAGCCGCAAGAACCCTTGCCAATGCCACCACCGAAGAGAAGAACCGTGCTTTGCTCGCCATTGCCGACCGCTTGGTGGCAGACACCGAAGTCTTGTTAAAAGAAAATGAAGCCGACCTGGTTGCTGCCCGTGAAGCGGGACTTTCGACGGCAATGCAGGACCGACTCCTTTTAACCCGTGAACGGATTTTAGGGATCGCGGACGGTGTACGCAAAGTTGCTGAACTCCCCGACCCCGTGGGAACGGTCACCGACAGGGTAACCCGCCCCAACGGACTAAGGATCGAAACCCATACCGTACCCTTGGGGGTCATCGGCATTATTTACGAAGCACGCCCCAACGTCACCGTGGACAGTGCCGTTCTTTGCTTAAAAGCAGGGAACGCCGTCTTTTTACGGGGCGGGAAAGAAGCGGCGCGGTCTAATGCCGCTCTGGTTGTTTGTATGAAAGAGGCAATCGCCGCCTCGGGTTTGCCCGCCGACGGGGTGCAACTCCTCTCTGACCAATCTCGGGAGACCGCCCGTGAGTTTATGCGGTTAAACGGTTACCTGGACGTGCTGATCCCCCGGGGCGGGAAAGGGTTAATCCGCGCCGTGGTCGAACAGTCTACCGTCCCTGTGATTGAAACGGGTTCGGGCAATTGCCACATCTACGTTGACGATTCCGCCGACTTGGAGATGGGGCTGTCCGTCCTGTTAAACGCCAAGTGCAGCCGTCCTTCGGTCTGCAACGCGGCAGAGACCTTGCTGGTCCACGAAGCCGTTGCCGAAGCCTTCTTAAAGAAAGCGGGTCCCGCCCTCCTGACCGCAGGGGTGGAAATCCGTGGTTGTGCCCGCACGTTAGAGATTCTGCCTGATGCAAAAGCGGCAACCGAAGAAGATTATGATACCGAGTACAATGACCTCATCTTATCGGTCAAGGTGGTGAAGGATGTTACTGCCGCCATTGATCATATCAATACCTATACCACCCGTCATTCAGAATCGATCATCACCGAAACGGCGGAACACGCTGACGCCTTCTTAAAGGGCATCGATGCGGCGGCACTATACGTCAACGCATCCACCCGATTCACTGATGGGTTTGAGTTTGGGTTTGGTGCGGAAATCGGCATCAGTACCCAAAAGCTGCACGCCCGCGGTCCTATGGGCCTAAAGGCGCTAACCTCGTATGCTTATCGCATTTTCGGGAACGGACAGGTGCGCTGAGTATCCTTGGAAACCGATTGACAGTTACGGTATGTTGAAGTCGATGGAGGGATTGACTTGAAAAAAGATACGATTGCCGAGGAATTTCGCAATCAAGAACTACCTGATTATGACGGATTGTTCGAAAAAAACCGTCGGGAGAAAAATGTTTCCCTTCGGATCTTGTACAGTTTTTTCGTCGAGCACAAAAAGCACTTCCTGATTGCACAGCTCTATTTCCTTTTAAAGAACGCTCCCGCCTGGATTTTGCCCCTGATTACGGCAGAGGTCATCAACCTTGCCGCATCTCCCGAAGGCAGTTCGCCCTTGGACTTTTTAATTTTGGGGTTACTGGCGCTGGTATTGCTCCTGCAAAATGTATGGAGCCACGTGAAATATGCCATGCACAACAACCGTGCCCTACGGCATATCAGTGCGGGGGTTCGGAACTCGCTGATTAAAAAGCTTCAGCAGTTGTCCATTACATACCACAAGGACATCGAGACGGGGCGTCTGCAATCTAAGTTCTTGCGTGATGTCGAGGCGGTGGAAGGGATGAACCGTCAGTTCTTTGAAAACGTCATTCCCACCGTTATCAGCATCATCGTTACCATCGTCATTACTCTGACCAAAAGCTGGTTTATCATGCTCTTTTACCTGGTGGTCATCCCCATCAACCTGCTGTTGATCAATTTCTTCCGTGCACGGATGCGCCGCGAAAACCGTCAGTATCGTAACGAGAACGAGCAGCTTTCCGCACGGATCACCGATATGTTGACCATGATTCCCGTCACCAAAGCACACGGCCTGGAAACTACCGAAATCAACCGCATCAGTAACAACATCCGTCACGTAGCATCCAGCGGGTTGCAGATGGACGAAACGGTGGCGCGGTTTGGCTCCTGGAACTGGGTCGTTGCCACGTTACTCAGTACCTCTTGCCTGATCTTTACAGGCATCCTTGCCTATTTCGGACATCTTGAAGTGGGGGACATCGTACTGTATCAAAGTTATTTCAGTGCCATCTCGGGACAGGCCCAGATGCTGATCAACATCTTCCCCATGTTGAATACGGGCATGGAAGCGTTACGCTCCTTATCCGAGATTATGCTTTCTGACCAGATCGAGGACAACCGCGATAAGATTCGTTTGCGTTACGTCCACGGATCAGTTCAGTTCGAGGATGTATCCTATCACTATCCCAACACCCGCCAGGATGTGGTCAGTCACCTAAACCTGGACGTTTCCCCCGGACAGTGCGTGGCGTTCGTCGGGGCATCGGGGTCGGGTAAGACCACTGTTATGAATATGATTATCGGTTTCTTACAAGCTACCGACGGCGTGGTGAAGATCGACGGCAAACCCATCGGACTCTTGCACCTGCAGGAATACCGCCGCTTCCTCTCGGTAGTGCCCCAAAACAGTATCCTCTTTACGGGCACCATCCGTCAAAACATCTTGTACGGACTGCCCGATGTCTCGGACGAAAAACTAAACGAGATCATCGACCGTGCCAATATCCGCGAGTTTGTGGACCGTTTGCCTGATGGACTGGATACCTTAATCGGGGAGCATGGCGACAAACTTTCGGGCGGTCAAAAACAACGGATTTCCATCGCCCGTGCCTTGATTCGCGATCCCCGCATTATCATTTTGGACGAAGCTACTTCCGCTTTGGATAACATTTCGGAGTACGAGGTCCAAAAGGCGATGAATGAGCTGATGAAAGGCCGTACCACCTTTATTGTGGCACACCGTCTGTCCACCATTCGCAACGCCGACCTGATCGTGGTGATGAAGGACGGCTGTTGCATCGAGCAAGGCTCTTACGAAGAATTGATGGCGTTGCAAGGCGAGTTCTACCAGTTGCAAAAACTATCTGAACGGAATACGGAAATGAGCTTGAAAGGAGAAGAATCATGAAAAAGTTTTTAGCAGTGACTCTGGCGGTTTGTATGATTTTTGCATTGACGGGGTGCATGGGAGTCGTTAACGAAGTAAATGTATATAAAGACGGAAGCGGTGTGGCTACCGCCTCCGTAGGGTATACCAAAGAAGGTTGGGAACTGATGGCATCCAACGAAGGGGAAGCAACACCCCCTGATTTAAGCGAGATGCAGAAGTTTACCCATAACGGCGTGGACTATTACGGCACCGTAGAACCGTTTGAATTTTCCGAACTGAGTCAACTCAACGAACAGTTGAGCACCGAGGAAGAGGACGGCACCAAGACCCAAAACGTCTTTTTTGAGCAGTTGGAAAACGGCGACTTTACTGTAGACATCCGGGTAACTCCTTCCGAGGACACAGCCGAAACCGAGGAGATGGATGCCGAGACGAAAGCCGCTTATGATGAATTGATGGCGGATATGGCAGTGGTTTACCGTTTTTCTTTCCCTTATAATGTGGTACAGACCGAAGGTCCTGCAGACGGTATCCTCATCGAAGGAATGCACCTGACCATTGATTACCTTACCGCACAAAAATCGGTGAGCGAAGCCACTCACTATCAGTTTTTGGCAAGTCCCAACAACAAACTGTCCTTTGCCGATGTGGCGGAAGAAGCCTGGTACTACGATGCGGTCACCGCTCTGGCTGAGGGCGGATTGGTAGCAGGAATGGGCAACAATCTCTTTGCCCCCGACGGTACCCTGACCCGTGCCCAGTTTTGTCAGATCTTAGCCCGTGCCAAGCGTTTACCCACCGGTCCTGCCAATAATTACTGGGCTTACAACGCCATTGATTCCTGTTTAAAAGCGGGATATTTGATGGAATCGGGAGAGATTACCCCTGAAATTTTTGACGCTCCCATTACTCGTGAAGCGGCGGTTGCGGCAATGTACCTTGCCAAAAAAGATGAGGTGCAGAGAACGGGTAATATTACCGAAACCATGATCCCTGATTTTTCCGACATTTCGGAAGCGTATCGGGAACATATCCTTGCCGCTTATAATTGCGGCATCACCGCAGGTATGGACGAAGCCCGCACCTTCGCCCCGCAAAGCACCCTAACCCGTGCTCAGGTCTGCCAGCTGTTTTATAACCTGAATTGGACAAAATAAAAAAAGTCAGCCTTTTGGCTGACTTTTTTATTGCTTCTTTACTATTACTTCAAGCAAAAAGCCGCTCATAGCGGCTCTTTTTTTAGCAGGTAACCGTTTTAAATACGTGGATCAGGTCTTCGTCCACACTTTTCTTCATAGCCAGTGCTTCGTTGATATCGTAGTTGACCAGCTTCTCGTTTTTATAGGCAACAACGCGGTTGCTGAGACCCTCCTGTAAAAGCTCTACAGCGTAAACCCCCATCTGGGTCCCGATTACACGGTCGCGTACAGTAGGGGAGCCGCCCCGCTGGGTGTGTCCCAAAACGGTTGCGCGGGTCTCGACCCCGGTAGCCGCTTCGATGTCCTTGGCAACCTGGGAAGCATCGGTAATGCCTTCGGCGAGAACGACGATGAAATGGCTTTTACCCATCGCAAGTCCGTGACGGATGCTTTCGATCGTTTCGGTCAGGTCAAAGTCCTTTTCGGGGAGAATGATGGATTCGCTGCCGCCTGCAATCCCTGCGTGAAGGGCGATGTGACCTGCATGGCGACCCATGACCTGGACCACACTGCAACGGCCGTGGGAATAGCAGGTGTCACTTAACATATCGATTGCAACACAGGCAGTGCGCAAAGCAGTATCAAAGCCTAAGGTGTAATCGGTGCAGGCAATATCGTTATCAATGGTACCGGGGATGCCGATGGTGGGCAATCCTGCGTTGCATAAATCTCTGGCACCGCGGAAGGAACCGTCGCCCCCGATAACAACCAAACCGTCCAAACCAAACTCGCGGGCAATCTCAACACCCTTTTGTACGCCCTCGGGTGTTGCAAACTCCAGGCAACGGGCTGACTTTAAAAAAGTGCCGCCCTTGGCAATAATATCGGATACATCATGGTATTCTAACTTGCGGATCTTACGGTTTAAGAGACCATAATACCCTTCTTCGATTCCGTAAACGGTGATGCCGTAGTGGATTGCAGCACGAACGACAGCGCGGATTGCTGCGTTCATACCCGGGGCGTCGCCGCCGCTGGTCAGTACACCAATGTTTTTCATCATAAAGCACACTCCTTGTTTTGCTATTAGTATCGTCAAATTTCTAACAATTATTATAGTTCCACTTCTATTTTATGTCAAGTTTTTTCGCAGGAAAAAAGAAATTCAGGAAAATTTGTCAAAATTTTTCGTTCTGTTTGTGGGGCAGAGAAGAAAAAATGTACAGAAAGTGAATGTTGACCGCAGTAATACGGGTCCGAAACCTGTAATTCGCAAAGACCGTCGAATTTTTGAAGGTCTTTTTTTATTTTTTTCAAAAAACATCTTTACAAACGAAAAAATCTGTGGTATAGTATTAACTGTTCGACGCGGAGTAGAGCAGCCTGGTAGCTTGTCGGGCTCATAACCCGAAGGTCGGAGGTTCAAATCCTCCCTCCGCAACCAAAAAACCTGTAATCCCAATCGGGGTTGCAGGTTTTTCTTTATTGTGCGATATTGTGTGGTTTGAACCTCCGGTAGAGGTGGAATCTCCAGTTTTCTCCTTAATTGTCGATAAATAACGATTTATCTTGATTTATTTTTACCCCTATGATATAATAAAATTGCCACAAAAATTTTTAAGGAGTTGGTGAAATGGAAAAGCTTGAAAAATGGTTTAAAATCAAAGAAAGAGGCAGTAGTGTCCGTACCGAGATCATCGCAGGTATCACGACCTTCCTGGCAATGTCGTACATTCTTGCGGTTAACCCCGGTTACCTCGGCGGCATCCCTGGTGCAACCCCTGCAGGGATCTTTATGGCAACAGCTATTTCTGCCGCAATCGCAACGCTGTGTATGGCGTTCTTTGCAAACTACCCCGTTGCGTTGGCATCCGGCATGGGTCTTAATGCATTCTTTGCATTTACCGTCTGTGGTGCTATGGGCTACTCCTATGAAGTTGCGCTGACCGCAATCCTGATTGAAGGTTTTATCTTTATGGTCCTGTCGATCTTCAAATTCCGTGAAGCGCTGGTTAACAAGATTCCGAACAATCTGAAGTTCGGTATCACGGCAGGTATCGGTTTGTTCATTACCATCATCGCTTTGATCAATGCGAAAATCGTCGTTGCTGACCCCGCTACCACCGTTGCTTTGGGTGATTTGGCTTCCACTGGCGTTGCTTTGGCTTTGATCGGTCTGCTTCTGATTGGTGTATTCAACCACTTCAAAGTTCCCGGTGCAATTCTGTTGGGTATCATCGCTACTTGGATTCTGGGCATCATTGCCGAACTTATCGGCTGGTATGTTCCCGATCCGGCAAACGGCGTTTACTCTGTAATCCCCAGTCTTTCGATGGAGGCAATCAAGGCAAACTTCGCTGCTCCGGCACTGTTTAAGTTTGACTTTGGCTTTATCACAAAGAACTTTGCAAGCTTCCTCTTGGTTACCTTTACGTTCCTGTACACCGACATTTTTGATACCGTCGGTACCTTGATCGGTGTTGCACAGAAGGGCGACTTACTGGACGAAAAGGGCGAACTGCCCAAGGCCGGCGGCGCTTTGATGGCCGACGCTGTTGGTACCGTTGTTGGTGCCTGCCTGGGTACTTCTACTGTAACCAGCTATGTTGAATCCAGCGCAGGTGTTGCCGCAGGCGGCAGAACCGGTCTGTCTTCTGTTGTTACTGCCGGTATGTTCGTGATTGCAATCGTATTTGCACCCATCTTCCTGGCAATCCCCAGCTTTGCTACCACCCCTGCAATGCTTTACGTTGGTCTGCTGATGCTTTCTGCAATTAAAAAGGTTGACTTCGACGGCGATGCAGCTGATGTTATCGGTGCATTCCTGGCAATCGTTATGATGCCTCTGACTTACTCCATTGCAAACGGCATTATGTTTGGTATGCTGGCTTGGGTAATCCTGAAGGTCCTTTGCGGTAAGATTAAGGAAATTAGTGCCGTAATGTGGGTTTCTGTTGCATTGTTCGTGGTTTATATCGTACTGAAAGTTTTAGGTCTTGCATAATCGAACAGCGAGGAGCACCATTCAAAAATGAAGGAATTTTACACAATTGACATATCGGGTTTAAAGCGGGACCTGCCGCTTTGCAAACTGAACGAAAGCCTATACATCGGCGCTTTTGTGATGTTCGGCGATGTCGAACTTACCCAAAAATCCGCCGAAGAGCTTTTGAAACGGGCACCCGAATATGACGTTATGATTACCGCGGAATCAAAAGGTATCCCCCTTTTGTATGAAATGGCGCGGCAGGCAGGGTTAAATCATTATATCGTTGCCAGAAAAGCGCCGAAACTTTATATGAAAGATATCATCAGTGTCCAGGTTGACTCCATCACGACCAGTCATACACAGACACTGTACCTTGATTCCAAAGATGTGGAAGCAATCAAAGGAAAGCGTGTTCTCATTGTGGATGATGTCATCAGCACAGGTGAATCCCTTTCGGCTCTGGAAAAACTCATTCATGCGGCAGGTGGCAATATCGTCGCAAAAATGGCAGTTTTGGCAGAGGGTGATGCCATCGGCAGAGAAGACATTACTTACCTTGCTCCGCTTCCGCTTTTCGATACGGAAGGAAATCCGGTATAACAAAAAAGGCAATTCCCGAAAGGGAGTTGCCTTTTCATGTCAATACACCGCCTTTCTCAAGAATTAAAATTATGGTTGTTGTAAACTTTTACTTGAAATTTTCAGCCTAGTATGGTATTATAATAAAGATGAAAAAACTACTATAAGCTGAGGGCGTTGACCCTTTCGGCGTACAAGGAGGAAAAATCAATGAAAAGAGTAGTATTGATCATTTTGGCGTTGGCAATGATTCTTGCCTTGACCGCTTGCGGTGGCGCAGGGATGACCATGGGTACCGGTGGTACCTCGGGCACCTACTATGGCTACGGCGGCGTTTTGGGTCAGTACATTACCAACAATGCAGGCATTGCCGTAACGGTTGTTTCCACCGACGGTTCCAAAGCCAACATCCAGGGTATTGCCGCAGGCAACTATCAGTTGGGTACTGTCCAGTCAGACGTTATGTCTTACGCGTGGGAAGGCACCCGTTCTTTCGAGAACGAGGGTAAGGTAGACTCCTTCCGTACCGTTGCAGGTCTGTACGCCGAGGCTGTTCAGCTGGTTACCATGGACCCTGAAGTGAAGTCTGTTGCAGACTTAAAGGGCAAGGTCGTTTCCATCGGCGCTCCCGGTTCCGGCGTTTACTTTAACGCTGTTGACGTGTTGGCCGCTGCAGGTATGACCGAGGCTGATATCAAGGCGCAGTACCAGTCTTTCGCCGACAGTGCTGATGCTTTGAAGGATGGTAAGATTGACGCCGCATTCATCGTAGCAGGCGCTCCCACTCCTGCCATTACCGAACTGTGCACCACCAACAATGCATACCTGGTTCCCATTGACGGAGCTGTTGCCGATAAGCTGATGGCTGATTGCCCCTTCTACACGGTATACGAGATTCCCGCAGGTACATACGAAGGTCAGACCGAAGCTGTTAAGACCGTTACCGTTAAGGCAACCTTAATCGTAGATGCAAACGCTTCTGAAGACGATGTTTATGCCCTGACCGCTGCGATCTTCGACAACATCGATGCCATCAAGGCTGAGCATGCCAAGGGTGGCGAACTCTCTTTGGAGAACGCAACCTCCGGTATGACCGTTCCTTTCCACGCAGGTGCAGCAAGATACTTTGCTGAAAAAGGTATTACCGTAGAGTAATAATTGCCACTAAAAGGCCGTGGCTAACGCCGCGGCCTTTTATTCTGTCACCTGAGGAGGAAGAGTTATGCTGTTCAAGAAAAAAGCTCCGAATCCTGCGGAGCCAATGGATCTGGACGCGGTTATGAAAAAATTCGACCGCGAGTCCAACACCCGTATCTGGGAAGGGGTTCCGAGAATCATTGTAACTTGTTTACTGGCTATCTTCTCGGTCTTTTGTTTGTACGTTACCCTCTTTGCTACTTGGCTGGAGGAGTTACGCCTGACCACCTTTGTTGCCTTTATTATCTTTTTGGGGTACTTGGTATTCCCCGCAAGAAAAGGGAAGCAACGGGTCAATTATATGCCGTGGTACGATATCCTGCTGATGGTTTTGGGTACCGCCGCATTTTTGTACTTTGCATTTAATGCCGAATCCTTGATTCGTCAAGGCTCGATTCTGCAACCTTTACAGATTGCCGTCGGCGTTGTGGGCACCATTGCATTGGCGGAAGTTTGCCGTCGTAGCGTAGGTCTGCCCATTGTCATTATCGCAGGTCTGTTTATTGTCTACGCGTTTATCTTTGGTACGAGAAATCCGACCTTTTCGGGTCGTTTAAACTATATCGTTCATAACTTGTTCTACACCAAAGAAGGTATTTTGTCTACGCCGATTAATGTCTGCTCCAAATTCATTGTCGTCTTTATCATCTTCGGCGCATTTTTGGAACGGACGGGCATTGCAGATTTCTTTATTAAGATCGCAAACGCCTTTGTCGGCGGATTCTCGGGGGGACCCGCAAAGGTTGCCGTTGTTGCCAGCGCATTGGAAGGCATGGTTTCCGGATCGTCGGTTGCAAACACCGTCGGATCGGGCGCCGTCACCATTCCGTTGATGAAAAAGAGCGGCTATAAGCCTGAGTTTGCCGCTGCGGCAGAAGCATCGGCTTCCACCGGCGGACAGATCATGCCCCCGATTATGGGCGCTGCCGCTTTCTTAATGGCAGAAAACCTGGACCTGCCTTACAGCAACTTGGTGGTCCGTGCTATTTTACCTGCAATTTTGTATTTTGCAGGGGTCTTTATTGCCGTACACTTAGAGGCGAAGAAAGAAGGTCTCCGTGGCCTTTCCCGTGAGGAATTGCCTCGTATTTTACCCCTTTTGAAGAAATCGTATCTGTTGTTGCCTTTGGTGGTATTGATCTACCTGGTCGGTACCAGTCAAAAATCGATTCAGTACGCCGCCGCTATTGCCATTGTGATTGCCGTTGTGGTCAGTCTCTTTAATAAAGACAATCGCATCACCCCCAAACGCTTTTTGGAAGCTTTGGCAGGGGGCGGGCAAGGGATGGTTTCCGTTGCCGCCGCTTGCGGCGTTGCAGGTATTATCGCAGGCGTCATCACCATGACCGGTTTGGCAAACCTGCTCTTTAACGGCATCGTCGCCTTGGCAGGAAGCCACGTAATGATTGCTCTGGTGCTGACGATGATTTGCTGTATCGTACTGGGGATGGGTGTTCCCACCACTGCCAACTACTGCATTATGGCGGCAACCTGTGCACCAATCCTGGTCCGTATGGGCGTAGAACCCATCGCTGCACACTTCTTCGTATTTTACTTTGGCATCGTTGCCGACCTGACCCCGCCCGTTGCATTGGCGGCGTATGCAGGTGCGGCAATTGCCCAGGCAAACCCGATGAAAACTGCCATTACCGCCACCAAACTGGCCATTGGCGCCTTTATCGTACCTTACGTGTTTGCGCTGAACCCTGCACTGCTCTTTGTTGATACCTCGGTCTGGGAAATCGTCCTGATCTGTATCACTGCCATCGTCGGCATCTTTGCCGTATCGGTATCCTTGCAAGGATTCTTACTGCACCGACTCCCGTGGCATCAACGCTTGTTAAGCGTTTGCGGTGGTTTGTTGCTGATTTATCCCGGGGCGCTGACCGATGTGATCGGCGTTACGATTTTCGCTCTGGTCCTCGCCATCCAGTTTATGACCCGTCCGAAAGCAAATGTCGCCTAAAATTAAGACCCGCTTTTGCGGGTCTTTTTTCTTCCTACCTATTGAAATTGAATTTGTTTTGTGATATACTTCTGCTGTTAATTTTTTTGCTCGAGGTAGATTATGTTTAAAAAACTTTTTGCACCGGTAGATATGACCGTAGGCAGTCCGTGGAAAGATATTCTGTTATTTACCCTGCCCATGCTTATCGGTAATATTGCCCAACAACTTTATAACACGGTGGATACCATCGTAGTAGGCCGCTATGTGGGGGACAACGCCCTTGCCGCCGTTGGCAGTGCAGGTCCGATCGTCAACTTGATTTTGGTCCTGTTCATCGGTATTTCAACGGGTACGGGGATCATGGTTTCTCAGTACTTTGGCGCCCGCGACCGCGAAGGGCTTTCTTATACCATCGGCAACTGCATTACCGTTACGCTGATCGCCTGTGTCTTTATGATGGTGTTTGCCACTCCGTTGATTTATCCGCTTTTAAGGCTTTTAAACACCCCTGAAACCATTTTAAAGGACTGTGCCAACTACCTGATTATCTCTCTTCTTGGCATTGCAGGTCTGGGTTTTTATAACATTCTTTCGGGTGTTTTGCGGGGAATGGGCGACTCCTTTTCGGCACTGATTTACTTGTTGGTTGCAACGGTTATCAACATTGTTTTAGACATTTACTTTGTTGCATCTTTAGGTCTTGGCGTTGCAGGTGTAGCGCTGGCAACCATTATTGCCCAGTTCGTCTCCGCAACCCTTTGTCTGCTGAAAATCGTGCGGATGAAGGAACAGTTTGAATTTAAACTGAGCACCTTGCGTCCCCGCGGCCAGTATGTCAAAACCATCGTCCGCCTTGGTCTTCCTTCGGGTCTGACCCAGGCCATCTTCTCGTCGGCAATGATTATCGTCCAGTCGCTGACCAACACCTTTGGCGAACAGTTTATCGCCGCCAACGTCGTTGTAATGCGTGTAGACGGATTCGCCATGATGCCCAACTTCTCTTTCGGTATGGCAATGACTACTTACGCAGGTCAGAACGTGGGTGCCCGGCTTTATGAACGGGTGACCAAAGGTGCCAAACAGGGTACTTGGATTGCTGTTATTTGTTCGGCCACCATTACGGGAATCATCCTGCTCTTTGGCAAAGGACTGATGTCTATCTTTACCGAGACCGCCGATTTGGTGGATATGAGTTATATCCTGATGTGCATTTTGGCTCCCGGTTATATTGCAATGGCGGTAACCCAAAGCCTTTCGGGTATTATGCGGGGAGCGGGGGATACCATGACACCCATGTGGACATCTCTGATCACCTCGGTCTTCTTGCGGATTCCTATTGCATATGCCTTAGCACCCGTGATTGGCAGAGAGTGCATTCAGATCTCCCTCCTTTGTACCTGGGTTATGGGCGCTCTGATTACGGTCGTTTTCTATTGTATGGGCCGTTGGAAAAACAAATCGATCCAATAATAAAAGCACCCGAAAGGGTGCTTTTTTCTTGACTTTTTTCGACAAAGAAGGTATGATAACCTTTGAAAGAAGGAACTTAAATGAATGAACAAAACAGCTTTTTAAAAGGTGTCCGTGACGGCATTCCCATCTGTCTTGGATATCTGTCGGTAGCCTTTGCCTTTGGTATCTTTGCAACCGACTGCGGATTGACCGTATTACAGACCCTGCTGATTTCCATGACCAACGTGACCTCTGCAGGGCAGCTTGCAGGCGTACCCATCATTGTTGCAGGGGGTACTTTGGCAGAGCTGGCTTTGGCGCAACTGGTTATCAACCTGCGCTATGCCTTGATGTCGGTCTCACTGTCACAACGATTAGGTCCTACCGTCCGTCGTATCGACCGCTTTATTATTTCCTTTGTCAATACCGACGAGGTATTTGCCGTTGCCTCTTCCCAGGAAGGTGCGGTGGGAAAACGGTATCTCTACGGCTTGATTTTAACGCCCTATCTGGGGTGGAGTCTGGGCACCGTGTTGGGCGCGGGGGCGGGGAATATTCTTCCCGAAAGTGTTACCTCGGCGTTGGGGTTGGCCATTTACGGGATGTTCGTTGCCATCGTGATTCCTGCTTGTAAAAAACGCCGTGCTACCGCCGTATGTGTCTCGGTCGCAGTAATCCTTTCCTGCATCTTTGCAACGGTGCCTGTGTTGGCGGCGATTCCGTCAGGATTTACCGTGATTCTTTGCGCCGTTGCGGCAAGCGTCTTGATGGCGTTGCTGGCGCCCGTTACGGAGGTGCACTATGAATAATTTTTGGATGTACCTTTTGGTAATGGCGGGAGTGACCTATCTGATTCGGATGCTTCCGCTGGTGCTTTTGAAAAAGAAGATCACCAACCGATTTTTGCTCTCCTTTTTGTACTATATTCCCTATGCTGTACTGGCGGTGATGACCGTTCCCGCCATTTTCTCTGCAACCGAGAAGCCGGTTGCCGCTGCACTGGGCTTTGTCTGTGCCGTGGTGTTGGCGTGGCTGGAAAAGAGCCTGCTGACGGTTGCTGCTTGCTCCTGTCTGGTTGTTTTCCTGGCAGAAAGATTACTGTAATAAAAAGAGCCCTGTTCGGGGCTCTTTTTACATTTTCTCTTTTTTGTAGGCGCTGGGAGTAACACCTGTATAGGCTTTAAAGGTTTTGCAGAAATAACTCAGGTCGTTAAACCCGCTGTCAAACGCCGCCTGGGTGCTGTTCTTTCCTGATGCCATTTCGTGACAGGCATGGTTGATGCGCAACTCGTTGACATAACGAATGACCGTTTTGGAGGTGTACTCTTTAAAAATGCGACAGAGGTATTTGGCGCTGAGCCCCGAAATCTCCGCCAGTTTTTCCAGGGTGATGGGTTCGGTGTAATTCTTTTCGATCCAGTCCAAGAGTTTGGCTATCGTTTCGGTTTGGTGGGTACGGGCGGATTTAATGGCAGGGACAATGCAATCCTCGTTATATAGTTGATAGAGCAGAGCAAATAGCTGGCTGTATACCTTTAATTCCACCCCGGGTGTCGGCATCTTCATAGCATCAAAGAGGGCGTTGATAACGCCGTAGTTGCCCTGGTACAACGGTTTGCCCACCTCTGCAGAAGCGTTTAGCAGGGGCGCCAGAAACCGTTGCACCGCATCGTTATGCTGACGGCGGAGCATGGATAAATCAAAGACCAAGCACTCGTAAGTGCAACGCTTTGGCTCGCCCCGATGCAAAGCACCGCTGTTGACCAAAAGAACGTCGCCATCTTTTAAACGGAACTCTACGTTATTTAAAAAGACCCGAAAATCCCCCGACAAAACGCGGATGATTTCGAACTCCTTATGCCAGTGTGGGGGCATTACATACTGAGGGTGTCCGTTCTCGACATAGTAGTACTGGATGGGGAACTCCGGTGACCCGTGTTGCTTTTTTTCCAGATATTCAGAATTTTTCATACTTTACTCCTAAAAAGTAGAAATTATTATGGTTTTGTGGCTAAAATGTAATAGCATTGTAACATAATTCGTACTATAATTCAAGTATAAGTTAAATTTTTTTAGGGGGTTATGAAATGGCAGAAAAAAGATATGTTGGCGAGTATCCTGTAATCGGTATCCGTCCCATTATTGACGGTCGGCGGGGACCGATGAAGCTCCGCGAAAGTCTGGAAGACCAGACCATGGCAATGGCACTTGCCGCAAAGAAACTGTTTGAAGAAAACTTATACTATTCCAATGGTGATCCTGTTAAAGTTGTTATGGCAGATACCACCATCGGCCGTGTGCCCGAAGCCGCTGCTTGTGCAGACAAGTTCAAGCGGGAAGGGGTAGACATTACCCTGTCGGTTACTCCTTGCTGGTGCTACGGCTCTGAGACCATGGATATGGACCCCAACACCATCAAAGGCGTATGGGGCTTTAACGGAACCGAGCGTCCCGGTGCGGTTTATCTGGCGGCCGTTTTGGCAGCCCACGCACAAAAAGGTTTGCCCGCTTTCGGCATCTACGGTCATGAAGTACAGGACCGTGACCAGGTGACCGAAATTCCCGAAGACGTTAAGGAAAAGCTCCTGCGGTTTGGTCGTGCGGCAGTTGCCGTTGCCACCATGCGGGGCAAGTCTTACTTACAAATCGGTTCTCAGTGCATGGGTATCGGCGGCTCCATCATTGACCAGGACTTTATGGAATCCTATTTGGGGATGCGTGTCGAGTCGGTTGACGAGGTAGAGATCCTCCGCCGCATGGACGAAGGCATCTATGACGAGGAAGAATATCAAAAAGCTCTGGCCTGGACCCGTGAGCATTGCAAGATGGGTCGGGACGATAACCCGGATTTCGTCCGTTTCTCGGATGAGGAAAAGGAAAAACAGTGGGAATTCACCGTTAAGATGTACTGCATCATCAAAGACTTGATGGCAGGCAACAAAAACCTGCCCGACGCCTTTGAGGAAGAAAAGGCGGGTCATAACGCCATCGCAGGTGGCTTCCAAGGTCAGCGTCAGTGGACCGACCATTGGCCCAACTGTGACTACCCCGAAGCACTGTTAAGCTCTACTTTTGACTATCAGGGTGCTCGTGAGCCTTATACCTTGGCAACCGAAAACGATGTATTGAACGGACTGGGAATGCTCTTCATGCGTTTGTTGACCCACCGTGCACAGATTTTTGCTGATGTCCGTACGTTCTGGTCGCCCGAAGCGGTCAAGCGTGTTACCGGCTATGATTTGGAAGGCAAAGCCAAGACCCACGGCGGCATCATCCATCTGCTGAATTCGGGTGCGGCTTGTTTGGACGCTTGCGGTGAATGCAAGGACGAAAAGGGTAACGCCATCATGAAGAAATGGTGGGAAGTAACGGATGAAGACATCAAAAAGATGACCGATGCTACCGTTTGGTGCGAGGCAGGCTTTGATAACTTCCGTGGCGGCGGTTTCTCCAGCCACTTTACCACCCGTGCCGAAATGCCCGCTACAATGATTCGTCTGAATCTGGTCAAAGGTTTGGGTCCCGTTCTGCAGATTGCAGAAGGTTGGACCGTACAGCTTCCCGATGCGGTTTCGGATACCCTGATGGAACGCACCAACCCCACCTGGCCCTGCACTTGGTTTGCTCCTCGTTGCACCGGCGAGGGGGCGTTTAAGTCGGCTTATGACGTAATGAACAACTGGGGTGCCAACCATGGCGCCATCTCTTACGGTCACATCGGCGCAGATCTGATCACCATGTGCTCGATGCTCCGTATCCCCGTATGCATGCACAATGTTCCCGAAGAGGACATCTTCCGTCCCGCCGCTTGGAATTCCTTCGGCATGGACAAGGAAGGCTCCGATTACAGAGCTTGTGCCGCTTACGGTCCGCTCTATAAATAATCCCGGGAGGATCTACTATGGCTTACTGTCTGGCCATTGACATCGGTGCATCCAGCGGCCGCCACATCCTTGGCGAGTGGGTGGACGGCGAAATTAAGACCACCGAAGTCTATCGGTTTGAAAACGGATTTTTATCTGACGGCGATACCTTCTATTGGGACGTCGATGCATTGACCCAATCGATTATTGAAGGCATCCGTGAATGCGGCAAGATCGGCAAGATTCCGCAGACCATCGCCATTGATACCTGGGGCGTAGATTACGTATTACTGGATGAAAATAAGAATGAACTGCTGCCTGCCGTTGCCTACCGTGACGGCAGAACGGCAGGGGTTCCCGAGGCGGTGGATGAAATCATCAGCCGCCGTGATCTCTATGCCAGAACGGGTATTCAACGTCAGAACTATAACACGATTTACCAACTTTATTGTGACAAACAGTCGGGCAAACTGTCCCGTGCGGCGCATCTTTTATTGATGCCTGAGTACCTGTCTTACCGCTTAACAGGAGTGATGAAGAGCGAGTACACCATCGCCTCCACCACCTCGCTGTTAGATGCCAAGACCAAGACCTGGGACACCGAGTTGTTGCAACTTTTAGGCTTTAATCCTGCTATTTTCAAGGAAGTACTGATGCCCGGCAGCACCGTGGGCAACTTTACACCCGAAGTGCAAAAAACCGTTGGTTTTGACGCCACGGTGGTTTTTGCGCCGTCTCACGATACCGCTTCGGCAATTGCCGTTTGCGATCGTCCCGGTCACGGAATGTTCATTTCCTCGGGTACTTGGAGCCTGGTAGGTGCCAAAAACGCCTATCCCGTCCTGACTGATGCGGCGTTGGAAGCCAACTTCTCTAACGAAGGCGGGTACAAGACCTACCAGTTCTTAAAAGACATTATGGGAATGTGGCTTTTCCAAAACATTCGCAAGAATCTGGATAAACAGTACACCTACGACCAGATGATGGAAATGGCAAAAGCCAGTTCTTATTCCAAGACCTTTGACCCCAATGACAGCCGTTTGGTGGCGCCTGATAACATGATTACTGCCATCCGTGACTGTTTGGGCGAGAACGACCTGCCCATCGGGGATGTACTGGCATCGGTTTATCATTCCCTTGCCGCATCTTACGCCCGCGTAACGGCGGAGATCGAGTCGGTAACAGGGGAAGCAGTAGATTTTATCCAGATCGTCGGTGGCGGGAGTAAGGACAGCTATTTAAATGAGCTGACCGAAACCTATACCAAAAAGCAAGTCCTCACCGGTCCGGTCGAGGCAACTGCCCTTGGCAACCTAAAGACCCAATTTGAAGCACTTTAAAAGAAGAAAGCACCTCCTTGCGAGGTGCTTTTTCTCCATGGAAAGGAGACGCTATGGCCCTTCAAAAACGGGCGGTGCTGATCGTTGCCGCCGTCTTATTCTCTTGTGGCGTAATGGCAGTGGTGGATGCAGTCATCAGTCCCCACTACGCCGTCAAATCTGCGGTTAAACTGCTGCTCTTTTTGACCTTGCCCTTACTTTTTAAACCCGACTTAACCCCTTTGTTTCGGAGCAGCAAAAAAGGCGTTTTTCTAGCGCTCGGTCTTGCTCTGCCGCTCTACTTTTTGATCTTAGGCGGTTACTTTTTGCTGAGGAACGTCTTCGACTTTTCCAATGTCACTGCGTCCTTAACAGGGAATATCGGTGTCCATCGCGACAACTTCGTTTTTGTTGCAGTCTACATTTCTTTTGTGAACTCGCTTTTGGAGGAATTTTTCTTCCGTGGCTTTGCCTACCAAGAATGTAAAAAACATTTCTCTCCCCGATGGGCGTCGGTGTTCAGCGCCGCCGCATTTTCCCTATACCACATCGCCATGATGGGCGGCTGGTTTTCTGCGGGTGTTTTTGCCATTACCTTAATCGGTCTGTTTGCGGGTGGGTTGATTTTCAACTACTTAAACGATCGTGGGGGGAGTATTTATCCTTCCTGGTTTTTACATATGTCTGCCAACTTTGCCATCAATACCATCGGCTTTATTCTCTTTGGGATTCTGTAAAAAGTGATTGACAAAACTTTGTCAATCGTGGTATAATAAATCATTACACCAAGGAGGAGTTCCTATGGCAACGGTATACTATGCAAAAACAGACGGGTTGGACTTGTCCGCCGTTTCGCAATTGACCCCCGCAAGACAAGCGCGGGTAGAACGTATCAAACATGAATCGGATAAAAAATGTGCCATCGCGGCAGAGTTGTTGCTTCAACACGCTTGCCGTGAGCAGGGGGTGCCTTTTTCTGCCGATGATTTGGTTTATCCCGAAAAGGGCAAACCCCATTTTAAGACGGCGCCCTTAAAGTTTAATTTCTCTCACAGCGAAGACGTTACCGTCTGCGTTGTCGGGAAAAACGAAGTGGGCGTGGATATCGAGGTTCCCCGTCCCCATCACAAGAAAATTGCCCAGCGATTCCTGACCGAGGAGTGCCAGTCCCGCATCTATACTGCCGAGGACCCTGACGCTGCCTTTGTGGAAGAATGGCTCTGCATCGAAAGCCATGCCAAGGCTACCGGTGTGGGTATCTCCCGTCCGCCCTTCGATGTCCCCATGGACGAACGCTGGTTTTTTACCAAACAGACGGTGCTGGATGAGTACCGCATCTGTATCTGCCACGAAGCCGTGGACAATCCGGTTATTTTCTGTGAGGTTCATTTATGACCCCGCGGGTTTTATTCATCTGCCATGGGAACATCTGCCGTTCTACCATGGCAGAGTTTGTTTTTACCCATTTGGCAAGAGGGGCAGGCTTTTCGGTAACGGTGGAATCCAAAGCCACTTCTACCGAGGAGATCGGAAACCCCGTCCACCACGGTACCCGACGCATCCTTGCCGAAAAGGGGATCCCCATGTGGGAACATTATGCGACCCAAATGACCCGTCAAGATTATGACCGATTTGACTTTTTGATCGGGATGGACGAGCGCAATTTACAAAATATGCATCGCATTACGGGCGGCGACCCGGATGGGAAGTTTTTTCGACTGTTGGATTTTACCGACCGCAAGGGGGATATTGCCGATCCATGGTATACCGGCAATTTTGAACCGACCTACCGTGATGTGACCGACGGTTGTAAAGCGTTCTTAAAATACTTAATGGAGGAGTGGAACTGAATGAACTATACCTTTGAACGGGATCTATCCCGCCTTGCCGAAGCAGGGACTCCGCCGCTAATGGCGTTGGCGGAAATAGGTAATACCACCCCTGAAGAAACCTTTGAACGATTATCCCGTGAGTTTGCCGAAGCCTATGACAAAGGGGCGTTGTCCGTTGATGAAAAGGGGATTGGTTTTAAGTCCGCCCTGGCAACCATTAACCTTATCGAAAACCAAAACCCGGACTCGTCCTATCCTTATTACCTGCGTTTTACCGTTTTACCTGTCACCGAGACCGAACTGCTGACCCGCGACCGTGCCCGTGAAATCCACCAACTGTTGTTGGAACATTTCGAGGCAGGGGAGTGGTATCCTATGGTCGTCGTCAGCCAGGTGCTGAACAAAGCAGGATTCCGCAAAGAACGCTTTGGTTTTTCTAAAATGAAAGGGATGTTCCTTGCATTGGCGACCTTTTTGACCATGCGGGACACCGTGACCAATGGTACCCCTGATGTAGAGATTCGGATTTGTGCATTGGATGAGTCTGCTTCTGTGGTCCAGTCGGTGACGCCCTATGCTTTTTCCAACGACCTTTCTCAACTGATTCAGGGCAACAGCCCTGCTGTTGCGGCATACGCCCGTAACTGCAACAAAACGGTAGAGGATGCCTTTGAAGGACTTTGCGATATCTTTGCCGATGCCTTTTCTCAAGGTGCCATCCGTGAGGATGCATCAGGCCTCCACTTTGCTGATGGGAATGTGGCTGTTTCGCTGGTTCCCAACACGGTCAAGGAATCGCCATATCCTTATTATCTAAGCTTCCGTGAAGAAATTCAGTCCGCTTTTGCCTGCGAAGTTTTGGAACTGGACGATGAGCAGGAGATTTACCGTTTATTGACAGGGAAATTCCCCATTGGAGAGTGGCTGCCTATGGCGTCAGTCAGTCTGGTGCTGGTTCAGGAAGGTTTTTCCAAGGAGCGGTTTGGCTTTACCAAAATGCGGGATATGTTAGAGACCCTGCGTCGCTTCATTAGTCTGCAACCCACTGTCACCAACGGCGTTCCTGCCATTTTGGTCAAACTTCACCGCGTTTCCGAGTGGGAGCAGGGGGCGGCTGTCAGCCCTGCGCGGGAAAGCAAATCTGTCACTCTTCCTGCGATGTTACGGGAAGTAAAACTGACAGGGAAGACTCTTTCTAAAATCAATTTTTATATGACGGGGACCGAAGCCTTTCCGCCCGAAAGCGTGATCGATAGTCTTTGTGCCGCTTACGCCGAGGCAGAAAAACCCCAACGCCCCTTTAAAGTGGGAGAAACCTTCCGTTTTTCTACCGATTTAAAGACCGCCGGCGGTCAAGCGATCGATGCCACCATCAAAGTGTCGGAAAAGGCAGAGGTGGATTGGTACTTAAACTGGGGCGGACCTGCTGAAGCTGCGGTGTCCTGTAGCCCCGGCGAAATGCTGGAACGGTTTGCTTATTTAGGGCCTTGGCAGGAATTCCTGTCTACCTTGGCGAACAAATCCCTGCCCGAAAAATGGAGTTTTAAAGATGCAGCAGAAGGGGACTACACCATCTTGCGCCAGTATATCAGGTTTACCTTCTACCACCTGCATCTGGAGGACAAGGTGCTCGTTTCGGACGACAACACCCTCGCCGCCTTTAACACAGGTCTGGTGACCAGACACTACGAGGACATCTACGCCTGCTTTATGCCCAACCTAAAACAAGGTGGACCCAAGTGGTTCTTCCAGGGATTTTGCATCGCGGGAGAGCGGGGCTTGGGGAAACAGTTGGTAGACGCTTTCGATCCACTGCCCGAAGCCGCGTCCTATTTCACGGTCAAAGAGGACCTGCTTTTTGATACCGACCGCGAAATCTATGCCGACTATAACCATATCATTGTTGACAACATACACCGCCTTCCTTTGGATTTCCTGCGGGATGAACTTCGCGTGGACGAAGAAGCTTGTGCATTGGTTGAAGAATTGATGCATGCCGCACCCTATCAGAAGTCCGAACTCTATGACCGACTTCGGGATGCGGTCGGTGCTTCCAGCCGTCTTTACAACCGTTTAAAGAATCGGGTGTCCGACGCCATTGACTTTGCCGTTAAGCGGGTCCGCTGGAACTTTAAAACCGCATTACCCTGTTTTTACCCCCGCGGAAATGCAATGAGCCTGATGCTCCCCCTGGCGTTGGTGGAAGATAACCGCGTAGATGTTGCTCTGATTGTAGAGCGAACCAAAGCGGGAAGTTATCAGGGTCAGACCATTTTGACGCTTCAGGATGCGTACATCGATGCACGGCTCATCTGCCGACCGGATAGCGAATGGCTGAGCACCAGCGACATTACTGCCTTTGTCGAAGAGGAAGACTAAGATCAAAAAGACACGGTTTGTCCGTGTCTTTTTTTATGCACCTAAACGGGGGCTTTGGAATAGGTTATAAATAGAGTCTTCAGAAAGGAGAAAGTGTGTTGTCAGATACAAAAACTTTAAAAGACCTCCTTCCCCAACAACGGGGTACGGTTTTAGAACTGACCCATCGGGGAGGGATGCGCCGCCGTCTGTCGGACATCGGCTTGGTTCAAGATACGGTAGTAGAATGTGTCGGTGTCAGTCCAAGCGGCGACCCGTCGGCTTATCTCATCCGCGGCGCGGTAATTGCCTTGCGTAAACGGGATGCGGAAAGGGTTGCGGTTCGCCTTCTTTGAAAGGAGGAAGGGATGGAGCGCATCATTGCTCTTGCGGGAAACCCTAACGTGGGGAAAAGCACCCTGTTCAACGCCCTTACGGGGATGCATCAGCATACGGGAAACTGGTCGGGGAAAACGGTGGAGACCGCCCGCGGCCGCGTCCCCGATTATGATTATACACTCATCGATTTGCCGGGGACCTATTCCCTGATCCCCCATTCGGCAGAAGAGGAGATTGCCCGCGACTTTATCTGTTTCGGGCGCCCCGATACGGTTTTGGTGGTCTGCGACGCCACCTGCCTGGAACGGAACCTGAATCTTGTCTTGCAGGTGTTGGAGGTTGCGCCCCGCACTGTTGTTTGTTTAAACCTGTCCGATGAAGCTGCCAAAAAGAAAATCCGTATTGATGCGGAACAACTGTCGGCACGCTTGGGTGTCGAAGTAGTCCCTACCGTGGCACGGAAAAGGGCTTCGGTTAAAGCGTTGCTTAAAGCCATCGGTCGTGCGGAGGAGAGAACACCTTATTGCATCCCATACCCCGCGGTGGTAGAAGATGCACTGGAAGAATTGGCGGCGTACCTCCGCCCCCATCTTTCAGAAACGATCTCCGCCCGTTGGCTTTGCTTACAACTGCTCTCTGCCGAACCCGTCTTTTTGGGTCAATTGACTGCTTTACTGCCTGACGGGTTGCCGCTTTCGGAAATACTGGATCCCATTCGTCAACGTTTGTTGGAGTATGGGTATGACCGCGACCGTTTCTCGGATATGCAGACCGAGTGCATTGTGCGGGAAGCCGAAGAGCTATGCCGTGACACTGTAACCTACGAAGACCCCAGCTACCGTCACTTAGACCGTACCTTAGACCGCATCTTAACGGGACGGCGGTGGGGATACCCTGTAATGCTTTTGCTTTTGGCATTGGTCTTTTGGATTACCGTCAAGGGTGCCAATTACCCCTCTCAATGGCTTTCGGCTCTGTTTGCCCGCTTGGGAGATTGGTTGACCCTGCAGGCAACCAACATAGGGATCCCGCCCCTTATCAAAAGCGCACTGATTTCGGGGGTCTATCGGGTACTGACCTGGGTCATTTCGGTAATGCTTCCGCCCATGGCGATTTTCTTCCCGCTGTTTACCTTGCTGGAAGATATGGGTTACCTGCCCCGCATTGCCTACAACTTGGACCGCCCCTTTGCCCGTTGCAACGCTTGCGGAAAACAAGCACTGACCATGTGTATGGGTTTTGGTTGTAACGCTGTTGGGGTAACGGGATGTCGTATCATCGACTCTCCAAGGGAGCGGTTGCTGGCGGTCTTAACGAACAGTCTCGTTCCGTGTAACGGACGGTTCCCCTTGCTGATTGCCCTGCTTTCTATCTTCTTTGCATCGGGGAGCGGTGTAGCAGCTGCCCTGCTGTTGACCCTTTTGATTTTGCTTTGCGTGGTTATGACCTTTGGCGTTACCTGGATCTTATCCCATACCCTGTGCCGCGGTGAAGCATCTTCCTTTGCATTGGAATTACCTCCGTACCGCCGTCCGCAAATCGGCCGTGTTTTGGTACGCTCGGTACTGGACCGCACCCTGTTTGTGTTAGGGCGTGCCGCAACGGTAGCCGCACCGGCAGGTTTAGTGATTTGGGCACTTGCCAATAGTACCGTAGACGACCAAAGTCTTTTAATGTTATTTTCAGGGTGGTTGGACCCCTTGGGACGGCTGATGGGAATGGACGGCGTGCTGATTCTTGCGTTTATCCTTGGCTTCCCCGCCAACGAAATCGTTCTGCCCGTAGCACTGATGACTTATCTTTCACAGGGTGCTCCTGTGGAATTGGGTGACTATGCTGCTTTAAAAACGGTCTTGGTTCAAAACGGCTGGACTTGGTTGACCGCTCTCTGTACAATACTGTTTTCACTCTTTCATTGGCCCTGCTCCACCACCCTTTTGACGGTCAAAAAAGAAACGGGCAGTCTTAAATGGACTATTTTAGCCGCTGTCATTCCTACTTTAATCGGGATGCTTCTTTGTATTCTGTTAGCGCAAATTTTTGGATAAAAAAGGGTTTGTCCCATCCTTGTCGAATACTTATTTGAAAGGATGAGGATTTATGAAATACGTATTTGCATCGGATATCCACGGCTCGGCATCTGCCTGCCGAAAGCTGTTAGAACGATTTTCTGAAGAAAAGGCAGACCGTTTGTTTTTGCTGGGTGACCTGCTCTACCATGGCCCCCGAAACGATCTCCCTGACGAATATGCGCCCAAAACGGTAATCGAACTGTTAAACAGTGTTCGCGACCGCGTTTCCACCGTTCGGGGGAACTGTGATTGCGAAGTGGACCAGATGGTGCTTTCGTTTCCCATTTTAGCAGACTATGGCTGGCTTTCGCTGGGGGATGCATTGGTCTATATGACCCATGGCCACCACGTTACCGACGAAACCTTTGCGCAAGTGGGTGCGGGTAATATTGTGTTACAAGGTCATACGCATATTCCCCTTTGGGAAACGAAAAACGGTGTTTTGCATTTAAACCCCGGATCCACGTCCATTCCCAAAGAGGGCAGTGTCAAGAGTTATATGGTATTCGAGGACGGCACTTTCTATTGGAAAAACCTCGAAACTGCCGATATTTACCACACTTATTCTTTGAAAAAAGAGTCGTGAATTTTTCATTCACGGCTCTTTTTTTAAAACTCATAATTGACATATAATGTAGGAGTATGATACAATTTTGGTGTAAAAAGTAAAAGAATAAGTGAAAAACGGATTCGATGTAGGAATCCAAAGAAAGGTGGAAACAAATGACTATTTTTGACGTACTCACCATGATCGGAGGACTCTGCCTCTTTTTGTTCGGCATGAACATTATGGGACAGGCCTTGGAACGCCGTGCAGGGAACAGTCTTCGTGACCTTTTGGGCAAACTCACCACCAACCGATTGGCAGGTCTGTTGACCGGTCTCGGCGTAACCGCCGTCATCCAGAGTTCTTCTGCTACAACCGTTATGGTCGTTGGCTTTGTTAACTCGGGTTTGATGTCTTTAAAACAATCCATCAATGTTATTATGGGTGCCAACATCGGTACCACCGTAACCGCTTGGATTTTAAGTTTGGGCGGTATTTCAGGGGATAACCTGATTTTACAACTCTTAAAGCCCATGTCTTTTACCCCCGTGCTGGCATTGTTGGGTATTGTTTTTTACATGTTCTGCAAAAGCGGAAAGAAGCAGGATACCGGTACCATCCTTTTGGGCTTTGCAACCCTGATGTTCGGTATGGACATTATGACCGATGCCGTTGCGGGGTTAAAGGACATTCCTGCATTCCAAAACCTTTTCCTGCTCTTTAAAAACCCCATCCTGGGCGTTTTGGCGGGTGCCGTCTTAACGGCGATTATCCAATCCAGTTCCGCATCTGTCGGCATCCTGCAGGCACTTGCGGCAACGGGCGCCGTCTCGTACGGTGCGGCTATCCCGATTATTATGGGTCAGAACATCGGTACCTGTATCACCGCGATTCTCTCTTCCTTCGGTACCAACCGAAACGCAAAACGCGCCGCTTTGGTACATCTTTCCTTTAACGTTATAGGCACCGCTTTTTGGTTGGCCGTGTTCTGGCTGGTCAAGATTTTCCTTGCCCCCGTGCTTTTCAATCAGGCGGCAACCTTGGCGGGTATCGCAGTTGCTCACTCAATTTTTAATCTGCTTTGTACCCTCTTGCTCTTGCCCATGTCAGGACTGTTGGAAAAACTGGTCCTTCGCTTGGTGCCCGATGCAAAGCAACCCGAGGCGGATGCCGAACTGGACGAACGTTTGTTAAACACTCCGCCCTTTGCGTTGGCGCGTTGCCGCTCGGTAACCAACGATATGGCGGTTGCCGCAATCGACTCTTTGCGGGTCGGTCTTACCGCGCTGTTTGATTACCATCCCGAACAACTGGAAAAGGTCAACGATGCCGAGGATCTAACCGACCACTACGAGGATATTTTAGGGTCTTACCTGGTTAAGCTCAGCGGTCATCAGATCAGCGGAGAGGACAGTGCCGAAGCTGCAAAACTCTTAAAGAACATCGGCGATTTTGAACGGATTGCCGACCATGCTGTAAATCTGGTGGAATCTGCCGAAGAAATGTCCCGCAAAGAACTGAAGTTCACCGACAAGGCAAGAGAGGAGCTTCACGTTATCTGCGGCGCCGTGGACGAGATCGTGGGTCTTGCCTTACACACCTTCCAAAGCGACGACTTAAACACCGCATTGCAGGTCGAAGCGTTGGAACAGATCGTGGACGAGTTAAAGGAAAAACTCCGTGCCCGTCATATCAAGCGTTTACAAAAGGGTGAGTGCTCGTATGAAATGGGCTTTATCTGGTCCGATATCCTTACCAATTTAGAGCGCGTTTCCGACCACTGTTCCAATATCGCAGGCGGTGTTGTGGATACGACACAGGCCCGTTTCGATATCCACGAATCTCTGCATCAGTTTAAGGATAACAACCCCGACTACAAACGCCAACTGGCTACCTACCGCGAAACCTACGCAGTATAAATAAGAAAGCGATACTCGGTCATTCAAACTGAGTATCGCTTTTTTCTATTCCTTTGCCGGAGCAAGTTTTTCCTGTAATATTTTATTGAGCTTTTTGGTATTCCTCTTGGTGATGGAATAGATTACTGCCCAGACCGCCAAATACCCGAGCACAAAGATCCCCGAAAAAACCAAAATAGGCGTTGTGCCCCTTTCCAGCCAATCGTTAAGAAGATATGTGACCAGATAACTGCAGTATAAAACGCAACCGTGGATCAGAATAGCTGTTGCCAGGGGTAACCGCTCAATTTGATAAATGACGTTCATCCCTCCTGCAATAAAGGCAAGAGCAGATAATGAAAATATCCCAAGGCAGACCTGGTTGACAGACAAGGTATCAATGCCTGCATTCTCTTTCAAAATCAAATAGAGCACCGCCAAAACGATAGGACCAAATCCGCAGGCGATGAGACCGCGGTGGAAAAACGCTAAAACATTCTTTTTCATATTCCTTCATACCTCCTTCTAATTTCAGTAAAACAACGGCGGGAAACATATTCCCGATATCCGCATTGGAAAACGGCATCCACACCGCCGCTGACCACAGCATCAAAGCGTAGAATACGATGCTCGTTGGCGATGGTGGATTTGTTAATGCGGATGAAATAAGAGGGTAAAACATCCTCTAAATCACGAAGTCTCCCCTGGATGCGATAGTGGTTGCCGCTTATATCAACGGCAATCAATTTTCTGTTTAAAACGGTGACACATTCTATTTCTTGAAATGCCAACTTCCGCATCTCGTCATCTCGGTGCCCCATGATGCTGTCCGTGCCGGAAAAGTGACAAACAAGGCTTTCGATCTGCTGTGTCAGAGCAGAAGGTGCATGAACAATTGCTATGATCTCTTCTTCAACGGTTTTGTCGATAATAAGTTTATAATTCATCGTCCCACCTCCTTACTATTTTTTTATTTGGCCCGGAAAACAGGCCACGGCAATCGCCGTTATCAAACCATATTGCATCAACCTCCTTATGTGCAGTATCATTATAGCAAATCAGAAAGTAAAAAGGGGGTTTTTTGTCTGTTCGGTCGTTTATGATGCGTCATCGGTAAAGGAAAACGGCGTGACCGTGGTCACGCCGTCATTAATTTTCCAATAAAAAAGGGATGCAATGCATCCCTTTTTAAGATCCAACTTATTCTGCAGTGTAGGGCAGCAGAGCAATATGTCTTGCTCTCTTAACAGC
>JAZOOX010000023.1:0-8715 GCA_045655245.1 Clostridia bacterium | reverse complement strand
GTTGACGAATAGATCTCAAAGGAGTATAATAAAGGTAATCGGAGGTGCAAAAGATGTTTTGGAAAAAGAAAGAAAAGCCCATTTCGGTTGAAGAAATGTTAGAAGTGTGTATCCAGACGTTTTATACTCAAAAATACGGCTATATTCCTAAAAAAATCACCTCATATGCAGACCGCAAGGTCTTTGAATTCGACCGTGTTGACGACGAGGGCAACTCGGTGGAATTGACGGGAACGGTGCATCTGTCCGACGAGCGTCTGCTCTCCTTTACGTTGGGGGAGGAGACCTTGTACTGGGACACCTTTGACGAGGCCTTTCGGATGAAGGTGCTTCCCGAAGGGGAACCGAAAGCATTGATTCCAAAAGTGTATCTCTATGATAACGACGTTTTGGCAATGGACAAAGAATATGCCGAAAAGCACTACAGCGAACTGGCTTTGTCCTATGCGACCTTACATAACGGCATGTATTGCTGGTTTTATCCTGATGGATCGGCATCGCCGATTGTATGGGAAACGCCGCGGTTGTTCCTGGTATTCAACGAGATTGACCGACACCCTTTGGGAAGCGAACCCGGATGGCTGAGAAGTCAATTATTGGTGTTTGCCAACGGCTATGTAAAGGCAAACAATCTGACAGAGGAATCCTATATCGGACGGTATAAAAAGAACTTGGAAATCGGAAAAACGGAGGAAGCATAATGAACTATACGTTAAGTGAACTGTTGGCAGACAAAGCATTGAGAAAAAGCATTGTGGAAGAACCTTTTTCTTTTACAGACGCGTCTGGAGATTTTTTTGAAGTGGACTTTGAAGGACAGAGTATGCGTCAAAACCACATCACCGCATTTAGTGTTTTATATACTTTGGGCGGGGATGAACTCTTTGAAAAACTGTTGGGTGAGGGAAATACCTGTCTGACCAAAGACCCTGATGCCGCCAAGGTCGGGGTTGTTCCCGTCTACGGAGCGGAGGGCTGGTATTTAAAGACCAACGCCTCGGCTGTTGCTGCTTTTACTTCTATCCTCAGTGGTTTGGCAGGACTTGGTGAGGAGGAACGTTTTACCTTCTCCACCTACGAGACCTCTACCGAAAACCACATTGTGGCATCTTTTGCAAACAACTACGTTCCTGATATTATTTTCGGTGAATTGGAACTTCGGGTTGAAGAAAAGGACGGCCGTTTCGTTGTAATCCACGCCGATTCGGGAGAGCAAATCTCCTTCTCGCTGAAAACGATGTGGTCCGATGTTGCAATCGATAGTTTCTATGCCGTTGAGTCCTTGGAAGGGGACGGCCTTATCGGCTATCGGTACAAATTGGAAGAGAATGGCGCCTGGGGCTATTTTGAAAAAGAACTGGGGCAGGTCATTCCGCCTATGTTCAGCGACCTCTTTGTTACTGACGAGGGTTATGTGATGGCGTGGAGTTTGTCTTCTTTTGGAGGAGAACATAAATATACGCTTTATTGCCCCCGTTATTCCGTTTCTATTTTAAATACCTTTGGCGCTTACGGAATTGACGACGAGGGGTTGCCTACCGCTTCTGCAACGATTGAAATCGCAGACGCCGAGGACAAAGAGTTGCTTTGCTACCTGCCTAAGAGCGATTCCCTTTACGGGTTTGTATTTATGGATGGCGAAACCCGCCGCATTTATGTCCAAAACGGCATTTTAAAGGGTGCCAAAAGCAAAATCGGCGTGGCGGTCATGACCAGTACTGTGCATCCTCACGGCAAGATTTGTGCGCAGGATTGTTTAAAACTTTACGGATTTGAGACGGTAGAACATAGCGCCGCCCGCAGATTGACAGGGTTTTACTATGCTGTGGAACGGGATGCCTATTACGCTTTGGCACGTTTTACTACTGTTATTGGAGATAACTCTGCCGCATTGGCGTTTGCCGAGTTGCTGACGCCCTACGCCTTTACTTCGGTCTCTTATTTGGGTGACGATTACGCTGTTGTGGAACAGTTTGGGAAAAAAGGACTCTTTAACTTCAAGTTAAAAAAGTATATTATCCCCTGCGAGTATGAAAAAATCGCAAAGCGTTTCGGTACCGAAAACCATTTCTACATTGAAAAAGCAGGCTTTGAAGGTGTTGTAAAAGTAGAAGACGGCAACCTGCAGTGGATTGAACACTTACACCGTTAAGGAGAATTGCTATGACCATCAGACAAGAGGCGGATATTCTCTACCGCTATATTGTGCAAAAGGTTTCGATGCCAAAAATCGAAGCTGCAACCGGCATAAAGATGAGCCAGATCTCCGAACTGGCGGAACAAACCGGTTTTAACCGTGACCGCGGTCAGCGTTGCAATTTCCAAGGCGGCGAGGACTGGGGACGGTATGCGCCGGGGAAGCCGGCGGCGCGGGGGCTTCGGATTACCCGTGAAATGATTATGGACTACCTGGAGGACGTTGACTACTGGGACCGTGATTTTGGGAACTACGTTGCCGCAATGGCGGAGGAGATGGCAGAAGAACAGCATCAAAAGCAACTGTATGAACAAGAACGCCGTGAGCAGGAAGAACTTCAACGCCGTCAAGCCGCGCGGGAGGAACAGTACCGCTGCGAGCAGGCTGCCCGAGCTGAAGCGGCACGCAGAGAGGCTGAGGCTGCCGCCGCACGTTACGCGGCGGAACAAGCGGCAAAGGCGAAACAGTACCCCGGGTACATCGAGCAGGGCGTCCGCTTTTTAAATGCAGGAAAAATTAAGGAAGCATACGATGCGTTCTGTGCGGCGAAAAACTGCAGGGATACCTATGAGGTAAGAGCGTACCTTGCCGAGGCGTTGGCACAAGCAGGCAATGCTCAAGAACACGCCAACACCATTATTCAGGAACTGGAAACCTACCAGGATTTTCTAAAAAAGAACGGTCGCACCCTGACTGCCGACCAGTTGTTGTACCTTGCCCGTGCTTACTGCCACGTTAAAAACCGTGGTACATCCTGCTACTATTATCTTTTGGCGGCAGAGCCTTTTTACAATGCAAAGGACTTTGCTCGGGCGGATGCCATTTATACCGAGAATGACAAAATGAATAATTCCTACACGGCAATGGTGCAGAATTCTGCCTTTAAAATGGCATATGCCCGCGCCCAGAAGTCCGGCCTGAATCAGGGGGATTACCAATACTGTGTCAAATGGTACACGGTTGCCATCGAACGGGGACAGCAAACGCCCTACGCTTATGCCAACAGATCCTATCACAACCGTATGCTGGGCGATCTTGACGAAGCCATCGATGACGCTCGTGAGGCATTGGCTTTGGGACTGTTTGAGCCCTATGTCTATAAAAACCTGATTGCGGCAATGACCGAGGGTTACGAGGGTAACGGACTTTTAGAACTCTTGGCGGATATGGATCGCCGCAAGATCGCCTACGATCCGTGGGTTAAGGGTTGGGCGATTGAAATGTCCGAAGACCACGAGGATAAAGAGGCCATTCCGTATTACCAAAATCAGCTCTTAAGAGATCCCAACCACAAAGAATCTCTGCGGTTTTTGACCGTGTTCGAGCCGGATCACACCAAAGCGACCGAGTACGGGCTGCGCTATTTAAAAATCGCCAAAAAAGACGAGATTGGTTATCAGTGGATTTGCGAAGCAACGCTGATTCAGGCGGATGTGACTCATAACGAAGCCTTGATTGAAGCGGCACTGCAGTTTAATCCCGAAGAAAAAGCCAAGCGGCAAGCCGAGAGAATCGCCCGTGAAGAAGCACGGCGTCGTGCCGAAGCCGAGCAAAAACGCCTGGAGCAGGAACGGATGCGGCTGGAGGAAGAACGCCGCCGTGCGGCTGAGGCAAAGCGGCTTGCAGAGGAAGCGGAACAACGCCGCATCGAAGCCGAGCGTCGTGCCGAAGAAGAACGGCAAAAAGCGGAGCGGGAAAGACAACGTAAAGAAGAGGAAACATTACTGGCACTTTTGTTTTAAACCCGTATTGACAAGGGCTTTAAAACGTGCTATAATTTTTCTTGTCTCAATCGGAACGAGTTTTCCGAAGCAAGATATACGACCGCCGATATCCATCGGCCAAGGCCATACGGACAGCCGGGTCGAATGCCGAACGCCGCTTATGCGGTTGGCAACTTCTGTTGCCTTATTGATTGAGTTAAAAGCTCAAGTTTTATAAGTTGGTTACTATAAACCGATGCCGGTGGCATAAACTTGTGAAATGGTCAATAAGAGTGGTAAAAGTAATCTTTGCTATATAAACTCTAAACCCATTGAGATGCGTTCTTGAATTACCCTGCTTTTGCGGGGGAGGGTTCGTTTTTACAAGTGGTATGTTGCACCGTGCAGCATACCACTTTTTTGATTCTTCGATCACGGTCGGGGAGAGGAGTACGCCATGAAAAAGATTCTCGAACTGAAAAATATTTCCAAATCCTTTGACGGCGAGACTGTTTTAGATAATATCAGTCTCGACATCCACGACAACGAGTTTGTAACCTTACTGGGTCCGTCGGGGTGCGGTAAAACCACTCTGCTGCGGATGATCGGCGGGTTCGAGCATCCCGACCGGGGTGAAATTCTTTTTATGGGCGAACGGTTAAACGACGTTCCTTCCCACAAACGGAATGTCAATACGGTTTTCCAAAAATACGCCTTGTTTCCCCATTTAAATGTATTTGAAAATGTAGCATTTCCTCTGCGGGAACGGAAACTCCCCAAAGGGGAAATCCGTGAAAAGGTGCAGGAAATGTTGGATCTCGTGATGCTTGGCAACTTTGCCAACCGTAGCGTAACCAGCCTTTCGGGCGGTCAACAGCAGCGTGTTGCCATTGCCCGCGCTCTGATCAACCGTCCCAAAATCCTGCTCTTGGACGAACCTTTGGGCGCACTGGACTTAAAACTGCGCAAGGATATGCAACAGGAACTGAAGAAAATCCAGCAGAGTACGGGGATTACCTTTATCTTCGTCACCCATGACCAAGAAGAGGCGCTGAGTATGTCGGATACTGTTGTGGTCATTAACGAGGGTAAGATCCAGCAGATCGGCACTCCCGTTGACATTTACAACGAACCCGTCAACGCCTTTGTCGCCGACTTTATCGGGGAAAGCAATATCATTGACGGCGTGATGCTGGATAACTACAAAGCTTCTTTTTCGGGCCACACGTTTGACTGTCTTGACAATGGCTTTGCCCCTCGTGAGCCTGTTGATATCGTTGTCCGTCCCGAGGACGTGGACATTGTTCCCGAGGTTTTGGGGATGCTTAGCGGTATTGTCACTCAGGTTACCTTTATGGGCGTACATAACGAGATCATCGTGGATATCGAAGGATTTAAATGGATGATCCAAACTACCGACTCGGTTGAAGTCGGCGAGCGAATCGGACTTTCTTTGGACCCTGATGCTATCCATGTTATGAAAAAATCCAAATACTCCGGTATGTTCGGGGACTATTCGTCCTACTCCAACGAGCTGGACGAATTGCTGGACGCAGGAGGTGAAGAGTAGGGTGCGTAATAACACACTCCGCCGTAGTGGGAACCTGCCCCTTTTACCTTACTCCGTCTGGTCTTTTCTCTTTGTGTTGGTACCGCTTTTCTTTGTAGCATACTATGCATTTACCGATGACTCCTTCCGCTTTACCACCCAAAACATCACCCGCTTCTTTACGGCAACCAGTGCTGTTCGGGGGGAGGATGGCTCCTTACACGAGGTCCATACTTATCTGGTCATTTTCGGTCGCTCGTTAAAACTGGCGGTCATCTCCACGTTGATTTGTTTGGTAACGGGCTACCCTATGGCATACATTATGGCGCGGTCTAAGCCCCGCACCCAAAAGACCCTGGTCACCCTGATTATGATTCCCATGTGGATGAACTTCCTGATCCGCACCTATGCCTGGATGACCATTTTGCAGGATACAGGTATTTTTAACAGTTTCCTTGGTCTGCTTAAGATTTCGCCCATTCATATCATCGGCACCGAGAGCGCGGTTATTATCGGGATGGTCTACGACTATTTTCCCTATATGATTCTGCCCATCTATTCCATTATGGCAAAAATGGACACCCGCCTGATTGAAGCCGCCCGTGATTTGGGTTGCAACGGCTTTGGTGTACTCCGACGGGTCATTTTCCCCTTAAGCCTGCCCGGTGTTGTTTCGGGAGTCACCATGGTTTTGATTCCCTCGATCAGCACTTTTTATATCTCGCAAAAACTGGGTAACGGCAAGTTCTTTTTGATCGGTGACGCCATCGAAGGGCAGTATATCGCAAACAACCTTCACTTTGCCGCCGCCATTGCTTTTATCCTGATGGTGATTTTGCTGGTGTGTATGGGACTTTTAAAGTATATCACCGCAAAATCGGTTTACGGGGGTGAATAAGATGAAACTGCCGTCTAAAATTTATACAACCCTCATCTTTTTATTCTTATTCGCGCCCATTGTCATCCTTTTGGTCTTTTCTTTTAACGAGAGCAAGAGCCTGTCAGTATTCTCGGGATTCTCGTTTAAGTGGTATGTGGAACTTTTCCGTGACCGCAACACCTTGGAAGCCGTAAAAAACACGCTGATTTTAGCATTGGCGGCAACAGCAGTTTCCACGGTAATGGGCACCGCCGCCGCTTTCGGCATCCACAAAATTCGTAAAGAATGGTATCGGATGATGATGAACACCGTGACCAACATCCCGATGATCAACCCTGATATTATCACGGGTATTTCAATGATGCTGGTCTTCGTGTTTGTAGGACGGCTCTTCGGCGCCACAACCAGTCTGAACTTTTGGACGATTTTAATTGCCCACGTGTCGTTTTGTTTGCCCTATGTGATTTTTCAGGTGTTGCCCAAACTGCAACAGATGGATTCGTCTTTGGTAGAAGCCGCACAGGACCTTGGTTGTCCGCCTTTCCGTGCCTTTTTTAAAGTCACTCTGCCCGAAATTCTGCCTGCGATCATTACGGGCGCCATTATGGCGTTCACCCTTTCGCTGGACGATTTTGTGATCAGTTATTTCACTTCGGGCAACGATTTTCAAACCTTGCCCATCCGCATCTACGGAATGACGAAAAAAACGGTTACGCCTAAGATGTACGCCCTTTCTACCATCATCTTCTTCGTGACCCTTACGTTGCTGTTGCTGAATAACCTGATTGAAAACGAGGACGGCAAAAAACTGCGGGAGAAACGCAAAAATAAGGAGGCACAATAATGAAGAAAAAACTGATTGCTCTTTGTACCGCATTGATGCTGGTCTGCACGCTTTTGCTGACCGGTTGCGGTGGTGACACCTTAACCCTAAACATCTATAACTGGGGGGAATACATTTCGGATGGCAGCGAGGGGAGCTTTGATACCATCCGCGAGTTTGAAAAATGGTATCAGGAAACCTACGGTACTCGTGTAAAGGTCAATTATACCACTTTTGCTTCCAACGAGGATATGTACAGCAAAATCTCCAGCGGAGCGGTCAGTTACGATGTTATCATCCCTTCTGACTATATGATTGCACGAATGAAAGAGGAAGGGTTGCTTCTTCCTTTAAACTTCGACAACATCCCCAACTACCAGTATATTGACGAGGATTTTAAAAGCCTTTATTATGACCCCCAGGGGCAGTACACCGTACCTTACGCTTACGGCATCATCGGTGTGATCTATAACGCCAACGAGGTTGATGCGGCGGATGTGGGCGGTTGGGACCTGCTTTGGAACCCCAAGTACACCGACAAGATCCTGCAGTTTAACAACTCCCGCGATGCCTTTGGTATGGCAATGTATAAAACCGGTCTGGATGTCAACTCTACCGACCCCAAAGTATGGGATGCCGCGTATAACGAACTGCTGACCCAGCGCCCCTTGGTCTATAGCCTAGTTATGGACGAAATCTTTAATATGATGCAATCGGGCGAGGCGGCGATCGGTGCTTACTATGCAGGGGACTACTTTACTATGGCAGACGCGCAGGCGGACGATGTGGATCTGAAATTTTACTACCCCGATACCACCAACTACTACATTGACGCAATGTGCATTCCGACCTGTTGTGAGAACAAGGAACTGGCAGAAATCTTCATCAACTATATGTGTTCCGAAGAACCTGCCGTTGCCAATGCAGAGTATACCTACTACGCATCCCCCAACCGCCTGGTATATCAAAACGAAGGGTATATCGAAGAAATGGGCGAGGAGGCAATGGACGTATTGTACAGCCATGTTACGGACTTCGCGGCGCAGTATGAACAGAACGCCTATCGTAACCTCCCTGCCGAAACTTTAGGGTATATCAATACCCTGTGGGAAACGTTGAAAATTAACTAAAAAGGAAGCCGTAGGGGTGTTTCTCTAAGGGATGTTTAGTGAAATATTCTAACAGGTGCGGAAGTTGGGTGAACAGTTTAGGCTGTTCACCCTTTTCCGTTGCCTTAAATTTGACCTGCATTTCCTATGTGAGTGAAATATATATCGATTTGCTGTGTTGCACTTTTCGACCGTTTTTCGCTTCGTTCGTGTATAACGATTTTGGATACGAAGGTCAATAATACTTCTGGTGTAAGTTCTTTGATGTGAATATATTTCTTAGCTAGTGCAATAAACTTGTCCGTGTTTGTGGTAGCAGATTTAAGTGCTTCGATTTCATCTTCCAACTCAGGTATCCGTAATTCTACATCTTTTTGTTCTGTTGTGTAGCTACCCGATAGCATATGGAATTGGTCATCTGTAATTCGTCCCAGCACATTATCTTCATACAGTC
>JAZOOX010000022.1:0-52508 GCA_045655245.1 Clostridia bacterium | reverse complement strand
CCTTATTGCGGGATAACACCACCTTCGTTCCTCTCCGCGCCCTTGCCGAAAGCCTGGGGCATACCGTTACCTGGGATGCCGAAAGCGGGAGTATCACCATCCTGTAACGGAAAGAGCCCTTCGGGGCTCTTTTTTTGTCCTTTTCAGGAAGTCCGTACCACCCCTGCTGTAAACAGGAAATACCCCCGAAACCCCTTTTTTGAAAAAATTTAGCATTTTTATCACAAAACCTCTTGATTTTTTAATTTATTTGTTGTATGATACATGTATAACGAAACTCGGCTTTCTGTATTCGTTAGAAAATATGTCTCTTTTGGTTAAGGAGGAACAAAGTATGAAGAAAGTTTTATCTCTCATCTTGGCACTGGCCATGGTACTTTCTTGCGTTCCGTTCGTGTTCGCAGAAGAGGTTGAAGAGGGTGGCGAGACCATCCCGGATTCCTTTAACCTGGCAGAAGCCTACGCAGTCGACACCGAGCAGAATCCTTTTTCAGGTACTGCTTCAACGGACTATCCCAACGCCGCCCTGCCCCGGAAAGGCAGTGATGTCTGGCAGGTGGGTCATACCCGTTATGACCTCGATGTATTCGAGCGTTTTGTGCCCTATAACGACTTGTATCGTATGTGGCACTATTGCCGTGCAAACGAGGATGACAAGAACCTTACTGTAACAGTTACCGATAATACCAAAGATTCTACCAGATATCCTCAGATGATTCTGTCTAGTACCGGCCTCACTAAGGGTACGGCGGCATACTCTGGTGCTTCTGGAACCTACCACTGGCAGGGTGGTGGCATCACCGTTCAATACGACGGCGGTGTTGCCTGCTATGACGCTGCTAATCAATTAGGTTCTTTGGGTTACGGTTTTGACTCTGTAATGTACGGTGAAAACTCTCACGTAGGTCATCAGACCGGTTATGCCGCTCATGTGCTTGCAATCTTTACCGCTCCCAAAACCGGCTTGGTAACGCCCACTTTGAAAGTAAGCAGTCAAAACCATAGTGACCTGGTCGTTTGGAAGATGTACAAACAGGACGCTCAGGGAAATATGACTACCATCTATCCCACCGCTACTGAGACCTCCGTTTCTATTGGATCGCCCGGTGTCACAGGTGTGACTGTTCCCGACAAGTGGAAGGACGGCTGGAAGCAGATGGCTGCAACCAACAAAACCACCTACGCTACCAGCAGACCCACCTATGATACCGAGTCTGTCTGGGTCGAGGAGGGTGACCAGATCGTTCTGCGTTTTGCCCCCATTGGTCCTGATTGCAACGGTCAAAATGGTGCAAAGGGCTATTTTAACCTGAACCACTACCAAATAGACTACCAGACGGCTGTTGAAACCAATGCAGACGTTGTATATGACGAAGACCGCAACGTTGACTTAACCGATTTCGTTGTTCTGCCTTTAGAAGGCGCTACCTTCGATTATGACGAGACTCTTCTGACCAAGGGCGAAGGGATGATCTTCACCCTGGGCAACGGTTACAAATCTGGCGACGTAGCCGCCATTACCGTCACAAACGGTGCTACCACTCAGACGATTAATGTAATTGCAAATGCACCTTCTGTTCGGTATCCCACCTTCAACGGTGAGTATGATATTCTTGACTTGTCCGAAATGGACTTTGGTTTCGACCAGGGCTTTATCCTGCCCTTCTACACCAACTATATCGACCGTGCAGTCTACGGCACGATTGATTTAGGACTCACCGATGAATGGAAGAATTCCATTGTTACTTTCAGTGTTGCCAACAAGTTTGAATACCTGGGCAACGGCCGTATTAAAGCATTGGCACGCCACACTTGGGAAAATGCCGGCGGTGTTGCAGGCTGGATTAACGGTGATGGTACTGGTTCTGTACCCGCTAAGAGCAACGCGAATAAACTGTTGCCCTCCAAGCGTACTAAGAAGACCATGGGTACCCCCGTTGTTATGACGGTCACCAATCCCGATGGCGGTTCCCGTCAATTTGGTTTGTGGTCATTTGAAGCTGCGACAACCGGAACCGGTCGATATTCGACTGCAGCTGCCCTTGCTGAGAACGGATATAAGTTTACTTATAGCTGGAACGGCTCGGGACAGAACGCTGTTATGTCCATCGAGGCATACAATGCCGACTATACCAAGTTTAAACCTTTGTACCTTGACCCCAACCAGCACTATTATATTCCTTATGTAGACCATCGTTATTCCGATCAAGTCGGTGCCCCCATGCTCTCTCGTTTAGATGATGGCGGTTTGTACTTACCCCTTACGTTTGAAGCTGGCTGGAATAGCTACATTTCCGATCGCGATTGGCCCGGTTATGTTGGTTTTTCCACTACCTTTACCGCGCCCAAGGATGGCGTTATCAACCTGACTAATTTCTTCCCCAAAGATGGTGTTACAGGCTACAACGGTAATGTCACAAATAACATGAAGAATAACGGACAGTATTTTGGTATTCATGTCCAATTGTACGATGCAAAGGGTAATATGACTCAACTGTTCGATCAGAACTATGGTACCACCACGGCGATTGCTACTGCTAACGGAAACGACAATTACGTTCGTATTCCCGACTCCCGTTCGGTCACTACAGCTACTGTCAATGGCTCTGCAGTCACTGCAACCAACGCCAACACCGATAACGAGACCCTGACCTTTGTTGTTAAGAAGGGTCAAAAGGTCCGCGTAATGCTGGATAACAAGAGTAATAATGTTGCTGTAGCTCAACAGCAGTTTACTCCTGCTTATCGCCCCGACCCTGTATTCACTTATGTTGATAACCCCAACGAATACGCTTTTGATAACGGGTTCGATTCAGATCTTGGGTACCTGTTTGCAGCTCCTGCTGTTGATTCCACCGCAATTAACGCTGCCGGTGTTCTGACCCAGTTCTACAACAATAACGGTGATTTGTTAACTACTGTTAAAGGTTGCGATGCTGACTTCCTTGCTGGTGACAATACAATCGCCATCGAGTTGCCAAGTACTCTTAATCTTAACAGTGTTGGCTACGCTCGTGTATTCTTCTTTGACAGTCTGAGCAACATCAAGCCGGTTGCCGGTGATATGATCATCCGCAAATAATGAACAAAGCAAAAAGGACTTCCGCAAGGGAGTCCTTTTTTGGTTCGTGAGCGGGGCTTGGTTCAGAAATGTCTTTGACATTCTAAGGATTTTACATTATACTGTAAACGAGGTGATACTATGCCACGGAAAAGCGGCGTTTTACTACATATTTCTTCCCTGCCCGGGGATTACGGCATGGGTGCTCTTGGTCGGGAAGCTTACAAGTTTGTGGATTTTTTGGCGGAGTGTGGGTTTTCGTATTGGCAGATTCTTCCCCAATGTATGACCAACGCTTACCACTCGCCCTATCAGTCTCCCGCATCTTTTGGTGGAAACCCCTATTTTATTGATTTAGAGACCCTTTTTAAGGCGGGGTTGCTGACCGATGAAGAACTTGCTTCGGCAAAACAAATTACGCCCTACAGCTGTGAATTTAACCGTTTAGAGACCGAACGGTTACCGTTGCTCTACAAGGCGTATCGCCGTTCCGATCCTGCCGGTACAGAGGCGTGGATGAAAAACCATCCTGCCATCGAAAAGTTGTGCCGATTTTTGGCGCTTCGGGATGCCAATGACAACAAGCCATGGCAGGAGTGGACGGTGACCGAGCCGAAGGATTTTGGGTTTTATGCATTCTTACAGGCAACCTATTTTCAGCAATGGGCGGAATTGCGGGAGTATGCCAACAGCCGCGGCGTCCGAATCATCGGCGACCTGCCGATTTATGTGGATTTGGACTCGGCAGATGTATGGGCGGCGCCCGAACAGTTTTTGTTGGATGAAAAAGGGTATCCCACGCTGGTTGCGGGAGTTCCGCCTGATTATTTTTGTGCCGACGGGCAGTTGTGGGGGAACCCGTTATATGACTGGTCGGCAATGGCTCGAGACGGGTTTTCTTGGTGGAAAGAACGTATTCTGTGGGCAATGGAGCTCTATGACGGAGTACGGATTGACCATTTCCGCGGGTTGGAGTCCTATTGGGGTGCCCCTGTGGAAGCTCCAACCGCAAAGGAAGGCAAGTGGTATAAAGGACCGGGAATGGACTTGGTTCGGGTGATTCGGGATGCGGCAGGGGATGGCCTGGTAATAGCCGAGGATTTGGGTGACATTACCGACGAAGTTCGTGCTCTGGTAGAAGAGTCGGGGTTCCCCGGGATGCGCGTTCTGCAGTTTGCCTTCATGTCCCAAGAGGAGAGCTGCCACCATCCTCATCAATACCCCAAAAACACGGTGGCGTACTCGGGCACTCATGACAACAACACCCTACTGGGGTATATCTGGGAGTTACCCCCTGACAGGCGGGCGCATCTGATGGCGTACTGCAACGCTGACCCCGAGGATTGGCGCCGTGCCTGCGGAGAGATGATTAATGTCCTGTATGCTTCGGCGGCGGAGCTGGTGATTACCCCGATTCAGGATTTGCTTGCCTACGGCGGAGACACCCGCTTAAACCGCCCCGGGGAGGCGAACGGAAACTGGGCGTATCGGGTCACCGATGAGCAGTTGAACGAACTCTCCCGTAAGGAGCTGTTAAAACGGAATAAAACCTATTATCGGGTATAAAAAAAGGACCCCAGCGGGGTGCTTTTTTTATTATTCTTTCTGGGCGCCGAGGGTAAGTTTCACCGAGCGTTTTTCATCATCACGGAAGAAGGTGATGTTGATGGTGTCACCCGCACGCTTGGTATTGCGGATGGCGTTGATTTGGGAGACGGTGGCAACAGGCTGACCGTCGATTTCAACCAGGATGTCACCGCGGCGAAGACCTGCTTTGTCTGCTCCCGAATCTTTTGATACCTCGGTGATATAAACCCCTTTATCGGTGGGGAATCCCCATTGGCGGGAGATGGAGGCAGACAGCTCCTGCCCGCTGATACCGATTAAGGGTCGCCCTGTTACGCGACCGTGCTCGATCAGGTCCTCGATGATGGGTCGCGCCGTTGCGGCGGGGATGGAAAAGCCTAAGCCCTCCACGTTAGATGAAGAGATCTTGGCAGTGTTAATGCCCACTACCTTGCCCCGAGCGTTGACCAGTGCGCCGCCTGAATTACCGGGGTTGATGGCGGCATCGGTTTGGAGCAGGGTCAGGGTTTTGTCGCGGTCGATGGTGATGGTGCGGTTTAAGGCGCTGACATAGCCCACGGTGACCGAACCTGCCAGTTCCTGACCCAAGGGGTTGCCGATAGCAACCACCAGGTCGCCCACCACCAGCCGTTCTGATTCGCCCAGTTCGGCATAGGGGAGGTTGGTGGCGTCGATTTTAATGACTGCCAGATCGGTGGACGGGTCGGTACCGACCAATGTAGCGGGGTATTCTTCACCTGTGCTTAAGATGACCGTTACGCGGGAAGCTTCTTCGATTACATGGTGGTTGGTAACGATATACCCGTCGGGACGGAGAATGATACCCGAACCGCTACCTTGCTGGACACTGTTTTGGGAGAAGAAACCGATATAATCTACCTCGCTGATGATACCGACGACGGCAGGACCAACAGCGGTGGCAATCTGATTGATGGCGTTCCCTTCGGGGATACTGATCGATTCGGTGATTGGGGGCAGGGTCGAGGCATATTCACTGGGGAAGGGGTTGTTTTTCAGGTACATAAAGAATCCCGAACAAAGTAATATCGAGGTCAAAAATGCCGAGGCGGCGGCAACTGCCACTGTTTTCAGCCAGGCACGTTTTTTCTTCGGCTTTTGCGGGGGATCCTGATGGTATTCGTAATAGTATTCGCTCATATTCATTCCTCCTTGCTTACTATACTATAACACATTCTTTAAGAAATTACGAGTTTTTTTTGAATAAATTGTAAACAACTTGAAATGGGGGCGGATTTATTATATAATAAATTCCGAGGTGATTGTTATGACCGCTGTTTTGACAGGGGTTCTCTTGCTTGTTGCGGGGTTCTGTTTTGACCGCTTCTCTGCCCGTCAGCACCGCGTGTTGTCGGCACTTTACGGAGCAGTGTTCGGTGCAGTTGTTGCGTTCTTTTTGACCGCCGAAACCGCGCCCCACTTGCGCACTCTTATCCTGATCGCCGCACCTGTTGCAGGTGCCGCACTGATGAGTTGGCTCCTGGTAACGGGTATCTGCCTTGGCGGGATTTTGCTGACGGTCGCGTTGGCGTATCTTTTTGTGTTTGTACTGCCCCTGCCGATTCCTACGTTGTATTGGGGCTATGCTACCCTGATTCTGGGCATTTGTGCCGTTTGGAAAAAACATTTTGCCGCCCAGATCCTGGAGTGTTTCACCGCAGGGTTGTTGACTGCTGCGGGATTGGCATTGTTTTATTTTCGCTCCTTTAGCGGGTTCTTTGCCGTTTTTGCCGACCCGACCGCTCATCTTGTTGAAAACGCTGTTTTTGCAGCGGCGACTGTAATGGTTGCTATCGGTTACGCTGTTTACCGTATTAAAACCAATCGTGTGGAGGAAGTAAAATGAAAAAGATAATTGCTGTTGTTTTTGCGTTGCTCCTGCTGACCGCTTGTGGCGCTCCGCCCACCGTTGAAGGGTCCTGGGCGTTGGACATCAATGGTGAAACGGTGATTTGGACCTTTGACGACGGCGAAATCACCTTCACCTATCAGGGCAAGACGGCCGATGCAGGCGGTTCTTACCGCTACGCTGACGGCATACTGGATTTGACGTTGAACGAGGAATGGGCGGACTACGCCTCTTATCAATGCAAATTTGTCGGCAAAACACTGACCGTTTATCAAGAGGAAACCGACGAAAAACTGGTCTTTACCCGTGTGGAGGATTAAGATGAAAAAAGCCTTTATTATCGCCCTGGGGGTACTGCTGGTCATCGGCATCCTGTTAGGGGTTTTGGAATTGAACTACGGCCATCTGAAAGAACCGGTTGCCGTGACCGTCCCCGAAGGAGCGGGTTTGTCCACCATTGCTGAATCGTTGGACGGCGCAGTCTATCCCACCGCATTCCGTCTGTATGTGATGATTCGCGGTGAGACGGCGCACCTGCGCCCCGGCACCTATTTCCTGGAACGGGGGATGGGGTATGCCGAAATCCTGGACATGTTAAAAGCGGGTGTTCCTGATGAGGTGGCACGGTTTACTGTTCCCGAAGGATACGAACTCCGTGAAATCCGTGATTTACTGGAGGAGAAAGGAATTCTTTCCGCTGCCGAGTTCGATCGTGGGGTACTGGACTTCGACCACAGGGCATATCCTTTTTTAAAGGGGATCGGTGAGGGGACGAATCGTTTGGAAGGCTTTTTGTTCCCCGATACTTACGAAGTCTTTGTAGGGGAGTCTGCCGACTCGGTGCTCCGCCGAATGGTAGACCGTTTTGCCCAGGTCTGGACTGCCGATTTTGATGCCCGGGCAAAAGCCTTGGATATGACTCCTTATCAGGTGGTTACCTTGGCATCCATCATCGAGCGGGAAGCCGCCAAAGCTTCGGAACAGGCGCATGTTTCCTCGGTCTTTCACAATCGTTTAAAGAGCAGTCAGTATCCTTTTTTGGAGTCCTGTGCCACGGTACAGTATATCCTAAAGGAGCGGAAACCCGTGCTGTCCTTTGCAGACACCGAAATCGATTCGCCCTATAACACCTACCAAAACCCCGGCTTGCCTGTCGGACCCATTGCCGTTCCGGGAGAGGGTGCCATTCGTGCCGCGCTCTATCCCAGCGATGACAAGGACTATTTCTTCTTTGCCCAAGCCGACGGAACCCATATCTTTTCCGAAACGTATGCCGAGCATCTGCGTGCTCAAGGGAGGTAAAAATGGACTACATAAAGGCGATTTTTTTAGGGGTTGTTGAAGGCATCACCGAGTGGTTGCCTATCAGCTCCACGGGACACATGATTCTGGTTAACGAATTCATGGGCATCGGAGCTGACAGTTTTTTCAATTCCCAAATCTTTTTGTATGTGATCCAACTGGGTGCGATTTTAGCCATCGCCACTCTTTATTTCAGAAAACTCAACCCCTTTGACTTAAAAAAGTCGAAATCAGAGAAAACCGACACCTGGCAGATGTGGTTTAAGGTCATCGTTGCCTGCATCCCTGCCGCCGTGTTGGGGTTGCTGTTTAACGATGCCATGGATGCCATTTCCACTGCAACGGTGGTCAGCGCCATGCTGATTGTCTATGGCGTGGCATTTCTGTTCGTGGAACGAAAGGGCAAAAACGCCCTGGTCACTGATATGAACGGCATGACCTACAAGACCGCCCTGCTGATCGGCCTGTTTCAGGTGCTGTCTATCATCCCCGGCACCTCCCGTTCCGGCGCGACCATTCTGGGTGCCATGCTGGTAGGCTGCTCCCGCGGGGTTGCCGCCGAGTTCTCCTTCTTCCTGGCGATCCCCGTCATGGTGGGGGTCAGCTTCTTGAAGATCATCACCAACGACTATGTAATGACCGCCACCGAATGGGGTTTGCTTCTGACCGCTATGGTGACCGCTTACGCCGTTTCCATGGCGGCTGTCAAGTTCCTGGTCAGCTACGTCCGCAAACACGATTTTAAGGCTTTTGGATGGTATCGCATCGTTTTGGGAATTTTTGTGTTACTTTATTTTGTTTTTCGTTGACAAAGGTCGCTTTTTTTGCTATAATATGAATGTCTTTTTGTGACTGACGGAAAGAGTGGAAGTACCCACAAGGGAGCAAAGAGAGCCTATATGCCGACCGTCTGGGCAGTCTTATCCTTTGTGGATAGGACTGCCCTTATCTTTTTTAAAAAACTGAGGTGTAATCATGAAAAAAGTTGGTATCGTAATGGGTAGCGACAGCGACTTAAAAGTTGTTGAAAAAGCCATCCTGACCTTGAAAGATTTAGCAATCCCGTATGAGGTGCATATCTACTCTGCACACCGTACCCCCTTACAAGCCCATGACTTTTCTGCCAACGCACGGGAGCGTGGCTTTGGGGTAATTATCGCTGCTGCAGGCATGGCAGCTCACCTGGCAGGCGCCATTGCCGCCAATACCACCCTGCCCGTCATCGGGATTCCCATTGCTTCTAAGCTGGAGGGGATGGACGCACTGTTGTCTACCGTGATGATGCCTCCCGGCATCCCTGTTGCCACTGTTGGCATCGATGGTGCAAAGAATGCGGCTTTACTTGCCGCACAGATTTTGGCAGTTGAAGATTCCGCACTTGCGGACAAGCTGTCGGCACTGCGTAAAGCTGATGCCGAAGCCGTCCTGGAAAAAGATCGGAACCTTTCGGAAAAATATTAAAGGAGTGTTGTCCCATGAAAGAAGTCTATGTAGGTAAAACCAAAAACGTGTATGATCTGGAGAACGGAACCTTCCGTTTAAAGTTTAAAGACGATGTGACCGGTGAAAACGGCGTATTCGACCCCGGTGCCAACTCGGTTGGTCTGAGCATCGAAGGCGTTGGCCGTGTCAACCTGAAGATGTCCATCTACTATTTCGAAAAATTAAAGGCTGCAGGCATCAAGACCCACTACGTTTCCGCAGACCTGGACGATTGCACCATGGACGTTTTACCTGCCCGTCCTTTTGGCAAGGGCCTGGAAGTCATCTGTCGCCGTCGTGCGGTGGGCAGCTTTTTGCGCCGCTATTCCGACTACTGCAAAGAGCATGACGTTCTGCCCAACTACGTTGAAATGACCTTTAAAAATGACGAAAAGGGCGACCCCCTGGTAACCAAAGAAGGTCTGGTCGTATTAGGCGTTATGACCGACAAACAATATGACGACATTGCTGATATGACCCGCAAGATTACCGACATCATTGCCGAGGATTTGCAGACCCGCGGCCTGGAACTGTATGACATTAAATTCGAGTTTGGTTATGACGATAAGGGCGAGGTCATTTTGATTGACGAAATCGCATCGGGCAATATGCGTGTGTACAAAGACGGCGAGTATATCGAACCGATGGCGCTGTCCGAACTGTTTTTTGCCTAATTCAATACTTTTTGGTAGCAGAGCACCCCGCTCTGCTACCGTCATTTCTTACTATACTATCGGAGGCATAATATGGGTGGATTTTTCGGTGCAGTTTCTAAAAAAGACTGCTCTTTAGACGTCTTTTTTGGCGTTGACTATCACTCGCATTTGGGCACCATTTGCGGTGGTATGGCAACGTTCGGAAAGGGACAATTCTCTCGCAGTATCCATAACATTCAAAACACCCCCTTTCGGACCAAGTTCGAGCCTGATTTGCCTGAATTGGAAGGCACTGCGGGTATCGGTTGTATCAGCGATACCGATCCCCAGCCCGTTCTGATCCGTTCTCACTGGGGGACCTACGCCATTACCACAGTCGGTCGCGTCAGTAACCTGGAAGAACTGACCCGTGCCTGCATCAATAAAAACGGCGGACACTTCTCGATGTTGGATAACGGCCGCATTAATACCAGCGAACTGGTAGCGGCAATGATCAACCAATACGACAGTTTTGCCGAAGGCATTCGCCGGGTGCAAGAGCAGATCGAAGGTTCGATGTCCCTTCTGATTTTGACCGAACAGGGTGAAATCATCGCCGCCCGTGACTTGATGGGCAGACTCCCCATCAGTCTGGGGAAAAAGGAAGGTTCCATGTGCGTGTCCTTCGAGCCCTTTGCTTACCAAAAACTGGACTATGAAATGGTGAAGGAACTGGGCCCCGGCGAAATCGTGAAGCTGACCCCGGACGGGTTCGATGTGCTGATGCCCGCCCGAGAACAGATGAAGATCTGTGGTTTTTTGTGGACCTACTACGGCTATCCCAACGCCACTTACGAAGGCGTCAATGTGGAGCAGATGCGCTACCGCGACGGTGCGCTTTTGGCACAACAGGACCGTGAACTGGGCCTGGCACAAAATCTGGATTATGTTTGCGGTGTTCCCGATTCGGGCGTACCCAACGCCAACGGCTACGCCAACGAAAGCCACCTGCCTTTCGCCCGTGCCTTTATCAAATACACCCCCACCTGGCCCCGCAGTTTCATGCCCACCCAACAATCGGTGCGCAACCAGGTGGCACGGATGAAACAAATTCTAGTCCGCGAACTCATTCACGACCAAAAACTTCTTTTCGTGGACGACAGTATCGTTCGCGGTACCCAACTTGGTGAAACGGCCGACCTCTTACGGGAGTATGGTGCAAAGGAACTGCATATGCGTTCTGCTTGTCCGCCCATTATGTACGGCTGTAAATATTTGAATTTCTCTCGCAACACCTCGGATAACGACCTGATCGCCCGCCGTACCATCCTGGATCTGGAAGGTCCCGAAGGCGAAAAGCACATTGCCGAGTATGCAGACCCCAAGTGCGAACGGGGTCGTTGCCTGCGTGAGACCATTGCCAAGCAATTGCATCTGACCTCGTTAGAATACCAATCATTACCCAACTTAATTAAGGCCATCGGCCTGGACTCCTGCAAGATTTGTACCTATTGCTGGAGCGGAAAGGAGTAAAAAATGAACCATTCGAAATCTGAAAGCTATGCAAAAGCAGGCGTAGACATTACCGCGGGTTACCGTGCCGTTGAACTGATGAAGGCATCGGTACAAAAGACCATGACCCCGGGCGCGATTACCGACATCGGCGGCTTCGGCGGCGTGTTCGAGCCCGACCTTTCCGGCATTACCCGTCCCGTACTGGTCAGCGGTACTGACGGCGTAGGCACCAAACTGAAAATGGCATTCTTAATGGACAAGCACGACACCGTGGGCATCGACTGTGTTGCCATGTGTGTCAATGATATCATCTGCTGCGGCGCAAAGCCCTTGTTCTTCCTGGACTACATTGCCTGCGGCAAGAACATTCCCGAAAAAATCGCCGACATCGTTTCGGGCGTAGCAGAGGGTTGTCTGCAGTCGGGCGCCGCATTAATCGGCGGTGAAACGGCTGAAATGCCCGGCTTTTATCCCGTAGACGAGTACGATCTGGCAGGTTTTGCCGTGGGTATGGCAGACGGCAATAAAGTCCCCGACCGCAACACCATCAAAGCAGGGGATGTGCTGATTGCCCTGCCTTCGTCGGGTGTACACTCTAACGGCTTCTCGCTGGTGCGTAAGGTCTTTGATGTGGAAAACGCCGACTTAAAAGCCCCCGTTGCAGAACTGGGCGGCAAGTCTTTGGGCGAGACTTTACTGACCCCCACCAAGATTTATGTTAAGCCGATGTTGGCGCTCTTCGATGCTGTTTCCGTCAAAGCCGTTTCCCATATCACCGGCGGCGGTTTTTACGAGAACATCCCGCGCGCACTGCCCAAGGGCATTGCCGCTGAAATCAAAAAATCTGACGTTCGCGTTCTGCCGATTTTTGATTACCTGGCAAAATGCGGTGACATCCCCGAGCGGGATATGTACAACACCTTCAATATGGGTGTCGGTATGGTGGTCACCGTTGCTCCCGAGGATGCCGATAAAGCCCTCGAGATCCTCCGCGCTCACGGCGAAGATGCTTATATCCTGGGCAAGACCGTCGAGAGTGAGGAAGGGGTTATCTTATGCTAACCCCTGTCCGCATTGCCGTTTTGGTATCGGGGGGCGGTACCAACCTCCAGGCTCTTTTGGATGCCCAGTCCCGCGATGAACTCCGGTCGGGCCGTATCAGTCTGGTCGTTTCCGACCACGCCGATGCCTTTGCACTGACCCGCGCCGCCAATCACGGGGTGAAAGCGGTCACCATCGCAAAACGGGGGGAAGCCTTCGAAACCGAGCTCCTTGCAGTATTGAAGCAGGAAGGCATTGAACTGGTGGTTTTGGCAGGGTTTTTGCAAATCTTGGGCCAAAACTTCATCAAGGCCTACGAGGACCGCATCATCAACGTCCACCCCTCGCTGATTCCTTCGTTCTGCGGCAAAGGTTTTTACGGACTGAAAGTCCACCAAGCCGCCTTGGACAAAGGGGTTAAGGTGACGGGCGCAACCGTTCACCTGGTTAACGAGATTCCTGACGGCGGCCGCATCCTGTTCCAAAAAGCTGTCGACATCGAAGCAGGGGACACCCCCGAAATTTTACAGAAACGGGTCATGGAACAGGCCGAGTGGATTTTGCTTCCCCGAGCTGCAGAGTTTATGTCCCAACAAATCCGAAAGGAAGGTAACTGATATGAACGTATACGCAATCGATTCCATTGCCGAAGTTATCGGCGGCAACTCCTACCCCGGTCGCGGTGTCCTGCTGGGCAAAAGCGCTGACGGCAAGCACGCCGTAACTGCCTATTTCATCATGGGCAGAAGCGCCAACAGCCGTAACCGCATCTTTGTGGAAAACGGGGAAGAAGTTATCATCCACCCCTTTGATGCTTCAAAGGTCGAGGACCCGTCCCTGATTATCTACTCGCCCATCCGCAAGGTGAAAAACCACCTGGTCGTCACCAACGGGGACCAGACCGACACGGTGGTTGACGGCATCAATGCAGGTCTTTCCTTCTCCGAGGCCTTAAAGTCCCGCGAGTTCGAGCCTGATGCCCCCAACTTCACCCCTCGCATCAGCGGTATGCTGACCTTTGACAAGGGCGACGTTTCGTATCAGATGAGCATTTTAAAGAGTGCCGATGCCGAAGGCTCTGCCTGCAATCGCTTTACTTACGACTATGCAGCCATTCCCGGCGTTGGTCACTTGATCCACACTTACGTTTGCGACGGCAACCCCATCCCCACCTTCTGCGGTGAACCGGAGCGGGTTTCCATTCCCAACGACATCGACGGCTTTACCTCCGACATTTGGAACGCCCTCGATGAAAACAACCGCATCTCTCTTTATGTCCGTTATATTGATTTGGAGACGGGCGCCATTGAAAATCGCATGATCAACCAAAACAAATAAGAGGTGACCAAAATGAACGAACTGGAACTGAAATACGGTTGTAACCCCAACCAAAAACCCTCCCGCATCTTTATGGAGGAGGGGGAACTGCCCATCACCATCCTCTCCGGTAAACCCGGATTCATCAACTTCTTGGACGCTTTTAACAGCTGGCAGCTGGTGAAAGAGATCAAAGAAGCGCTGGGGTTGCCCTGCGCCACCTCTTTCAAGCACGTCAGTCCCACTTCTGCAGCGGTTGGTCTGCCCCTGTCCGATGCGTTGAAAAAAGCTTGTTTTGTAGACGACATCGAAGGCTTAGACGAATCCCCCCTGGCTTGTGCCTACGCCCGTGCCCGGGGTACTGACAGAATGTCCTCCTTCGGTGACTGGATCGCCCTGCCCCACGTTTGCGACGTTACTACCGCATTGCTGATCAAACGCGAAGTATCCGACGGCGTTATCGCTCCCGGTTACCAGCCCGAAGCCCTGGAAATCTTGAAGTCTAAGCGCAAGGGCAACTATAACATCGTTCAGATTGACGAAAACTACAAACCCGCTCCTATCGAACGGAAACAGGTTTACGGCATCACCTTCGAACAAGGTCGTAACGAGTTTAAGATCGACCGTGACCTGCTGACGAACATCGTCACCGAGAAGAAGGACCTGCCCGAATCGGCAATCCGTGACCTGATTATTGCGCTGATCACCTTAAAGTATACCCAATCCAACTCGGTCTGCTACGCTGTTGACGGTCAGGCAATCGGTGTAGGTGCAGGACAGCAGTCCCGTATCCATTGTACCCGCCTGGCAGGCAACAAAGCCGACTTGTGGCATCTCCGTCAGCATCCCCAGGTACTGGCTCTGCCCTTCTTGGAAACCATGGGTCGTCCCGACCGTGACAATGTGATCGACGTTTATCTGTCCGACGACTGTGATGAAGTACTGGCAGACGGTGTATGGGAAAACTACTTCTCGGTCAAACCCGCGCCTTTAACCCGTGAAGAAAAACGCGCTTACCTGGACGGAATCACCGGCGTTTCAGTAGGCTCGGATGCATTCTTCCCCTTTGATGACAACATCAAACGCGCCCTCCGCAGCGGCGTTTCCTACATTGCCGAGCCGGGCGGCTCCATCCGTGACGATGTTGTTATCAATTGTTGTAACGAAAACGGCATCACTATGGCATTCACCGGAATGCGCTTATTCCACCATTGATAGGAGAACATCTGATGAAGATACTGGTTGTCGGTGGTGGCGGGCGTGAGCACGCCATCATCAAAAAACTGAAAGAAAACCCTACGGTTGAAACGATTTACGCTTTGCCGGGCAACGGCGGCATCGCTCAGGATGCCACCTGCGTTGCCATCGGCGCCAAGGACATCCCCGCTATTGTTGAGTTTGCCAAGTCCAACACCATTGACTTCGCCGTCGTCGCACCTGACGACCCGCTGGTTTTGGGTTGTGTGGATGAACTCTCCAAACTGGGCATTCCCTGCTTTGGCCCCAACGCCGCCGCGGCACAGATCGAGGGAAGCAAGGTCTTTTCTAAAAATCTGATGAAAAAATATAACATTCCCACCGCCGCTTACGAAGTCTTTACCGACGTTACCGCGGCACTGGATTACTTAAAGACCGCTCCCATCCCCACCGTGATCAAGGCTGACGGTCTGGCGCTGGGCAAAGGCGTTATTATCGCCCAAACCCGTGAAGAAGCCGAAGCCGCTGTCCGTTCCATGATGGAGGACCGTGTTTTTGGTGAAAGCGGAAGCCGCGTCGTCATCGAAGAATTTTTAACCGGTCCCGAGGTCTCGGTACTGGCATTTACCGACGGAGAGACCTTAAAACCGATGGTATCGTCCATGGACCACAAACGTGCAGGTGACAACGACACCGGTTTGAATACCGGCGGGATGGGCACTATCGCTCCCAACCCCTGCTATACCAAAGAACTGGCAGAGGAGTGCATGGAAACCATCTTCCTGCCCACCATCCGTGCCATGAAAGCCGAAGGCAGACCCTTTTCGGGTTGCCTGTACTTCGGTCTGATGATTACCCCCGACGGTCCCAAGGTCATCGAGTATAACTGTCGTTTCGGCGACCCCGAAACCCAGGTGGTTCTGCCCCTGCTCAAGACCGACCTGCTGACCGTTATGCAAGCCGTTGCCGAAAAACGGTTGCACGAGGTTGACCTGCAGTTCTTGGATGGCGCCGCTTGTTGTGTCATCTTAGCATCGAAAGGTTATCCCCAAGCTTACGAAAGCGGTTGTCCCATCCGCCTGCCCGAACCGTCTGCCGACACCATGATCGTTGTGGCAGGCGCGAAACAGACCGAAGACGGTCTCGTTTCCGCAGGGGGACGGGTCTTAGGCGTTTGTGCTACCGCTCCCACATTACAACAAGCCATCAGCCGCGCTTATGCCGAGTGTGAAAAGGTAGATTTCAAAAACGGATTCTGCCGCTCGGATATCGGCGCCCGCGCACTGCGAATACTGGAGGGGAAGGAATAATGGTATACCGCGTATATGTTGAAAAAATCGAAGGTCAGACCCACGAAGCCACTGCGCTTTTCCGTGACCTGACCACTCTGCTGGAAATGAAAAACCTCACAGGTCTGCGTCTGTTCCAGCGCTATGATGTGGAGGATATTTCCGCATCCCTTTGGGAACAGAGTCTGGACACTGTATTTTCCGAGCCGCAGGTCGATACGATCTCCTACGACCTGCCCAAAGCCGACCGCATCTTTGCAGTGGAGTACCTGCCCGGTCAATTTGACCAGCGTGCCGACTCTGCCTGTCAGTGCCTTCGCTTAATCGACCCGTCTTCCGAGCCGATTATTCGTACCGCCCGTGTCTATGCGCTCTACGGCAACCTCACTGACGCGGATGAAGAACGCATCCGCCACTATGTGGTCAACCCCGTAGAAGCCCGTATTGCATCCTTAGCACCGGTGGAGACCTTAAAAGTGGAATACGATGTTCCCGAAATGGTCAAAACGGTTGAAGGCTTCTTGGACATGGATATGGACGCCCTTGCCGAATGCTCCAAAACCTGGGGTCTGGCAATGGACCTGGACGACTTAAAGTTCTGCCAGGACTACTTCAAGACCGAGCACCGTGATCCCACCCTGACCGAGATCCGTATGATCGATACTTATTGGTCGGACCACTGCCGTCATACCACCTTCTTAACCCACATCGACAGCGTTTCTTTCGAAGACCCGATGCTGGAACAGGCATTTGAACGGTACAAAGCATCCCGCAAGGCGTTGGGCCGTGAAGAAAAGCCCATGACCCTGATGGACGTTGCTACCCTTGCCGCCCGTCAGTTAAAGGCTGACGGCAAACTCCCCAAGCTGGACGAATCGGAAGAAATCAACGCCTGTACCGTCAAAATGACGGTGGAGACCGAAAACGGTCCCGAGCCCTGGTTGCTCCTCTTTAAAAACGAGACCCACAACCATCCCACTGAAATCGAACCCTTCGGCGGTGCCGCCACCTGTATCGGCGGTGCCATCCGTGACCCCTTATCCGGCCGTTCCTATGTTTACGCCGCAATGCGTGTAACGGGTGCCGCCAACCCCTTGCGCCCCATCTCCGAAACGATGGAAGGAAAACTGCCTCAGCGTAAACTGGTAACCACTGCCGCTGCAGGTTACAGTTCTTATGGTAACCAAATCGGCTTGGCAACCTCCCAGGTAGACGAACTTTACCACGAAGGTTATGCCGCAAAACGTTTGGAAATCGGTGCCGTTTTGGGCGCCGCTCCTCAAGAAAACGTCGTTCGTCTCCAGCCCGCCCCGGGGGATGTCATCGTCCTTTTAGGCGGCAGAACGGGCCGAGACGGTTGCGGCGGTGCAACCGGATCGTCTAAATCTCATACCCTGGAATCGCTGGAATCCTGCGGTGCCGAGGTACAGAAGGGGAACGCTCCCGAAGAACGCAAACTCCAGCGTCTCTTCCGCAACCCTGAAGCAACCCGCATCATCAAGCGGTGTAACGACTTCGGCGCAGGCGGCGTTTCGGTGGCAGTAGGCGAACTGGCAGACGGTCTGTTGATTAACTTAGATCGCGTTCCCAAGAAGTATGAAGGTCTGGACGGTACAGAACTCGCCATCAGCGAATCTCAGGAGCGTATGGCAGTTGTACTGGACCCCAAGGACCTGGATACTTTCTTAAAACTGGCGGACACCGAAAACCTGGAAGCCACCGTTGTGGCAACTGTCCAGGCAGATCCCCGTCTGCAGATGACCTGGCGGGACACTATGATCGTTGACCTCTCCCGCGAGTTCTTAAACTCCAATGGTGCGGAAAAGCATACCGATATGCATCTGTTAAAGCCCGAATCCTACGAAAAAGAGACCCCTGCATGCTTCGCCTGCGGAATGGAATCGTTGGTCGGGGACTTGAACGTCTGCTCCAAGCAGGGTCTGTCCGAACGCTTTGACTCCACCATCGGCGCAGGAACGGTTATTATGCCCTTCGGCGGTCGCGAACAGCGTACCCCGTCTCAGGCAATGGTTCATACCATCCCTGTCCGCTACGGATATACCCCCACCTGCTCGTACATGGCTTGGGGTTACAACCCGATGATTACCGAGAAGAGCCCCTATCACGGTGCTTACCTCGCCGTCATTGAATCGGTGGCAAAACTTGCCGCCGCAGGTGCTTCTATGGAGGACACCTACCTGACCTTCCAGGAATACTTCGAAAAACCGAAAAACGACCCTCGCCGTTTCGGCAAACCTCTGTCTGCACTCTTGGGCGCATTCTCTGCCCAACTGGATTTGGGCATGGGCTCCATCGGCGGTAAAGACTCGATGAGCGGTAGCTTTGAGGATCTGGATGTTCCCCCGACTTTGGTTTCTTTCGCCGTTACTACCGGGCACGTTTCCGAAGTCTGTACCCCCGAATTTAAAAAAGCAGGGCACCCCGTCATTTGGCTCCGTCCCGAAACGGATACAAACGGCTTGCCCAAAACCGATTCCTTCTTAAAACTGGCAGCAAAAGTCCATGAGGTCGTTAAGAGCGGTCGTTGTGTTGCCGCTTACACCCCCACCTATGGCGGTGTGGCTGAAGCCATCTTCAAACAGGCCATCGGTAACAACATCGGCTTTGCTTATGACCAAAAGATCAGCCTGAAAGAAATCTTCGGTTACGCTTACGGCTCCTTTATTTTGGAACTGACCGAGCCTTGTGATTGCGGCACTCTGCTGGGCTATACCACCGAAGCGCCCACCCTGACCTTCGGCGACAAAACCTTAAACCTGTCTGACCTGCTGACCGTTTACGAGGGTAAGTTGGAACCCGTTTATACCAAGGATGCCAAGGCAAACTCTGCATTAAAGACCTTCTCTGCCCCCGCAACCGCTTGGGCAAAACCCAAGACCGGTGTTGCAAAGCCTTTGGCATTACTGCCCGTATTCCCCGGCACCAACTGCGAGTATGACACTGCCCGCGCCATCGAGGCGGCAGGCGGTAAGACTCAGATTTTTGTACTGAACACCCTCACCGAAGAGGGGATTAACCGTTCGGTTGATGCCTTTGCCGAGGCAATGAAACAGGCACAGATGATCGTGCTCCCCGGCGGCTTCTCCGGCGGTGACGAACCCGACGGTTCGGGTAAGTTTATTACCGCCTTCTTCCGCAATCCCAAGATTGCCGAGCAGGTGGCAGAACACTTAAACAACCGTGACGGTCTGATGTGCGGTATCTGCAACGGCTTCCAGGCACTGATCAAACTGGGTCTGGTACCCTACGGCGAAATCCGTACCGCAACAGCCGAAAGCCCCACACTGACATTCAACACCATCGCCCGTCACCAGTCCCGCATCGTTCGTACCCGTGTTGCTTCCAACCGGTCTCCCTGGTTGATGGAAACCAACGTAGGCGACGTATTTACCGTTCCGATTTCCCACGGTGAAGGACGTTTCTTCGCATCTGATGCGGTGATTGCCCAATTGGCTGAAAACGGTCAGATCGCAACCCAGTACGCCGACTTCGACGGCAACCCGTCTATGGATATTCTCCATAACCCCAACGGTTCTGCTTTCGCCATCGAGGGCATTACTTCTCCCGACGGCCGTGTCCTGGGCAAGATGGGCCACAGCGAACGCATTGGCCCCAACCTCTACAAGAACGTAGAGGGCAATTATGATATGGGTATCTTCCGCTCTGCAGTAAAGTATTTTAAGTAAAAGGGGAGTCTGTTATGAAAACGGATATTGAAATTGCTCAGTCTGTGACATTAAAACCCATTACCGAGATTGCCGCAACGGCAAACATTGACCCCAAATACCTGGAACCCTATGGCTCTAACAAGGCAAAAGTAGACCTGTCCCTGCTCCGCGATCTGCCGGAGCGGGACAGCAAACTGATTTTGGTGACCGCCATTACCCCCACCCCTGCAGGGGAGGGCAAGACCACAACCACCATTGGCTTGGCAGACGGTCTCCGTAAAATCGGCAAAAACGTAATGGTCGCCCTGCGTGAGCCGTCCCTAGGCCCTGTTTTCGGTGTTAAGGGCGGTGCGGCAGGTGGCGGTTACGCACAGGTCGTCCCCATGGAGGAGATCAACCTCCACTTTACGGGTGACTTCCACGCCATCGGCGCAGCGAACAACCTTCTTGCCGCTATGCTGGACAACCATATCTACCAGGGCAACAAACTCAACATTGATCCCCGTCGCATTACCTGGAAACGCTGTGTGGACATGAACGACCGCCAGCTTCGCCATGTAACCGACGGCCTGGGCGGTCGGGTCAATGGCGTCCCCCGGGAGGACGGGTACGACATCACCGTTGCCTCCGAGATTATGGCAGTGCTCTGTCTGGCAACCTCCATTCGTGACTTAAAAGAACGTCTTTCCCGCATCATCGTCGGCTACACCTATCAGGACGAGCCGGTGACCGCAGGGCAGTTAAATGCACAAGGTGCCATGACCGCACTTTTAAAAGACGCCTTAAAACCCAACCTGGTACAAACCCTGGAAGGCACTCCCGCCTTTGTTCACGGCGGTCCTTTTGCCAACATTGCTCACGGCTGTAACTCGGTTATCGCTACTACCATGGCAATGAAACTGGGCGATTATGTTATTACCGAGGCTGGTTTTGGTGCTGACTTGGGCGCTGAGAAATTTTTGGATATCAAATGCCGCGCCGCAGGTCTGACCCCATCGGCAGTCGTGGTGGTGGCTACGGTCCGCGCCCTTAAAATGCACGGTGGTCTTGCCAAGACCGAACTGGGCACCGAGAATGTCGAAGCGTTGGAAAAGGGCATCCCCAATCTGCTCCGTCACGTGTCCAATATTAAAGATGTTTACGGTCTCCCATCGGTTGTAGCGGTCAACCGCTTCCCCACCGACACCGACCGCGAAATCGAATGCATCATTGAACAGTGTAAAGCGCTGGGCGTTAACGTCGTTTTGTCCAATGTATGGGCTGAAGGCGGCAACGGCGGCATCGCTATGGCAGAAGAGGTGGTTCGCCTTTGTGAACAGGAAAATCACTTTGCCTACAGTTACGATACCGACCTGTCTTTAGAGGAAAAGATTACCGCTGTCGTTCAAAAGATTTACGGCGGAGACGGCATCTCCATCCTCCCTGCTGCCAAAAAGCAACTGGTACGGCTCACCGAACTGGGTTACGGCAACCTGCCTGTTTGTATGGCAAAAACCCAGTACAGTTTTTCGGACGACGCCACCAAGCTGGGTGCGCCCGAAGGCTTTACCGTCACCATTAAAAACGTCCGTGTTTCTGCAGGCGCAGGTTTTGTGGTTGTTTTGACCGGCGATATTATGACCATGCCCGGTCTGCCGCCTGTCCCCGCCGCCGAGAAAATCGACGTGGATGATAACGGTGTGATTACCGGACTATTCTAAAAAAGCGGAGCCATAAGGCTCCGTTTTTGCTTGACATCATCTTTTCGATGTGCTAAAATGATAAGAGACAATGATGAGGATATGGCATCAGGAAAGACGGAATCAGAGAGGCGCCGCGATACGCTGAGAGCGGGGTCGTCCGGTCACCTGCTGTTACCGCCTCGGAGTCGCCGACGAGAAAGCGGATGCATAAGTCGGACGGTTGGGCCCGTCATCGCCTGAAAAAGTGACAGGTTTTCCTGTAATCAGGGTGGAACCGTGAGATAACTGTTTATCCCACCCCTGACCATCGTCAGGGGTGGGGATTTTTTATTTTAGGAGGTTTATGATGAGCAACGAGTATACCTTTGAAAATCCTGAATTCAAAAAGACTTATTGGCACACCTGCTCCCATATTATGGCGCAGGCAATCAAACGCCTGTACCCTCAGGCGAAACTGGCGATCGGTCCTGCTATCGCCGAAGGGTGGTACTATGACGTAGACATCGATATCCCCTTTACCCCCGAGGTAATGGAAACCATCGAAGCTGAAATGAAAAAAATCTGCAAAGAAAAGCTGAAGATCGAGCGGTTTGTTCTCCCCAAAGCCGAGGCACTGGCAAAAATGGCGGACGAACCCTATAAAATCGAACTGATCAACGACCTGCCCGACGGCGAAGAAATCTCCTTCTATCAGCAGGGTGAGTTCGTGGACCTTTGCGCAGGCCCGCACTTAGACTCTACCGGCCGGGTTAAGGGCAATGCATTAAAACTCCTTTCCTGCGCAGGCGCTTACTGGCGGGGGGACGAAAAGAACAAGATGCTCCAGCGCATCTACGGCATCGCCTTCCAGAGCAAGGACGAACTGGACGTGTTCATTACCGCCCGTGAAGAAGCCCGCCGCCGTGACCACAACAAGCTGGGCCGTGAACTGGAATTCTTCACCACCGTGGACTCCATCGGTCAGGGCCTGCCCATCTTGCTGCCCAAGGGCAGTCGTGTCATCCAGCTCTTACAGCGTTGGGTCGAGGATGTCGAGCAGGAGCACGGCTACCTTTTGACCAAGACTCCCTTGCTGGCAAAACGTGACCTCTACCGCATTTCCGGGCACTGGGACCACTACCGTGACGAAATGTTTGTCTTGGGTGACGCTGACGACGAGACCAAAGAATGTTTTGCCCTCCGTCCTATGACCTGCCCCTTCCAGTATCAGGTCTATTTAAATCAGGCAAGAAGCTACCGCGACCTGCCCATGCGCTTGGGCGAGACATCGACCCTCTTCCGTAACGAAGATTCGGGCGAAATGCACGGTCTCATCCGTGTCCGCCAGTTCACGATCTCCGAAGGTCACCTGGTACTCCGTCCCGACCAGTTGGAAGCCGAGTTCGAGGACTGCTTGAATCTTTGTAAGTATTTCTTAGGCACCATCGGTTTGCTGGAAGACTGTACCTTCCGCTTCTCTCAATGGGATCCCGCCAATACCGCCAAGTACGAAGGTACTGCCGAACAGTGGGAAGAAGCACAGGCAACCATGGCTAAGATCTTGGAAAATCTGGGCGTCGAGTACGAGATCGGCATCGACGAAGCGGCATTCTACGGTCCCAAGCTGGACGTTCAGTATAAAAACGTATTCGGTAAGGAAGACACCATCGTTACCATCCAGATCGATATGTTGCTGGCAGAGAAGTTCGGGATGTACTATATTGATACCGACGGTCAGAAGAAACTGCCCTATATCATCCATCGTACCAGCCTCGGTTGCTACGAGCGCACCCTGGCATACCTCATCGAAAAGTATGCAGGTGCTCTGCCCACTTGGATGTCCCCCGAACAGGTACGCATCCTGACGATTACCGATCGTGCTTTAGAGTACGCCGAGGACATCAAAAACCGCCTGTCGGCACAGAAGTACCGCGTCACCGTAGACGACAGTTCCAACACCCTGCGGTATAAAATCCGTAACGCTCAGATGGAAAAAGTACCTTATATGGTCATCCTGGGCGACAAGGATATCGAAAACGGCACCGTCTCGGTCCGTCACCGCTCGGGTGAGGACTTGGGTGCCATCTCTCTGGAAGACTTCGAGAAAGAACTGCTCGATGTCGTCGGGAATAAACTTAAGAAATAACAAAAAAGCGAAGCCGTTTGGCTTCGCTTTTTTTTCTGTTTGCTTATGCTTCGGAGAACATGTCCTTGCCCACACCGCAGAGGGGGCATTCAAAATCGTCGGGCAGATCCTCGAACTTGGTGCCGGGGGCAATACCCAAATCGGGAGCACCTACTTCCTCGTCATACTCCCAACCGCAAGCGTCACAAACATACTTCTTCATTATTATTCCTCCTTATGATTCACCCTGCAGGAAGAAATGCTCTTCAGGCAGGTTTTTAAACGGTTTTCTTCAGGACACAAACAGAGTTCCGGTCATTTTCAATCAGTATGTACGGTTCTCGGACGGCATATTCCAATACCCTCGCCGATGGAAAGACGAAGCGTGCTTTCGGTAATCTTGAGAGTAGTACACTTATGACCTTAAGAGTATTCTAGCATAGAAAAACATCGATTTCAACTGTTTCCCATACAAAAAAAGAGCGTAAACGCTCCCTTTTTTATTGCTTTTCTTTTAACAGGTCGCGAATCTCAGCCAGCAGTTCTTCGGAGGTGGGTTTGGGCTCTTCGACCACTTCTTCCACAACCGCTTCCTTTTTTTCAAACTTTTTCTTGGCGGTGTTGATGACCTTAACCACCGCAAAGATGGAGAAGGCAACGATGAAAAAGTCAATTACATTCTGGATAAACGCGCCGTAAGTCAGGGCAGAGGTAACCTCTCCCGTAGCGGGGTCGGTGGCGAGAACGAACTGCAGATTTTTAAAGTCCACGCCTTTGGTTAATACACCGATCAAGGGGGTGATGATATCGGCGACCAGTGATTTGACGATGGAGGTGAAAGCGGCACCGACAACCATACCGACAGCCAGGTCAATGACATTTCCTTTGAATGCAAATTCCTTAAATTCTTTCCACATTTGTATCACTCCTTATACCATTATTATACACAAAATTCGACAGCTGTCAATGGAGAACGGGGGAAAGTTTTTTGTAAATCAAAAGGGTAATGACCGAGACCAGCACTGCCTTGATCAGATTAAAAGGCAAAACGCAAAAGAGGACGAATTCCAATACCGTGTCAATGGAGGGATGAATCTGCGCTGCCATATCCACAAAGGCGGAAATAGGCATTCCAAAGGCGTTGCCGTAAGCAGGGAGCATAACAAAGGCGTTAATGAAGCAACCCAGTACCAACAGCAGGACCGTCCCCGTAAGCAATCCGTACAGGGCACCTTTTTTCGTTTTGTTTTTCTGATAGACCCAGGCGGCAGGCAGGACGAAGACCACACCCAGAACAAAGTTGGAAAGCTCCCCAATCCCTGCGGTAACGGTGCCGTTAATCAGCAGGTTCAAAAGAATTTTTACGCCTTCAACGATGGCACCCGCCCAAGGACCGAATGCAAACGCCCCAATCAGAACAGGGACCTCGCTGAGGTCGATTTCGTAAAAGGGCGGCGCGATAAATGGCAGAGGGAATTCAAAGAGCATCAGTGCCATTGCCACCGCCGAGAGCATTGCCAGTTTGACCAGTAAGTTCAGGGATTTGTTTTTCATTATAAGCCTCCAATAAAAAAGTCCGTCCACGGGGGACGGACACAAACACTCCTGCCGTCTTTTCTCATCCGGACTGTACCGTCGGCCTCGGAATCACACCGAGTCAACCGCAAAAGCGGCTCGCAGGCTGTTACTGCCGGTGGGGAATTGCACCCCGCCCCAAAGACATCTTTAATTATACTATGCCATGGTGCGCTTGTCAATTCCTCTGTATAAATTTCAGGAAAATTCATACAATAAAGGGAAAGGAGACAAAAGTATGAAAAAACAAACCTATCTTCGCATTTTTTGGTTTATTCTGCCCTTGGTGGCAGGAGGGCTTGCCGCACTATTGACCCGGGGCGGCACTGATTTTTACGAGACTGTGGTGCAACCGCCTCTGGCGCCGCCACCCATTCTGTTCCCCATTGTGTGGTCGATCTTGTACACGCTGATGGGCATCTCCGCCGTCATTGCCTATAATCGGGGATGTGTCAAGAGTTTGTTGCTCTTTTGTGTCCAGTTGCTGTTAAATTTCTTGTGGCCCTTGCTCTTCTTTAACGCACAAGCCCTGTGGGCATCCTTTGTGCTGTTACTGCTTTTGTTTGGGGCGGCACTCTGGACGGCAATCTCGTTGTATCAATGCCGTCCTTTGGCGGGGTATCTGTTTATCCCGTACCTGATCTGGTTGGCGTTTGCGGCTTATTTAAATGCAATGATTGCCTATCTGAATTGAACGAAATTTTTGTGAAAAATGCCCATTTGAAATTGTTTCCTGAAAAGTGGTATAATTAGTTTGAAGGGAGTGAATCGGATGTTTCGGAAGAATGAACGCGTGTTTTATCTGGGCGTAGGGGTGTGTATTATTGAAGAAATCGAATCAAAGACAGTGGTGGGTAACACCCGGGACTACTACCGTCTCCGCTCGGTAGACGAAACCGACCGCACTCTGCTTTTCCTGCCCGTAGACACTGCGGAAAAGAAACTCCGACCCCTTTTGGACTCCTCACGGGTGGACCGTCTGTTGGAAGAGGCGGACAGTGCACCCCTTTCCTGGATCGAAAACGACCGGGAACGGCAGCAGTACTTTAGACAAATCTTAAAAAAAGGCGACCAATTAGAACTTTTACGGCTGATCATTGCCCTGCACCGCAAGCGGGAAGAAAAAGAGCAGGCGGGCAAACGCCTTTGGGCGGTGGAAGAGGGGATCCTTAAAGAAGGGGAGCATCAACTCCACCAGGAACTGTCTTATACCCTAAAGATCGCCCAGGACGAAGTTGCCCCTTATATCCTGAAAAAGATATCTTCGAATTAAGTACTTGTAATTTTCCTCCGTTGGTGGTATGATAGACTTGTACCATCTGCGGAGGATTTTTTTATAAACGAAAGAACATCGAGGTTGTTTCTATGAATATGCGTGTATTTTTCAAGACAATAGCAATGGCAATGTGCGTGTTTCTGGCCATTGGCGGCGGTATCCTTTTGGGGTTGCATTTGACCCCGCAGGTCGGCAATGTGATGATCGGCGGCGACCCCATCGAGTCCAACCGCGTCAACGTCCTGGTCTTTGGGAAGGACAGGGTTGCTTCCTTGACTGACACCATTATTTTAGCCAGTTTAAATACCGATAACGGGGACCTTTCCACCATCTCCATCCCTCGGGATACCCGCTTGTTAATCGAGGGTCGCTATCGTAAAATCAACGAAGCTTACGGGGTCGGCGTTTCGCTGTTCAAACAGGGAAAGGTGGACTCGGAAGAAGAAATATTAATCCGTGCCGTCCGTGAAATTACGGGCTTGCCCATTCACCATTTCGTGAAGCTGGATACTTCCAGCTTCCGCGAGGTTATTGACATTTTAGGGGGGGTTGAAGTAGACGTACCCCAACCGGGGATGCACTATGACGATCCCATTCAAAACTTGCATATCCATATTGACGCAGGCCGCCAGGTTTTAAACGGCGAAAAGTCTGAACAGTTTGTCCGGTTCAGAAGCGGTTATGTCAACGGTGACCTGGGCCGCGTTTCGGCACAACAATACTTCATCAAATGCTTCATCGACCAAAAGGTCAACCTGCGCTACCTGGGGAAGGTGGACAATATTGCAAAAGTGCTGACCGAAGCAGTGGACACCAGCCTTTCTATGGCGCAGATCACCAAGTACGCTATGCTGGCACCCAAAATCTCCACCGACCGTGTGTATATGTTTATGTTGCCCTCAACGGCACAGGACATCGGCGGTGTTTCCTATGTTGTCCGCGGCGAAAAACATATTCAGGAAATGGCAGACATCCGTGCAATTTACTTCTCGGATGATCCCGTACAAATTCCCGAAAACGAATAAAAGGGTCGATTCCGACCCTTTCTTTTTTTGGGAAATAATAATGTCAACAAACTTGACCGAAAATGTCAAGAATCCGTTGACTCTTTTGGGCAACAAAACCTATAATGAAAGAAGAGGTGACAAAATGAATCCAATGAAACTGCTTCGTAAAGAAGCCAACTTAAGCCAACAACGATTGGCCGAAAAACTGGGTGTTTCCCGCTCCACCGTTGCCATGTGGGAGTCGGGATCCAGTCAGCCTGACCACGATTCCATCCGTCAGATGTCGTTGCTCTTTCGCGTTTCAGCTGATTTTCTTTTGGGACTGACTGACATTCGCGTTCGTTACGACGACTGTGCCGAGGAAATCCGCAATAACTATGACGGGGACCACCGCAAGTTTTTGCAATCCGAGCAAAAGAACCGCGCAGGGTTTCATGCCAAGCGCTTAGACGCTCTTTTTGCCGGGGACTCCTCCAAAGTGGGACGCCTCTTTGGCACCGATGGAGTGCGGGGCGTTGCCAATTCCGAACTCACTTGCGAAATGGCGCTGGCAATCGGTCGTGCCTGTGCGTATGTCCTGACCCGCGAACTGTCTCACAAACCTACAGTGTTTATTGGCAAGGACTCCCGTCTTTCGGGGGATATGCTGGAAGGTGCGTTGATTGCGGGACTTTGCTCTGCCGGGGCAAAGGTAGTGCAGTTGGGTGTTATACCCACTCCTGCCGTAGCATATTTGACCCGTAAGCACGGTGCCGATGCAGGCGTTGTGATTTCTGCTTCCCACAACAGCGCCGAGTTTAACGGTATCAAGATTTTTAATGCCAACGGCTATAAACTGTCTGACCGATTGGAACATCGTATCGAACGGATCGTACTGGATGAATCGGAAGACCCGGTACTGCCTACAGGGGATGCCGTCGGCCATACCGAAGTCTTAAAGACTGCAGCGCAGGAGTATATTGACCACGCTAAAAGCACGATTACAGGCGACCTTCGCGGAATGCGTATCGCCGTGGACTGTGCCAACGGTGCATCGTATGAAACCACCGTGCGGGTGCTGGTCGACCTGGGTGCCGATGTCTATGCGGTACATAATCACCCCAACGGTACCAACATCCACGCCAACTGCGGTTCCACCCATCCTCGGGAATTTTGCGAATATGTCCGTAAAATTGACGTTGACTTGGGGTTGACCTTTGACGGCGATGCTGACCGTGTACTGGCAGTAGACGAAACCGGTCGTCTGGTGGATGGTGATAAGATTATGTTCATCTGTGCCGACGACTTAAAATCCCGTGGCTTGTTGAAAAAAGACACTCTGGTAACCACGGTCATGACCAATCTGGGTCTGATTCTCGCCGCAAAGGAGCGGGGCATCAACATTGTCCGTACCGATGTGGGCGACCGCTATGTGTTAGAGGAAATGGTCCGTTCGGGCTATTGTATCGGCGGGGAACAGTCGGGACATATCATTTTCTTAGATAGTAATACTACGGGGGACGGACTTTGCACTGCGTTGCAGTTGTTGACCGTACTCCGACGCAGCGGTAAAAAGCTCTCCGAGCTGGCAGACGGGTTTACTCCTATGCCCCAGGTGATTATAAACGCCAAGGTGGCAAACACCAAGAAAAAGGAGTGTCTCTCCGACCCCGTTATCCAAGAAGAAATCGCTCGTGTAGAAGAGGAACTGGCCGACCGCGGTCGTGTGCTGGTGCGCCCCTCGGGTACCGAGCCTTGTGTGCGGGTAATGATTGAAGGAGAGAATCATGCCCTGATTACTAAAAAAGCAGATTACCTAACTAAAATGATTGAAGCGAGGTTGAATTAATATGTGTGGAATTGTAGGATATATCGGACAGGAGCTTGCGCTCCCTTTCTTACTGGACGGACTTTCTCGTTTGGAGTATCGCGGTTACGATTCGGCAGGGGTTGCCACCCTGTCCAAAGAAGGACTTTTGGCGGTTAAAGCCAAAGGCCGCTTAAGTGTGTTAAAAGAACGGCTGGAAGAAACTCCCCTTTCAGGGACGGTTGGTATCGGGCATACCCGATGGGCAACCCACGGCGCTCCTTCTGATGCCAATGCCCATCCTCATTTAAGTCCTTCGGGCCGTTTTGCGGTAGTGCATAACGGAATTATCGAAAACGATGCCGAATTGCGTCGTGAACTGACAGAATCGGGCGCAGTCTTTGCTTCCGAAACGGATACCGAGGTTATTGCTCAGCTCTTAGACCGCTATGCCGATGCCGACCCGATGGTTTCTGTACGCAAAACGGTAGCGCGCCTTTCCGGCTCGTACGCTTTGGGCGTTTTGGACCGCAATTATCCCGATCGTGTCATTGCCGTCCGTCAGGACAGTCCTCTGGTAGTCGGTGCGGGAGAGAATGGTTTCTACCTCGCCTCCGACATCCCTGCATTGCTTCCTTACACCCGTAAAGTCTATTTGATGGAAGACGGGGAACTGGCAGTCTTGACCGAAACTGCGGCACAATTTTTCAACGCCGATGGTCAGCCGATTGCAAAACCGCAACAAAACGTCGATTGGGACACCGATGCGGCGGAAATGGGTGGGTACGCCCACTTTATGGAAAAGGAAATGCACGAGGAACCTGGTGTTTTAAAGCGTACTCTGCACAATGGCAGTTTTCATTTTGACAAATTGCCCTCTGCGGTGCATATCGTAGCTTGTGGCTCTGCTTACCACGTTGGAATGGTGGGCAAGTACGTCATCGAAAAACTGGCTCGGATTCCCGTTTTTGTGGATATCGCATCCGAGTACCGTTACCGCAACCCCGTGCTGGACGAAAACACGCTGGTAGTTGTTATCAGCCAGTCCGGTGAAACAGCCGATACCCTTGCCGCCCTGCGGGAGGCAAAGCGCTTGGGCGCACGGGTCTTAGGTATTGTCAACGTGGTGGGTTCTACCATTGCACGGGAATCGGACGATGTATTTTATATCTCGGCAGGACCTGAAATTGCCGTTGCTACCACCAAAGCCTATTCCGCTCAGTTAATGGCCATTTATCGTATGGCATTGGCGTTGGCAAAGGTGGAGACCGATGTACTGTCTCCCCTTCCCGAAACAGTTGCAAAGGTGCTTGAAAAAGGGGACGAGGTAAAATCCCTTTCCAAAGCCTTTGCTCACGCTGCCAGCATCTTTTATATCGGTCGTGGCTGCGACTATGCCTTGGCGATGGAAGGCTCGTTAAAGCTTAAAGAAATCTCGTACATCCATTCCGAAGCCTATGGCGCAGGGGAGTTAAAGCACGGCACCATCTCCTTGATTGAAGACGGGACGCCCGTGGTTGCGCTCTGTACCCAAAAGGAACTCCTGCCCAAGATGGTTGCTAACATCCGTGAAGTGAAGTCCCGCGGGGCAAAGGTACTGGCCGTTACCCAGGAAGGATGCGACCTGTCTGATGTAGCAGATTGGGTCTGGACAATTCCGACCACACCCGACGAATTTGCGTCGTTGCCTGCTGTAACCCTGCTTCAGTTGTTTGCCTATTATGTGGCGAAAGAGAAGGGTTGCGACATCGACAAACCCCGCAACCTGGCAAAGTCAGTTACTGTAGAATAATCCCTATAGGATCTGTTAAAACTGAATTCAGATGTAAAAAAGCACCCGTTTTGGGTGCTTTTTCCATTACTTATTGAAATCAAAAGGTGTCGTAATAAACCAAATCCTCCACGGGACGAAATACATCGTGCTGAGGTGCAGGAGCGGCATCCTCGGCAGGATGTCCCATGACCAAAAGTACTACAGGTTCTAATTCATCGGGGATGTTGTAGGCACGGCGTAAGGCGGCGGGGTCAAAACTCATCACCCAGGTACTGCCCACTCCGATTTCGTGGGCTTGGAGCATTAAATGAGTGCCCACGATCGCGGCATCCAAAACACCGCAAGGTTCGCCGTCGTATTTTTTGCGATACCAACACTCGTTTTTGTGATAGCAGACGACCATCGCCGCAGGGGCGTTAAAGTGGCTGTCGGTGCATTTAGCCAACTTGGGCGCAGACACATCATCATTGATGACCAAAATCCGAAAGGCCTGGAAGTTGCAACCCGTAGGCGCCACCATCCCTGCTTTTATGATCGTGTCAAGCTCTTCCTTGGATAGATGTTCGGGTTTGAATTTCCGTACCGAGTAACGGTCTTTTGCCAGTGTAAAGAATCCCATGTTGATCCCTCCTTTTTAAACCATTGTATCATCCTTTGGCTAAAACTGCAATAAAAAAACGCCCCAAATCGGGGCGTTTTTTTATTGTTAAAACAGAATGATCAAGAACTGGGAAACCAGTACCACCGCAATCAAAGCGATGGGATAGGTAGCGGCGTAAGCGGCAGCTACATCCTCGGTCTTGGAAACACCAATTAAGGTGCCCAGCGCGGGGGTGGAGGTCATTCCGCCGGTCAAAGAGCCCAGGTTGTTCAACAAGGAAAGTTTTAAAACATACTTTGCGAAAAGGTAACCGATGATCATGGGGCAGACGGTCATTACGATTCCGTAGACAAAGTACATAATGTCAAAGTTGGCAACGAACTCTGCACCGCCGGGGATACCAGCGCCGACCAGGAAGAAAACCAGACCCAGCTCCCGCAGGATTTTCAGAAGGTGACCTTCGGGCATTATGTTTACCTTGCCGATGCGGCCAAAGTGGCCGAAGAGCAGGGATACCAAAAGGCATCCGCCGGTAGTGGTCAACGAGAAACAGGTGCCGTCCAGACCCGCCGCAGACAACGGAATCTTAATTTTTCCGACGATCGTACCTAAGACTGCGGCAAGGGCAAATGCGGCAAAGCCGTGTCCGTCCAGCGAAAGGAGTTTGCCAACAGTGCTCTTCTTTTCTTCTGTTTCGGCAGGACCGGCAATTTTAGCACGTTCGGCATCCATGTCGGCGCGGGTCAGCTTGGGAATCACCTGAACAAAAAGGACAACGCCGATTACGCCAAAAATGTAGGCAATACCGTGACCGACCGAAACCAGGCTGGTATACTGCTCGGCAACGGTGGCTTTTGCGGCGGAGAAGGCGGGAGTAGAGGTCAAAGACCCCGACAGTAACCCGACGATCATTGCCACAAACCCGTCTTGCTCGGTAATGGAAGAGCCGTAGCCAAAGACTTCCCCTGCGAAAATGCAGGCAACGGCAGACAGACCGCCTGCCAAAATGATGATGAACCCTAACAGGACATAGGACTTAAAGTTCTTTTTCATATTCCCAAAGAACTTAGGTCCTGCGATAAATCCAACCGAGGTAACGAAGAGAATCAAACCCAAGTTCTCGATGATGGTCAGAGCTTTTTCGGTAAAGTCCACACCGTCGAAGGTCATTTGTGCGGCAAGGGGCTCGTAAAACAGTGCGCCAAACAGCAGGGCAATTACGAACACACCTGCATCGCCCAGGCAAACACCTTTGATGGTGATCCGTCCCAAGGCATAGCCGACGAACAAAACGGTAAATACAAAAAGAATCAGGAATGAGATTCCCGTTACGGGAATGACACCGCCGAATAAATTCATTATAATTGCCTCCTTATTTGTTGCGATAATCGGGCAACAGTTTGGGAGAGACCAAATCGGTGTCAATCTTGGCTGCGGCGATTTCGTTTTCAAACTTTTCAATATGGTCTAAGGTCAGAGTTCCAACGGTGGTTTCCTTTGCCTTTGCGGCGGCGTTCTGACCTGCACTGCGACCGAATACGATGATGTCTAACAAAGAGTTACCCATCAGACGGTTTCTGCCGTGGATACCGCCAACGGCTTCGCCTGCAACAAAGAGGTTTTCAACGTTGGTGGTCATACAGTCGGCAGTGATGTCTAAGCCGCCGTTTTGGTAGTGCAGGGTGGGGTAGACCAGGATGGGTTCTTTGCGGATGTCGATGCCGTACTTTTCAAACATACGCATCATTGCGGGGATGCGGCGCTCGATGGTGCCTTCACCGCCGATTTTTTCAATCATGGGGGTGTCTAACCATACACCGTAGCCACTGCCGGTGTTGACACCGTTTTCGCGGGTGGAGCACTCGCGGATGATGGATGCGGCGGAAACGTCACGGGTCTCTAAGGGGTGCATGAAGACTTCGCCGTTGACGTTGATCAGTTTAGCGCCCAAAGAACGGACCTTTTCGGTTACCAGTGCACCGAAAATCTGCTCGGGGAATGCGGCACCGGTGGGATGATACTGTAAAGTTTCGGCGTACAGTAACTTTGCACCCACACGGTAACCCAGTACCAGACCGTCGGCAGTTGCGCCGTAGTGGTTGGAGGTGGGGAAGCCTTGATAGTGCATACGACCTGCACCGCCGGTAGCGATGATAACGGTCTTGGCACGAGCAACCAACAGCTCGTGGGTCTCCATATTCATCAGGACGGCACCTGCGGCCTTGCCTTGGTCGTCCAAAATCAGCTCAATTGCTGCGGTAAAGTCAACAACAGGAATCCTGCGGTTCAATACTTCGTCACGGAGGGTACGCATAATCTCTGCGCCCGAGTAGTCCTTCGCCGCATGCATCCGCTTGCGGGAAGTACCGCCGCCATGGGTGGTAACCATCGTACCGTCAGCGTCTTTGTCAAACTCGACACCCAGTTCGTTCAGCCACAGAATGGCTTCGGGAGCGTCGCAAACCAGTTTGGACAAGAGTTCCCGCTTTGCGGCATAGTGACCGCCGCCGAAAGCATCTACAAAGTGGGTGGCGGGGGAGTCGTTGGGTTTATCGGCCGCCTGAATACCGCCTTCTGCCATCATGGTGTTGGCATCACCGATACGGAGCTTGGTAACAATCATAACGTTGGCGCCTGCTTCGTGAGCTTCGATTGCCGCCGAAGCGCCTGCACCGCCACCGCCGATGATCAGTACATCAACGTCATAGTCGGGGGTGGTCAGGTCTACATCCGATGCCTTGATGCGGCTGTGTGCCTGTAACATTTTAGCCAGTTCAACGGGGACTTTTTCGCCTGCGTTGGGGCCGATTTTTAAGGTGTCAAACTCGCCTTGCTTATAGTCGGGATGGTACTCCGCCAATAAGTCTTCTTTCTGTTGTGCCGTCATACGTGCGGGCTCTAATGCGATGTTTGCCTCGCGAGCGGCTTCAACCTTCTTTAAGGATTCTTGAAACTGTTCAGAATACATGGCATTTCCCTCCTTATTTCTCGATATCTCGGTTGTTGTAGAGTTCTTTGATTTCCTCGATGGGTTTTTGCATCAGTGCTTCAATCAGGTCGGTAAAGGTACCGTCCTTGATTTCCTGTACACGGTCGCTGACGTGAGCAGACTTGGGTGCCAGGTACTTGCCGTTTAAGCGGCGAGCCAGCATGGCAACCTGAGGATGGGAAATCCCTGCAGGGCAACGAGAGGAGCAAACGCCACACATAACACAGTCAAAAGACTCTTCGGCGCATTTCTCAAAATCCCCTCGCTGAGCGTATGCAATGTACTGCATAACGTTCAGTTCCTGGGTACAGCTCTTGGTGCAAGCATTGCAACCGATACAAGCATAAATTTCGGGGTACAACTGCATCATGATCGCGTCGGTGGGACGGACCGTGTTGACATCGTACACCTGTTTGACCAACGGGAAGAAGGGCAAGGTCGCAATGTACATCCCCTCTTCAACCTTGGTCTGACAAGCCAGGCAGGACTTTAACTCCTGCTGACCGTGGATGCGGTAGATGGTGGCACAGGCGCCGCAGAAGCCGTTACGGCAACCGCAACCGCGAACCAACTGGTATCCCGCATACTCCATTGCCCGCATAATGGTCAAATTTTCGGGCACTTGGTATTTCTTTCCGAACAGAAAAATGTTTACCATATTTTCCATAGTCTTATCTCCTTTTCATCAATACTCGTCGGGCAACTCGTCCAGCTCGTCAAAACGGAAAACAGGACCGTCTTTGCAGACGTACTTGGAACCGACATTGCAACGACCGCACTTGCCGATGCCGCATTTCATCTTCAGTTCCAGGGTGGTGTAAACCTGGGTCTTGTCAAAGCCCAGCTCCAGCAACCCTTCTAAAGTGAACTTAATCATAATGGGCGGACCGCAAAGAACGGCGGTCTTGTCAGTGGAAAAGCCCAGTTCTTTGACATAACTGGGAACAAACCCTACATGACCGTCCCAGCCCTCCTGGGGGTTGTCGATGGTCAGGTGAACGTTCACACCGCTGTCGGTTGCCCACTCGTCGATGATTTCCTGATAGTCCAGCAAATCGTCCTTGCTGCGGGAACCGTATACAATGTCAATGGAACCATAACGGTCGCGGTAGTGACGGCAGTAGTTGATGACCGAGCGGAGGGGTGCAAGACCGACACCGCCGGCGATAAAGAGCATATTCTTTCCCGCAAACTCGGTGTCTACGGGGAAGGGGTTGCCGTAAGGTCCGCGGATGGTCAACTGTTGACCGACTTCCGCTTGGTGGAGCCAGTCGGTGACGCAACCGCACTTTTTAATCGAGAACTCCATAAACTCCTCGTTGGTGGGGGAGGAGGTGATGGAGAACATCGCCTCGCCCACGCCGGGGATGGAGAGCATGGCGCACTGACCGGGGCGATGGTCAAAGGCCTTTTTTCCGTCGGGGGTAACCACGCGGAAGGTCTTGATATCGGGGGTGTCAATGCGGACATCGGTAATCACGCCGATATGGGGCATCAACGGGTCTTGGATGTTATTCATTTTCGTTTCCTCCCAGCGTCTTCATTACTTTGGCAATATTCATCGAGATCGGACAGGATGCCAGACAGCGACCGCAACCGACGCAACTGAACATTCCGTCGTTGTTTTCGGGGAAGTAGACCAGTTTGTGCATAAACCGCTGACGGAACCGTTCGGTCTGGGTCAGGCGGTTGTTACCGTGTGCCATCTTGGTAAAGTCGGAGTACATGCAAGAATCCCAGCAACGGAACCGTACAACCCCGTTACCCGTGTTAAAGTCCTTGATGTCGTAGCACTGGCAGGTGGGGCAGACAAAAGTACAGGTGCCGCAACCCAGGCAGGATTCGGACAAGGCCTTCCATTCGGGACGGTCAAAGAGCGCTTCGGTCTTTCCGCCACCAAACCCGTCGGTGGTCAGGTCCTTTAAGGGCAGTTTGCTCAGTACTTGACGAATCTGTTCTTTCTGTTCCAAAACAGCAGAGTCATCCGCTTCAATGGTCAGCCCTTCTAATTTCTTCAACAGTGCTTCACCTTTGGGGGTGTTGGCTTTGAAATAAACTTCGGTTTCGGTTTTCCAGAGGGACAGGTCGCCTTGGGGGTCTGCTGCGTCAATCCCGAAGGTCTGACAGAAGCAGGTCTCGGCAGGGCGGGTACAAGCCAAGGTGACGACCGTACCATGTTCCCGACGGTTGGCGTAGTAACTGTCTCTTGGCTCGGTCAAAAAGACCAGATCCAAAACGTCCAGACTCTTGGCGTCGCAAGCACGGACACCAAAGACTACAAAATCTTCCGATTCGGAGCGGGTATCAATCAGTTCGATGGCTTTCCCTGCAGTTTTAAATGCCATCAGGTCCTCCATCTGGGGGAAGAAGAACTCTTTGGGGCTTTTTACGGTGGTCAGCGCATCGCTCCACACCTTGCCTGCTTCCCACTTCTGGAAGGAAGCCTTGCCCGTTTCATTGTCTACAGGGAGATAAAGGGTAGCGTCTGCTGCAATCTTGGCAAACAGGGCATCCATTGCTGATAATTCACACTTACGCATCATTCGCCCCTCCCTTCAAATACTTCGGACGGCTCTAAATCGTCCTCGGTGTAGTTCACCAGCGGCGCACGGGAGCCTACTTCAGCACCCGCCTGATATTCCCCATAGAAGGAGTCAATATCACGGATGAACTTGCGATTTAACAGGTGCAGGGGGATCTGTTGAGGGCAAACGCGGGAGCATTCGCCGCAGTCGGTACAGCGACCTGCAACATGGAATGCACGAATGACGTGGAAAAGCTTTTCTTCAAAACTGTTTGCCGCCGCCTTGTTTTCGACTCCCGATGCGGGATTGTCAAAGACGCACTTTTCACAGGTACAGGCGGGGCAGACGTCACGGCAGGCGTTGCAACGGATGCAACGAGAGAGCTCGTTTTGCCAGAAGTCAAACCGCTCGTCTGCGGACATCTTTTCCAAACGTGCTACTTCGTCAAAACGGTTGGATTCGGTAACTTCACCCGTTTCGCCCAACAACTCGTCAAAGGCAACGTGCTTCTTGCTCTTGCAGGAGATGCAACGTTCTGCCAGTACATCGGCAAGGGCCAGGGTCTTATTACCGTCGTATAAGGTTTCGACCGAAAGACCGTCACCGTCACAGGTGATGGAGGCAATGCCTTCGCCGCAAAGGTCTTTGATCTTGCGGATGTCTGCCATGCCGTTGCAGGGAACGCCGACGGCATAGACCTTTTCCCGGTCAAAGCGATGTTCGGTTAACAGTTGGTTAAAACTGTAGGTGTCGCAGGGCTTTAAGAAAACCAGAATCTTTCCTTCTGCCTTGCGGGTTTTTGCTACAAGATACTTTGAGAGGTTTGCGCCGCAAAAATCGTTCCAAACAAAGTTGTTTTCCAAATCATCGGCATCGGTGAAGAGGGAAGGAGTGACGTCGTAGTCAAAAGCACCTTTCCGCCAACCGAGGACTGCGCAAACCTTGTCGTCACGAAGCATTGCGACCGCTTTTTCAACCAGCGCGTCACGGCTTACTTTTTGCATCGTAAATCCTCCAATCGTTTATTCTCGCCCAGAGCGGCTACTTTCTCGGCAAAATCGTTCATCGTAGCGGCGAACTTAGCACCTTCTGCCGCAGAGACCCATTCAACACGGGTGCGCTCCCGTTCGATGCCCAGATAATCCAGCATCGAGAAGAGCAGAGCCATACGACGGCGGGTGTAGTAGTTCCCCGAGGTGTAGTGGCAGTCACCGGGGTGGCAACCACAGTTGATAACCCCGTCGGCACCGCGCTGGAACGCACGGAGGATGAACATGGGGTTGACACGGCAGGAACAGGGAACGCGGATGATTTTAACATCTGCAGGATAGTTCAGACGGTTGTTTCCCGCCAGATCGGCACCTGCATAGGAACACCAGTTGCAACAAAAGGCAACGATCAAAGGTTTGTATCCGTTTACTTGCATATTGCATCCACCTCCGCCATAATCTGATTACTTGCAAAGCCACGCAAATCCATCGCACCCGAGGGGCAGGCTACGGTACAAGCACCGCAACCCTGGCAGACCGCAGGATTGACTTGGGCTACGCGGCGTACCAAAGTGGTACGATCAGGCATACGGAACTCTTTGTCTGCGTAGGTGATAGCACCGTAGGGGCAAACCCGTTCGCAGGAGGAGCATCCGTTACACATTTGCTCATTGGAACTTGCAATACAGGGGTTTCCTGTCAGTTTGTCTTTCACCAAAAGGCCGATGACCTTTGCAGCGGCGGCAGACGCCTGGGAAACCGTTTCCGGAATATCCTTGGGACCCTGGCAGGTACCCGATAAGAAGACACCCGCCGTCGGGCTTTCTACAGGACGAAGCTTGGGATGTGCTTCGGTAAAGAAATCGTTGGTGTCCATGCTGGCGGTCAGCATCGTCGCTAAGGGACGGGCAGACTTATCAGGCTCGATGGCGGCGGCAAGAACAACCAGATCGGCGTCGATCTTCAGCTGTTTGTCCGCCAACAGGTCGGAGGCCTGGACCATCAGTTTGTCTCCTTGGGGAACAACTTTACCAACCATACCTTTAATATAGTGTACGCCATATTCATCAACTGCACGGCGATAGAACTCGTCAAAGTTCTTACCGGGGGTACGGACATCAATATAGAAGACATAGACCTCTACATCGGGGTACTTATCCCGTACCAGCATGGCGTGTTTTGCGGTGTACATACAGCAAATCTTCGAGCAGTATTCCTTGCCCTTTTCGTTGCAGGCATCGCAGCGGGAGCCGACACACTGTACGAAAACGATTTTTTCGGGGTGCTTTCCGTCGGAGGGACGGAGCAGTTTTCCTGCCGTCGGACCTGCGGCGTTGGTCAGACGCTCAAACTCCAACGAAGTGATAACGTCTTTCGACTGGTTGTACGCAAATTCATCGAATTTGTCCATAGAGATGGGGTTGTAACCGGTGGCGACCACGATGGCGCCGTACTTTTCTTCGATAAGCTCATCCTGTTGGGTGTAGTCGATAGCACCCGCAGTACAAACTCTTGCACACAAGCCGCACTTGCCGTTTTTCAGCATATTGCAGGCGTTGGGGTCAATGGTGGCAACCTTCGGTACCGCCTGAGCAAAGGGGATATAAACCGCAGGGCGGTTGTCCATTCCCAGGTTGAACTCGTTGGGAACCTTTTTCATGGGGCATTTTTCTACACAAGCGCCGCAACCGGTACAAATGTCTTCCTTTACATATCGTGCCTTTTTGCGGATGGTAACGTCGAAGTTGCCCACAAAGCCTTTGACATCGGTGACTTCGCTGTAAGAGAAGATGCGGACATTTTCGTTTTGTGCCACATCTACCATTTTGGGAGTCAGGATACAAGCGGCACAGTCCAACGTGGGGAAGGTCTTATCCAGCTGTGCCATCTTTCCGCCGATGGTGGGGAGTTTTTCTACGATATCGACTTTAAAACCTGCATCGGCGATGTCCAATGCAGTCTGAATCCCCGCAATACCGCCGCCGATGACCAAAGCCCGCTTGGTAACGGGGGACTCACCGGGGGTCAGAGGGGTATTCAGGTGCACCTTGGCGATAGCGGCTTTACCCAGAATAATCGCCTTTTCGGTGCCGATTTCCATTTCTTTATGCACCCAGGAGCATTGCTCACGGATGTTGGCAATCTCGACCATATAGGGGTTTAACCCTGCGGCTTGCGCCGTCTTGCGGAAGGTTGCCTCGTGCATACGGGGGGAGCAGGAGCAGATGACCAAACCCGTCAGGTTGTGTTCTTTTACTGCGTCTTTGATTAAATCCTGACCCGCCTGAGAGCACATATACTGATAGTTGGTGGAAAAGACAACGCCGGGCTCGTTTGCTAAAGCATCCGAAACCGCCTGCACGTCAACCGTACCTGCGATGTTGCTACCGCACCAACATACAAAAACACCAATTCTTTGCATTCGTCTTTCCCTCCTTACTTACTGTACTTTCTAAACGCACTGACCAACAATTGCTGGGGCGTTTCTTCATCTGTCAATGCAGGAATGTCGTCTGCTTTTAACCGATTCTTCCCTTGCTCCCGTACCACGGCGAGACGGACAGCCTCGACCAACTTGGCGGGTTCAACGCCACGGGGGCAACGGTCAATACAAGCAAAGCAGGACAGGCAGGTGTAGAGCGACTCGGACTTGAGTAACGGCTCGATGTCGCCACTTTCTACCATATAAACAAACTGATGGGGATGATACTCCATCGCATCGTAGGCGGGGCAGGTGGCAGAGCACTTACCGCAACGCATACACTTTTTAGGATTCACGCCGCTTTCGCGGATGAGTTCACTCTGAAGATACTCTTTATTCATTGGTATCCTCCTTTACACCGAGGGCTTGTGCCAGTAACTCGGTAAAATAAACCACGGGGATCTCGGACCCGTTTTTCTCTAAATTATAACGGCAGAGCGGGCAGGCGGTGACCATCATCTCGGCACCTAAGGATGCGGCGCTTTCGGTCACGGCGTTGCTCTTCTTCTTGGCCAGTTCGGGATTTTCTACCGAAACATAGCCGCCGCAACATTCGTTACGGTAAGCGGAAACGACAGGCTCTGCACCCAATGCCCGTAAAAAGTCCTCGATAATACGGGGGTTTTCGGGGTCGTCCATCTGCATCACGCTGTTGGGGCGGAGCAACAGACAACCGTAGTAGGGGGCGATCTTCATTCCCGTCAAGGGGTTTACGACCTTTTCTTTTAATTGGTCAAATCCGACCACATCCCGAAGGAGTTCCAGGTAGTGGTAAACCGTTGCCTCACCATGATAATCGGTGTCTTCCGCCATATAGCGGTTGGCACGGTCGGCAAACTCTTCGTCGTTAGCCATCATGTGATTGGTCTGCTTTAACACATTGTGACAGGCAGAGCATACGGTGACCAACGGCTGACCCTTTTGATAAGAAGTCTTTAACGCTCTTACCGAGGAGAGTTTAGTGGCAACTTCCTTGCGGGAAGTGGTAAAGACCCCGCCGCAACATTGCCAATCCTCTAATTCTTCTAAGGTGATGCCCAAAACCTCAGCGCACTTTCTGGCATAGCGGTCCAGATCGGTGGCTTTGGTTTTTAAAGTACACCCGGGGAAATAACTGACTTTCACACAAATACCTCCCTTATACCATTTGTTCGGGGTGGAATACCTCGTCAAACTTTTCTTCGGTTAAAAATCCTAACGCAACACAGGCTTCTTTTAAAGAAATGTTGTCGCGGAATGCCTTTTTTGCAGTCTTGGCGGCGTTTTCGTAACCAATATAGGGGTTCAACGCCGTGACCAACATCAGCGAGTTGTGCAGATTGTGGTGCATTTTTTCGCGGTTGGCTTTAATGCCGACAGCGCAGTTCTTATTGAAGGATAAAATCGCTTCGGCAAGTAAACGACCCGATTGCAGGAAATTATAAATGCAGACGGGCATAAACACGTTCAGCTCAAAGTTGCCCTGGGATGCGGCCATACCGACGGCTACATCGTTGCCCATAACCTGGACGGCAACCATGGTCACAGCCTCACACTGGGTGGGGTTGACCTTACCCGGCATAATGGAAGAACCGGGCTCGTTTTCGGGGATAAAGATTTCGCCCAGGCCGTCGCGGGGACCGCTTGCCAACCAACGCACGTCGTTGGCAATCTTCATCATATCTGCCGCAAGTGCCTTGATGGCGCCGTGGGCAAAGACCAGCTCGTCTTTCGAGGTCAAAGCGTGGAATTTATTGGCGGCGGTGACAAAAGGTTTGCCGGTAATCTTGCCTACTTCTTCGGCAACCTGCTGAGCAAATCCTGCAGGAGCGTTTAAGCCGGTACCAACAGCGGTACCGCCCAGAGCCAGCTCGTGCAAGGGACGGACCGCCAGGCGGAGCAGTTCAACATCCCGCTCTAAGCTGGAACGCCAGCCGCTGATCTCTTGGCTGAAGGTGATGGGGGTTGCATCCTGGAGATGGGTGCGACCGCTCTTAACGATCCCTTCGTTTTCCTTTTCCAGACGAATAAAGGTGTCAATCAAGGTCTCGGCGGCGGGGATCAACTTGTCTTCGATCATTAAAACGGCGGCAATGTGCATCGCCGTGGGGAAGGTGTCGTTAGAGGACTGGCTCATATTGACATCATCGTTGGGATGCAGCAGTTTGGTGCCTGCGATTTCGTTGCCGCGGTTAGCAATAACTTCGTTGGTGTTCATGTTCGATTGGGTACCCGACCCGGTCTGCCAAACAACCAAGGGGAAGTGGTCTAACAACGTGCCGTTCATCACCTCGTCACAAGCCGTCTTGATTGCCGCCAGTTTCTCGGCGGTCATCTTTTCGGGACGGAGCGCATGGTTGGTGATGGCGGCGGCTTTTTTCAGCACACCGAAGGCGTGGACAATTTCGGCGGGCATCGTTTCGATTCCGACACCGATTTCAAAATTCTCGTGACTTCTTTGGGTTTGCGCTGCCCAAAGACGATCGGCAGGGACTTTAACCTCGCCCATCGAATCGTGTTCAATACGGAAATCCATGTTGTTCATCCTTTCGGCATTAAAATTTCAATTGTTTAATAATGGATTTTAAAGTGTCTGCGCTGTGGTGCAGGGCGCGGACTTCTTCGTCATTCAAGGGCAACAGAATTTTACTGTGGGCACCCTTGTCACCGACGACGTTTAACAGACTCAGACATACATCGTCAATGCCATACTCGCCGTGGAGCATGGTAGAGACGGTCAGGGTGGTGTCGATACCGCTTAAGAGGCATTTGCAAACATGGCAGACCGAGATGGAGACAGCGTAGAAGGTGGCACCTTTACGCTGAATTACACGGGCACCCGACTTGCGGACATACTCTTCTACTTCGGTACGATTCAGTTCGGGATAGAAGGTGTCGCTGTTAATCGAGTTGGCAAAGTCTTCGATCGGTACATTGGAGATATTGGCAATCGACCACGGAATAAACGAGGAGTCGCCGTGCTCACCCAAGACATAGGCGTGTACGTTCTTTTGGTTGACCGAGAAGTACTCGGAAATTCTGGAACGCAACCGGGCAGTGTCCAAAATGGTTCCCGACCCGATGATCCGTTCTTCGGGTAATCCCGAGAACTTGTGGAAGGTGTAGGTAAGAATATCGACAGGGTTGCTGACGATCACATAAAATGCATCGGGGGCGTAACGGACGATTTCGGGGATAATCGATTTGGTGATATCCACGTTGACCTGCGCCAAATCCAAACGGGTTTGTCCCGGTTTTCTTGCCAGACCCGAAGTAACGATAACGATGTTCGAGTCAGCGGCATCTGCATAGCTTCCTGCATAGATGTTGGACGGGTTGCAGAAGGGGGTTCCTTGGCGGATGTCCAGTGCTTCGCCCAACGCCTTTTCGCCGTTGATGTCAATCATTACGATTTCGGAGGCAAGTCCCATAACGGTCAGGGTGTACGCGATGGTGGAACCAACACTGCCGGTTCCGATAATGGTGATTTTGTTCATACTTTCGTCTCCTCAAATTTTGTGTGTGCATCGACTTTTCTTTGGTATAATTCGGACCCTCGCTGGGCAAGCTAAAAACGATGGTCCAACCTACCCCATTTTAGAGTTCGTTATTATTTTAACAAAGAATTTCTACTTATAGAATTACTAAAAGGGTATACCGGTATATATTTTTTGATATATCTCGACAAAAACTGACGGATAAAATCTTGCAAAAAGCCAAATATAAGCAAACTTTGTGGTATATATGAAAAAAGTATAGGAGGGGATGTATGAAACGAACATTTCATACTTTGGAAAAAATGGGCGTTACGGCAGAGGAGGAAGCGGAAGTACGCCGTGATGCCGCCGCCATTCGGGACTTTTTGGCAGTGCAAAACCGCCCGTCAAGGCAGACGTTTTCCGCTGTCGGGCAGATTGCCGAAGCGTTGTTTCGTTATCGTCATAAGGACTTTGCCCCGCGCATCACTTGCAGTCAGGGGGCGGCAGGGGCACGGCTCCTCTTCTGCGAACCGCCTTGCGGCAGTAATACTGCCGTCTTTTTGGGGGAACGGCTATTGTTCGTGGACAGTGGCTTTGCCTGTTATCAAAAAGCACTCTTCGATGCCTTGAAAGTTTATATTCCCGACTTTGACCACCGCCCGAAAGATCTGCTGTTGACCCATGCCGACATTGACCATTGCGGGGGACTGGATGCTTTTGAACGGGTCTTTTTAAACGCCGATTGCGCCTCGAACTTTGCCGCCGAGCGCCAGGGATTGCCCGGGTTTCGGGAAGCAGAAAAGGAACACGCTCCCTATGTCCGTATCAGCAAGATTCTGTCTCGTTATCGACCGCCTTCGGGCAAGAACTTTTCCCTGATCGGTTCACGGCATGGAACGGGGTTGTTGGTTCCTATCGGAGAGGTGGCTTGGGAAGATCTGCGGTTTTCGGTCTGGCAGGGGGCAGGGGGACATATCAAGGGGGAAACGGTCTTTATTGAGCCGCGTCAAAAACTGGTGTTCAGCGGGGATGTTTATATCAATGTGAAGGAGCAAACCCGCCGTCAGCGGGAATATAACCGTATTGCCCCCGCCCTGCTGACGTCGGTGGATACGGACCCTGCTCTGGCAGCACGGGAGCGGGCGGCGTTGTTTGAACTGTTGCCTCCGGGAAAATGGACGGTGTTTGGCGGACATGGCGCCGCAATGCAAAAAACGAGCACTGAATCAGTGCTCGTTTAATAATGCTTCTAAACGTTTCATCATTTCTGCTGTGGGGGTAGGAAGATGGGTAAAGGGGAATTCAATGCCCATATCGTCATACTTTACCTGGCAGACTTTTTTAAAGGGCAACAACTCGATCCTGTCGATGACAGAGTACTGCTTTTGCAGTTCTTTCAAGGATAGGATAGCCGTGTCGCTGTCGTTTAGCGTGGGGATGACCACCTGGCGTAAGGTGACGGGAATTTGCCGTCGATTGACTTCTTCTAAAAATTCCAGAACCACCGTCCGCTCACAGCCGACATACGCACGGTAATCCGCATCGGTGGGGTATTTCATATCCAATAATACTCTGTCGGTAACGTCCAGCAATTTTTTTGCATCGTCATCCAGGATACACCCTGCCGTGTCCAGACAGGTGTGAATGCCCCACTGACGGCAAAGGGCAAAAAGCTCGGCACAGAAACCGCTTTGCAACAACGGCTCTCCCCCCGAGATGGTGATACCGCCCTCTTGTCCAAAATAGTCCCGACACCGCAACACTTTGTCCAAAACCTTTTCCGGGGTGTACTCGGCGCCGCCTGACGGGTCTAAAGTGTCGGGGTTGTGACAGCATCCGCAACGCAAGGGACATCCTTGCATAAAGACCACAAACCGTACACCGGGACCGTCTACCGTGCCCAGACTCTGGAAAGAATGAACCCGCCCTGTCATAAGGCTTCGTGGAAGGTGCGGCTGATAACCTCCCGTTGCTGTTCGCGGGAGAGTTTGTTAAAGTGCACCGCATACCCTGAAACACGGATGGTCAGGTTGGGGTATTCTTCGGGGTTTTCGTAGGCTTTTTTCAGCGTTTCACGGTCTAATACGTTGACGTTGATGTGGTGTGCTTTCTTGCTGAAATAGCCGTCTAAGATCGAAACCAGGTTGGCGGACCGTTCTTCTCCTGTACGTCCCAAGGCTTCGGGGGTGATGGAGAAGGTATTGGAAATGCCGTCGCGGCAGTCTTCGTAACGGAGCTTGGCGACCGAGTTCAGGGATGCCAAAGCACCGTTTTCCTCACGGTTGTGCATGGGGTTGGCACCGGGGGCAAAGGGTTCACCCGACTTTCTTCCGTCGGGGGTTGCGCCCGTGTTTTTGCCGTACATTACGTTGGAAGTGATCGTCAATACCGATAAGGTGTGGGTGGCATTGCGGTAGGTGGGCGTCTTGCGCAACTCGTCAATCATCTGACGGGTCAACCGCTGAGCGATCAGGTCAACACGGTCGTCATCATTGCCGTACTTGGGGAACTCGCCTACCGTTTCGAAATCAACGATAAACCCGTTTTCGTCCTTGATGGGACGGACATTGGCGTACTTGACTGCACTGAAGGAGTCGGCAACAACCGATAACCCTGCAATACCAAACGCCATAAACCGTCCTACGTTGGTATCGTGCAACGCCATCTGGGTCTTTTCGTAAGCGTACTTATCGTGGACAAAGTGAATGACATTCATGGTGTTGACATAGAGTTCACTCAGCCATTCTACATAAATGTCAAACCGTTCTTTTAAGGTGTTGTAGTCCAGTTTGTCTCCTTCCAGAACCGGCATTTGAGGACCAATGTGCATTTGCGAAGTGGTGTCGTAGCCGCCGTTCATGGCGATCAAAAGCAACTTTGCCAAATTGCAACGGGCACCGAAGAACTGCATCTGCTTGCCGATTTTCATTGCCGAAACACAGCAGGCAATGGCGTAGTCGTCACCGTAGTCGGGACGCATAACGTCATCGTTCTCGTACTGGATGGAGTCGGTCTCTGCTGATACTTTGGCGCAGAACTCCTTAAAAGGACGGGGGAGTGCCGCCGACCAGAGCACGGTCAGATTGGGTTCGGGAGACGAGCCTAAGGTGTATAAGGTGTTCAACATACGGAAGGAGTTCTTGGTGACCAGGGTTCTGCCGTCCTCGCCCGTGCCGCCTACCGCTTCGGTGATCCACATGGGGTCGCCGCCAAAAAGTTCGTTGTATTCGGGGGTGCGCAGATGCCGTGCCAGACGAAGCTTCATGACAAAGTCGTCCATCAGTTCCTGTGCAGATTCTTCGGTCAGGATGCCCCGCTTTATATCCCGCTCGATGTAAATATCGAAGAAGGTGGATACACGTCCCAGGGACATGGCGGCACCGTTCTGCTCTTTGATGGCACCCAGATATGCAAAATAGGTCCACTGAATGGCTTCCCGCGCGTCCTTGGCAGGAGCAGTAATGTCATAGCCGTACAGTTCGCCCATCTCTTTCAGATAGCCCATAAACTCTAACTGTTTTGCCAGTTCTTCGATCAGCTGTACCCGCTCGGCAGTCAGATCTTTTTTGCTCAGTTCGGCCTTGTCTCTCTTCTTTTCGTCAATCAAATGCTGTAACCCGTAAAGGGCAACGCGGCGGTAGTCGCCGATGATCCGTCCGCGGCCGTAAGCATCGGGCAGACCGGTGATAACATGGCATTTTCTTGCCGCGCGCATCTCGTCGGTGTATACGCGGTAAACACCGTCGTTGTGAGTGGTGCGATAACGGAACTCTTCTTCGATCTTGGGGTTTAATTCATAGCCGTAAGCCTTGCAGGACTGGCGTACCATCCGAAGCCCCCCAAAGGGGTTGACGCTTCGTTTTAAAGGCGCGTCGGTCTGTAAACCCACGATCAATTCGTTTTCCTTGTCTACATACCCGGGGGCATAGTTAACCAGAGAGGAAACGGTATCGGTATCGACATCCAAAACCCCGCCTTTTGCTCGTTCCTGAGCGAACAACTCCTGAACCTTATCCATTAAAGCACGGGTTCGGGGAGTGGGACCGCTTAAAAATTCGGGACCCTCGGTATAGGGGGTGTAGTTTTGCTGAATGAAGTCGCGGACGTTGATTTCGTTTTGCCAGCGTCCTGCAGAAAATCCTTCCCATTGTTTAAATTCCATTGTCTCTTCTCCTTTGCTGAAAATATAAAAGGACAACCCAGCTTTACACTGAATTGCCCAGACGGTCGGCTTTGTTACTTTACATTCCACCGCGGTACTCCGCGAAATCCGTCAGTAGTGTAAAGCGCATTGTCATTATAACAAACCCCGGGGAGTTTGTCAATATACCGACGATGAATTTTTAAGGTAACCGAAACAGTCCTGTTTTTTGCTCGGTTCGAATCCACCAAACAGAAAAACCACCCTGATGGGTGGTTTTATCTGTTTGGTGGAGGGAGATGGATTCGAACCATCGAAGGCGGAGCCAACAGATTTACAGTCTGCCCCCTTTGGCCACTCGGGAACCCCTCCGTATTCAGTTTGTCCAACCACGTGTGGGTGGAGCTGGTGATGGGACTCGAACCCGCAACCTGCTGATTACAAATCAGCTGCTCTGCCAATTGAGCTACACCAGCGCATCGAGCGGTTGCATCAACACGTCATTCGAACAAGAAATATATTACCATACCTTTTTTGGTTTTGCAAGTGTTTTTTTCAAAAAGTTGAAAAAATTTTTAAAAGGGTAAAAAGCACCCTTTTCGGGTGCTCGTTTTACGCGCCTTCAAACCCTAAAATCAACCCGCCTCGCTCGGCATAAAAACTGCAAAGAGCCCCGCAGGAATAGATTTGAATATCCGCCAACGGAAACCGCTTTTTGACCGCCTCGGCAAGGGCGTCGGCAGCTTCGGGGTTTTCGCAATGAGCAATACGCAGTTTTTCCCCGCGGTAGCCGCGTTCGAGCATCAGCTCAAAAAGCGTTTCCTGAGTCTGTTTTTTTCCGCGGCATTTTTTCAAGAGCTCCAAAGTTCCTACCGTACTTGCCTGACCCACCGCGCGGATGCCCAAAAGTCCTGCTGCCAGCGCCGAGACGCGGTCGATCCGACCGTTATTGGCGAGATTTTTCATTGACTCCAGAGCAAAGAGGAGATGAGTGGTTTTTTTATATGCTTCCAAAGCGGTGCAAAGTGCATCAAAGGGGAGCCCTTCGGCTTCCAACTCTCGCGCCTTTTCGATCAACAGTCGCATTTCCCCGCCGGTGGACAGGGAATCGACCACGTATACGTGAGCCTCGGGATGCTCTTGCAGATAAAGCTGTTTGGCATCTTCTGCAGCGGCGTAAGAACCCGACAAATTACTGGTAATGGTAAAACAGAGCACTTCCGATGCCCCGCCGAACGCATCCAGCCAGTCCCCTGCATTGGGACAAGAGGTGGAGGAGCGGCCCCGGTAGGCATACAGCTCGTCGACCATGGTTCTTACATCCAGTTGTGCATCGTCGGTATATTCTTTTTCGTCGGTGATGATCCGCAGAGGCACCGATACGAGCCATTCTTCTTTTGCAGTTGCCAAATCGGCAGAGGAGTCGGTGATCATTCTGATAGGCATAGCAATCCTTCTTTCTGTCGTTTTCAAAAACATTATATCGGTTTTTTAAAAACTTGTCAAGGGGTTGAGTTAATTTTAAGGAGGGGTTGTTGACTTTATCGGTCGGGTATGATACTCTATATAAAGAAAGTAGGGATGAACATGACCGAATATCCGTTCCGTTTGCCGCGATACGAGGAGATTCCCGACATCGGGCTCTATTTGGATCAGACGGCAAAATATATCAATTCATATTTGGAAACCTTTGGGGATATGAACATTACGACCTCGATGATCAGCAACTATGTGAAGCACGGATTGGTGGACAACCCCGTAAAAAAGCAATATTCTCAAGAGCAGATTGCTTATCTGTTTTTTATTGCAATCGTCAAGTCCGTTCTTGCGCTGGGGGATATTCAGGTGTTGATTCAAATGCAACGCGAACGGTTTACTTCTGAACTTGCGTACAACTATTTCCGGGACGAATTTTTGGCGGCACTGGCAGAGGTCTTTGACCTGCCCGAGCCTGAAACTGTCCCTGCACCCCAATCCTCACCGGTGCAAAAACTCTGCCGTAACACGGTGGTCGCTATGGCATATAAAATCTATTTGGATCGCAGTATCCGTAATTTCACAGCTAAGGAGTGAGAATAATGAAAAATATTGTTCTTGCGGCAGGGTATGCCACCCGCCTTTATCCCCTGACCGAAAACTTCCCCAAACCTTTGCTGGAGGTCGCAGGGAAGCCGATTTTAAACTGGCTGTTGGATGACATCGACCAACTGCCCGAGATCGATGAGCATATCATTATTTCCAATCACCGCTACGCCGCTCATTTCGAGGCCTGGGCAAAGACCGCTGGACTCCGCAACCCCATTCGGGTGCTGGATGACGGCTCGGTGTCCAACGAGACCCGCTTGGGTGCGGTAAAAGACCTGCAGTTCGCCATTGATACCCTGGGGATCGATGATGATATTTTGGTTATTGCAGGGGACAATATGGTGGACTTTTCCTTTGGCAAGTTTTTAGACTATTCTACCGAAAAACAAGCAGCTGCAGTCATGATCAACCGGGAAACGACGTTAGATGAACTGCGTCGTTGCGGCGTTGCCGTCATGGCAGAGGACGGGCGTGTGCTTTCGATGGAAGAAAAACCGCAAGACCCCAAATCGGAATGGGGCGTCGGTCCTTTCTACATTTATAAGAAAGAACACCTGCCTTTGATTCCCAAAGCCATTGCTGACGGTTGCGGCACCGATGCCCCCGGAAGCCTGGTGGCATATCTTTGCGAACGGATCCCCGTTTACGGCATGGAGATTCCCAAGGAAAGCCGCTATGATATCGGCACGCTGGAAAGTTACGAGGCGGTAAAAACTATTTTTGCTCAAAAACGGAGTTAATATTTATGAATTACATTGTTTTGGATATGGAATGGAATCAACCCATCCGCAAGACCGCTCGGGTCGAGGGGCTGCGGGGTGAGATCATCCGTATCGGCGCGGTGCGTTTAGACACGGGGGAGACCTTTTCCTGTTCGGTCACACCTCAATTCTACACCGCCATCCACTACGGCGTGGCAAAGATCACAGGCCTCAAACAAGGGGACCTTTATAAAGGAGAATCCTTTCCCAAGGCATTTGCCCGTTTCCGCCAATGGTGCGGAAACGGTTTTGCTTTTCTGACCTGGGGCCCCGACGATATCTATATGTTAAATGATAACCTGACCGTCCACGGTCTTGATCCCCATTGGATACCGCCGTCTTACAACATTCAAAACTTGTTTGACGAGCAGGTGACCAAGGAGGGTCGGGTGCATACCTTAACCACCGCTTTGGAACGGGTGGGGGAGACCCATCCCAACGCCCACGATGCGCTGGGGGATGCCCTTGGCACCGCCGCCCTTTGCAAGTACATGGACTTGGAGAAGGGGTTGGTTAATTATCCTGCCATTGGTCAGCCTGTTTTGCAAAAGCAAAAGAAACGCAAGACGGTCTATCTGCCTGAATTGCTGAAAACCTTTTGCACCGAAAAGGGGATTGAAAAACGCCCCAACTTTCGTGACAGCTGCACCTTTACCTGCAGCTGCGGCAAACCACATTTTGTCCGTTACTGGAAGCCGCGGAACGCTCCCCGTCACTACGGCGCCGTAATGCGTTGTGCCTGCGGTGTCGAGACTGAGCTTCGCATCCGTTATCGCAAAACCCTTACGGGTACCCTTTGCCTCCAGCGCCGCAGTTTTGCTAAGGCCGAAGAAAAAGGCCGTCGCAAAAGCCGCAGGGAGGCTTAATATGCCGAAACGTGCCAATCAAAAAATCAAAATTTTATACTTGATGAAGATTTTGTACCAGCGTACCGACGACCGTCACGGTCTGACCCTGAACGAACTGGCTCAAGCCTTGGGGGAGTATGGGGTCGAAGCCGAGCGAAAAACCTTGTACGATGATTTGGAGGTTCTCCGCCTGTACGGAATGGATATCCAGTCCCGCAAGAACAAGACCGTCCGTTATCATGTGGTTAGTCGTGACTTCGAACTCCCCGAACTGAAACTTTTGGTGGACGCCATCCAATCCTCCAAGTTCTTGACCCATAAAAAGAGCAACGAGCTCATCCGTAAGTTAGAAGCCTTTACCAGTCGGTACGAGGCACAAAAACTCCAGCGTCAGGTCTACGTTGCCAACCGCATTAAAACCATGAACGAGAGCATCTACTACA
>JAZOOX010000021.1:0-9794 GCA_045655245.1 Clostridia bacterium | reverse complement strand
ACGGGCGCGATAGCGGTCCAGATAGTGTTCGGGGGCAAGGTCTTGATACATCGTCCAAAATCGATTTACCCATTCCGCTGCCAATCGGTTTTTCAGGTTTTCGGTCTCTTCGGAAAAAATGGCAGTTGCAATGGATTCCAGTTCTTTCGGGAATCCGTCTTTGGGTGGGTAAAGGTTCAAACCGATGCCAACAACAACACCGTTTTCGATCCCTTCGGTCAAAATTCCTGCCGCTTTGCGGCCGTTTAAATAAAGGTCGTTGACCCATTTAATCCCCAAAGAAACGCCAAACTGTTCTACCGCTTCAGTCGCGGCAACAGCACAGGCGGTGGTTAAAAAAATTGCCTGTTCAGGTCCGAAAGCGGGGCGAAGCAGTAAACTCATATAAAGCCCCGTCCCTTTGGGTGAATGAAAGGTGCGGCCCCGTCTTCCACGCCCTGCCGTTTGATAGTCGGTGACCAAAAGCATCCCTTCAGGGACACCCTTGGCCGCCAGTTCCCGCAACAGCGTATTGGTTGATGTCACCTCGTCCAAAACGGAAACGACACACTGTGGTACTGTTAAAAGGGATTCAATAGATTCTTTTTGAAGCAGGTCTTTCATTACAACCTCCTAAAGAAAAGAAGCCCGCAGGCTCCTTTCATAACAACGCATTTACGATCCCGTCACAGGCAACCATCCTACCGTGCCGCTCTGTACAGATTCGCATTTTAAGATACTCAAGCACTTTCTTATCAATGAAAAAGGCGTTCCCCTTCGGAAACGCCTTTGGTGGGAATAACTGGGCTCGAACCAGTGACCTCTTGCATGTCAAGCAAGCACTCTAACCAACTGAGCTATACTCCCATGAAGTCGTCTCTCTGACGACTTTGTTATTATAACATCAAAAAGCGGGTTTGTCCAGTACTTTTTTGAAATTTATCCGATTTTTTCGATTTTTTCCAATAAAGTCAAAAACGGTCCAGGCGGCTCGACGGAAAATTCCATATATTCGCCGCTTTGGGGATGGACAAAACCCAATACCCCTGCATGCAAAGCCTGTCCGTCCAAACCTAAAGTGTCTCGCTTTCCGCCGTAAACCGAGTCTCCGACCAGAGGGTGGCCTTTCGCACTGAGGTGCACACGAATTTGATGGGTGCGTCCCGTTTCCAGTCGGCATTCGATCAGGCTCCACTTGGAAAACTGTTTCAACGTTTTGAAATGGGTCACCGCATGACGACCGTCAGGGACAATCGCCATCTTTTTACGCTCGGTAGGATGGCGTCCAATAGGCGCGTCAATCGTCCCTTCTTCGGTTTTCCCCCAGACAATGGCGCGATAACGACGAGTCATCTGATGTTCCCGTAACTGTTCTGCCAACGAAAGATGCGCCGCGTTCGTTTTTGCCACCACCAAAAGTCCGCTGGTGTCCTTGTCAATACGATGAACAATACCGGGGCGAATGACCCCGTTAATTCCCGAAAGCTCATCAGGACAATGAAAGAGCAACGCATTGACTAAAGTCCCGTTTTGATTCCCCGCAGCGGGATGTACCACCATTCCGCGGGGTTTATTAACCACCAAAAGTTCACGGTCCTCATAAACGATATCGAGGGGGATATTCTCCGCTTCAACCGACAGGGCAACAGGGTCGGGGCAAACCAAACACACCTCGTCCCCACCATTTAGTTTTTGCGCTGCTTTTGCTGCCTTTCCGTTTATGGTGAGTCTGCCGTCATCGCATTGCTTTTTAATGTACGAACGGGTTAATTCTTCAAACTGTTCTGCCAGAAAAGCGTCGACACGCATTTTTTCGTCCGACGGTTCTGCCGTGATGCGATACTCCGCCACCTTCATTCACCCTTTTCCAAAAACAAAACTTGTATTGCAAGCAAACACGCCCCCGCAACAACAAAGCAATCAGCAATGTTAAAAACCGGGAAGTCGATAAAAGCAAACTCTAAAAAGTCCACTACATATCCACGGAAAACGCGGTCAATCAGGTTGCCCAAAGCACCGCTGATAATCAGTGCCGAAGCGGTCATAAACACGGGATGAAGTCGCTCGTACTTTAAAGTGTACACCAGGAGAACGGTTAAAATGGCGATGCTGATGACCGCCAAAAGAACGGGGTGTCCCGAGAGGATCCCAAACGCCGCACCGGTGTTTTTAACGTACCGAAGGTTCAGGAGAGCAGGAATCAGTTCCCGCCCCCCTTGACCCATTAGGTTGACGATTGCCCAATATTTCAACAGATGGTCTGCAATCACGCCGCCGACAATAATCGCAAAAAAGAAAACCAAATTCATCTTGTTCGTCCTTTTTGTTTTTCTTTCATTTTACACCAAAAAAGGACGCATGTAAACTCTTTTTTCAGTTCCGGCCAAAAAACCGTTCAAGGGGCATTTGACCATACTGGACGCCGCTTAGTTCACAGACGATTCCGCCATCCAAGACCGTTTCGGTGTCGCCATTCATTCGTACCAGTGAGAAAGTGCCGTCCTGCTCTTTCCGCAAAGCAATAACCCCGTGTTCTTTCTCGTCATAGAAGGGCATCAAATAAACCGAATTTTCCATTGAAAGCGTATGAATTTCCCCTGATACCAAATCGACCTGCACCACCGATTTGGGAAGTTCCAACCACTTATCCCCATCCACTTCTTCCGGAGCGGAAACGTATAGCAACCGCTGTCCATCCTTTGACAGTTGGGGCATCATTGCAACGCTGTCATCAGCCGAGGCGGGACGGAACACACCTTCTTCGGGACGCAAGATTCCCACCATTTTCTGCTTGTTCATGTTCCGTCCAAACCCCAATGCGACTGCATTTTCCCCCGCGGTAGCAGAGGCACAGATCTGCCGTCTGTCGGGTACAACCACCTGCTCGGTATTGGTAGGAGGCGTATACGCCCCTGTTTTTAATTCCAATACGCCTATGGGAACACCGTCAGCCGAAAGAGCGGTTGATTGGGGACAATGGAAAACAAACGCCCGCTCCCCCGTGGGCGAAAAGGCCGCAATTTTCGGTGCAAACCCCAGATTCCGTTCGGACGGCACTTGCTTTTCGGCAGCTAAAACCGTTACAAAAACGCCTTTTTCTTCCCGTACAATTCCCGACGGACGCAACACCGTTTGGGTTCCCCGAACCAGTTTTTCGTAGGAGTGGGCATAAATCACCCCATCGGGGGAAAGAAGCAGATCCTGATAGACGCCATCCCCCTTAACGGGCGTTTGCTTCCCGCTTTTGTCCACCCGAAAGACGGTACCGTTGGCATCTGCAACCACCAATCTGTTTTTACCGTCAAAAATGAATGAGCGAGGGTTTTCCCCCACCACCGTCCCCATGGTGTTTTTTGCCCTTTGCAAAACCAGTCTGCCATCTTGTAAATAGGCAACCCATTTCCCGTTGGGCGAAAGAATGGGATTGCTGATTTTTTCGGCTTCGGTCAGTAGTACGGGGGTAGCCCCCTTTTTTACACCGCAAAGATACAAGCCGTCTTTCTTGACGTAAACCGTCTTGGTCTCGCTGCCTTTTGCCGACAGTACCGTACCAAAAATGACCCCCGCCACAAAAAGTGCCGCTACTGCAAGTACAATTATTTTACGCACACAACCGCTCCTTTTCCGTTTTTACCACAATCTATGCCGATGCAACTGCGCTTATGCCGTGCATTAAACGAAAGTTTCGGTACAAACTAAAACGGAAAGGAGTGCCAAAATGAATCTTCCTGCCAACACCCCAAAAGACTTCGAACAGCTTCCTCTTTGTGCTGAAAGTCTTACAAAAATCCTAAACAATAACGACTCCTGCCATCTCACTCTTTCCATCGGGGAGAACCCTCACCTTCCTGCCCATCTGTTTTATCTGGATGGAATGGTCTCCCGTTCGGATATCGGACAAATGGTCCTGCGTCCGTTGATGGTATCGCCCCGTCTTCGCACCGCAACTACATTGACTGAAGCAGCAACCGTTTTGGACAGCGGAATTCTCTATTTCCCCGACCAGCGAAAAACGCAGGACATCGGGCAGGTCATCCGTATGCTGCACGTAGGCTTCTCCGCCTTGGTTTTGGACGAACTGCAAACGGCTTTTTTGTTCGAAACCAAGGGGTTTGAACGCCGAGGCGTATCTCCGCCCCAGGATGAAACGGTGGTCAAAGGCGCCAAGGACGCTTTTAACGAAACCATCCGCGCCAATACCGCCACCCTTCGCAGAAAAATTGGCTCTCCCCATTTAAAAATGGCAAGTCTTACCCTGGGAGACGAGAGTAAAACCACGGCGGTTCTGGCATATCTGGACGATGTTGCAGACCTCGATTTGGTTCAAAAAGTACGTCTTCGGTTAGAATCGATTGAGACGGACCAACTACTCTCCTTGGGTGCCTTTGAAGAATTGTTCCTGCCCAAACCGCGGTTGTTCCCGAAGCTCATCTATACCGAACGACCTGACAAGTTTTGTGCTTGTCTGACCGAAGGCCGGATAGGCATACTCATTGACGGGTTCCCCGTGGGGTACATTGTCCCCGTCGAGTTAAATGCCGTGATGCAGACCCCGGAAGGCTATGCCCACAACCCCATTATGGCGTCGGTCACCCGTATCCTTTTGTACCTGTTATTGGTGCTGAGTCTGTCCTTACCCGCCTTTTATGTTGCGGTAGTCACCCACCATCCCGAACTGTTGCCCGTCAAACTGGCACTATCCTTGCAACACTCCCGCATCGGCGTCCCCTTCCCTGCATTTTTAGAGGTTCTCCTTTTGTTGGTCGCTTTTGAAATCCTGATCGAGGCAGGGATGCGGCTTCCCAAAAGCATCGGTCAGGCAGTCTCCATCGTAGGCGGTCTGATTATTGGCGATGCCGTGGTCGGCGCCAAGCTGATGTCCCCCGTTGTAATCGTCATTCTTGCCGTATCGGTGATCGCGGGGTATACCATGCCCCACCAGGACCTGGAGATTGCTGTCCGTGTGTGGCGGTTTGTATTCGTATTAGCCGCCGCATTGGGCGGACTTTTCGGATTTGCCGTGGGTTGGGGCGTTCTTTTCTTTACCCTGGCTGATACCGAAAACTTTGACATTCCTTACCTTGCTCCCTTTGCAGGCGTAAAAAAGCAACAGACCCGTGACGGTCTGTTGCGGATGCCAATCACCAAAAACGCCATGCTTCCCCTTTACCTCAATCCGCAGAAAAAGCACCGAAAGGAGAAAAAAGGATGAAAAGGCTGTTGATACTTCTGCTTCCCCTGCTCTTATGCGGGTGTACCGTCATCCCCCACAAAGCAGTTTCGTTGGAACAATGCCGCATCATTACCGCCTTGGGCATCGACCGCACCGAATCGGGATACCGTCTGACCTGCTTTGAAGGAACCGACCTGTCCGAAGACGCCGAGCCGAAACCGGATTCCATTTTTACGGTGGAAGGCGATACCCTGACGGGGGCACTGTCCAACATGCGATCGGCGTCGGACAAGCGACCCGTTCCCGAGTATGCAGGGTTCATTTTACTGGGTGCACCCCTTTTGGAAAACGGCGCCGAGCAGGTACTCTCCGAATTGTACGATAACCCCGACTTTCCTTATAGCGTCCCTTTGTTGCTGGCAGAAAAAGACGCCCAAACGGTGCTTCAAACCCTATCCCAAAAAACGGCTGACCTATCAGGGAGCATCGAATCAATGCTCCGTTCTGCCGACCGTCTTGCTTTGCCCGAGGCTCCTACCGTATCGGAGTTTTACAACTTACTGTTGGCGCCCGACCGTGACCCATATCTCCCCTGTCTCAGTGAAAAGGACGGCTCCGTTGCATTGGATGGGTGCGGCATTTTCAGTGGCGAAAAGTTGGTCGCGGTATTAAAAAAAGATGCCGCCCGCGGAGTCGGAGTCCTGTTAGGTTCCGCAAGGGATTATCCCCTACTTCTAAACCGCGACACCACCGTTTTTTTGCGGCGTATTCGCATCCGTCAGAAGGGCGAAGCCGTTGAATTGAAACTGTACGGTGATACCGCTTCAAACGAGGACCCTGATTTTCTTGCTGAGGCATCTGTAAAAAAAGTACGCAAATGGATCGTGGCGGCGTTGAACGGGCTGAACGAAAATGAATCGAAAGTCCTGAAACAAAAGACCACTTCCGCAAAACTGATCTGTCGCATAAAGGAGTTGAACCCGTAATGCATACTCGTTCCTTGTTGTCCCTTTGGCTTTGTCTGTTGTTGGCAGTCCTCCCCTCTTTGGTGTCAGAACTCTTACATTCCTTCGACACCGCCTATCTCTTTTTGGGTTCTTGGGTAGTGGGCTGTCTGGGGTATCTGATTTTCCGTCTGCTCTTCTCCGGCTCGTTTGCCGCAGGTGGAGCATCGAAAGGCTTTTTGTTTTTAGTCCCCCTTTGGTTTTTGGTCATTCTATTTCTGACCGTTTTACTGATCGAAAATTTCGGCACACGGATCGTCCATTCCCTGATGCTCCATTCCGACGCCCGATTCTACAACGTCACCCTGATCTTAACCGCCGCGTTCCTATCCCGAGGCGGGGTCAAGGTGTTGGGACGGATGGCAGAGATTTTATTACCTTTGTTTTCGGCTGTATTGTTGGTATTTACCCCCTTTGTTTTATTCAGTGCCCCGTCTGCACTGTTGAATCCACCGCCTGCAACCGCTTGGACAACATCCCTTCTCCCCAACGCCGCTATTGGCGTACTACTGGCTTCGGGCGGGGTGTTTTTCTTCTGCGACGAACCGATAACTGTTACCGAACATAGTAAAAAGCAGTGCCTATACGCGGCGTTTTTCGCCACGGTATACGCACTGCTCATTCCCTTATTAACAGTCAAACTGTCGGGACGTTTTTTAGTCAGACAGTCAGGAAACTCGTTCTTCCTTGCCCTGCGACAGTTCGAATCGTTTCCAAACGCCCATATTCTGTTTACGACATTGTGGGTCCTGCTGATTCTCGTCCTTTGTGCCTATTTCTTTTGGGCGTTGCAAAAACTACTTCACCGGCGATTTCCCAAAGTCTCAGAAAAGGTTTTTTTCTGGGTGGTCCCATTGTTGATCACACTGATTTTAGGCATCCGTAACGAGACTCAGGCGTACTTTTCCCAGTCCCTTTGGTACGGCGTTATTCTGACGGGTATACCGCTGTTTTTCGGTGTCCCTGCAGGAATTACCCTTCTTGCCCGACGAAGTTCAAAACCGCCTTCCGCAAACCGCTGATTTTTTCTTCGGCACTTGCGGCGTTTTGTTCCTTTGCGGCAAAGTAGATTTTGATTTTCGGCTCGGTACCCGAAGGACGGACAACAAAGTACGAGCCGTCTGCCAATTCCACATAAATCACATTGGACTTGGGCAGGTGAATCGGCTCCGCACTGCCGTCTTTTAAAACAGTACGGGTACTTGCCTGATAGTCACGAACGGCGGCAACCTCGATTCCGTCAAAGGATGCAGGCAGGGCGTTGCGGAAGTTTTCCATCATCCCACGGATCTCCTCGGCGCCTTCCTTCCCTTCCCGTACAATCGAAGTCAGCGCATCCAAATAGTATCCGTGACGGGCATAGATTTCTTCCAAACCGTCACTCAGACTCATATTACGGGAACGGTACCAAGCAGTCATTTCAGCAGTCAGCATCGATGCAACAACACTGTCCTTGTCACGGGCATAGGTGCCCGAAAGGTAGCCATAGCTTTCCTCAAAGCCAAACACGAACTGTCTTAATCCCGTTTCTTCGCTGTCTTTAATCTGGTCGCCGATATACTTAAACCCGGTCAGAACATCGACTATTTCAACATTATAGTACTCCGCAACACGGCGTGCCAGCTCAGTGGTAACGATCGTTTTTACCGCAAAGGGGTTTTGAGGCATCCGCCCCGATGCTTTGCGCTGATGCAGGACATAGTTCAGTAACAGAACCCCTACCTGATTACCGTTTAAAGGCAGATACTCACCGTCCCGATCCAAAATCAGGATACCCATACGGTCACCGTCAGGATCAGTACCCAAAATCAGTTGGGCGCCTTCCTTTTTAGCCAGATCGATCGCCAGGGTGAAACAAGCCTTATCCTCGGGGTTGGGGGACTTCACGGTGGGGAAACGTCCGTCGGGAATCTGCTGTTCCACGACAGGAGAAACCGCACGGAACCCGATGCGTTCCAAAACGGACAGCACCAGTTTATTTCCCGCTCCGTGCAAGGGCGTATAAACAATTTTTAAGTCAGCGGCAGACTTTAAGATTTCAGCGTCGGCAACCGACTGTTCCATGACACATGCAAGGTAAGCCTCGTCCACTTCCGTGCCAATCATTCGGATTTTTCCGTCGGCAACGGCGGCATCAAAGTCGATTGTCTTGACATCTTTGAAAATGTCCAAGGCATTGATCTCTGCCAAAACAGCATCGGCATCCTCGTTTGCCAACTGTGCGCCGTCTGCGCCATAGGCTTTGTAGCCGTTATACTGTGCGGGGTTGTGACTTGCAGTAATAACAATACCCGAAACGGTCTTTAAATGACGGATGGCGAAAGAAAGTTCGGGCGTGGGACGCAGATCATCAAAAAGATAAACGCGAATCCCGTTTGCCGCTAAAATCGCCGCACTGTGACGGGCGAACTCTGCCGACATGATGCGAGAGTCATAAGCAATAACAACACCGCTTTTCATTGCGGCGTCACCCTTCTTTACAATATAGTTTGCAAGACCCTGAGTTGCTTTCCCTACTGTATAGACATTCATGCGGTTGGTGCCTGCGCCCAAAATCCCACGAAGACCTGCGGTGCCAAAAGCCAGATCCTGATAAAACGCCTCGACAATGGCTTGTTCGTCATTCGCCATTGCCAAGAGCTTTTCCTTATTTTCCGCATCCATTTCAGGTGCGTTACACCAAGCCTGATAACGTTCCAAAATTTTCTGTTCCATAATGTCCTCCTTGTTTTAAACCGAGGGACGTTGACCCCCGTTACCCTATTTCAATCCTCTTGCTTACTGATCGCCTTCGAAAGGCTACGTCCGCATCGCAAGGGTCAAAACATAAACTTCTTTCGCTCCTGCTTTCTTTAGCGTTTTAGCACATTCATTCGCCGTTGCGCCCGTCGTATACACGTCATCCAACAGCAACACAATCTGGTCTTTAACCCGTTCGGGGTCGGTAACAGCATAAGCACCTGCCACATTCTTAACCCGTTCTTGGGCGGACAGTTTCTTCTGCTTTCTTGTTTTCCGTTTCTTTATCAGTATACCGTCCAGTTGCGGCAACGGAACCAAACGATGGAAGGTGCGACTCATTCTGCGAGAACGACTTTCCCCCGCAAAGAAAACATCCCATTTCCAATCGGGTACTGCACAGATACAGGTACAACCAAAGAATTTCGGTGTGTTATAAAAGGTCTCTGCCATAAACACGGCGTAGGTCTTTAAGTACTCACTCCGCTTATGGAATTTATAGCGCAAAACGGAAGACCGAATCTCGTCATCGTAATAAAACACCGAACCGATCCCGTCGATGAACACCGACTGAGGTTCACACCTTGGGCAGTACAACTGCCTCGCCAACGGAACCATCTCGGCAGAACAACGGGCACAGGCCATTTGTTCCGACGGTCTGCTACGTTGGGCACATTTGGGACAGTAGCAGGCATCCCGCGGGACCGTAACGGGTAAGAATTCACCGCAAAAGACACAGCGCGGCGGCCAGAGTATGTTTCCGATAATACCCGGGAATTTCATCGGTTAAATCTGCGTAATTCGTCTTCGGTACGCGCACCGCCAAACAGAGTTACACCACCCTCGAAGCTTAAGTCGCGCAAACGCTCCAAAAGCGTCCGTTGCACCGCTTCCTCTGC
>JAZOOX010000020.1:0-9921 GCA_045655245.1 Clostridia bacterium | reverse complement strand
CTTCGGTACCAACGACCTGACCCAGATGACCTTCGGTTTCTCTCGTGATGACGCCGGCAAGTTCCTGACCGCTTACTATGACCGCAAGATCTATGAAAACGATCCTTTCGCTAAGTTGGATCAGACCGGTGTTGGTAAGTTAATGGAAATGGCTGTTGAAATGGGTAAGAAGACCCGTCCTGCTATTCACTGCGGTATCTGCGGTGAGCACGGTGGTGACCCCGTTTCTGTTGAGTTCTGCCACAACATTGGTCTGGACTACGTTTCTTGCTCGCCCTTCCGTGTACCGATCGCTCGTCTGGCTGCTGCTCAGGCCGCTATCAAGGCAAGCAAGTAATTGTCTGATTAACAAAATGAAATCCCCGTCGAGTCATCGGCGGGGATTTTTATATTGTACTTTTTCGGCATTTATGTTAGTATGGTATTGATCGATATCGTACTTTTGGGGAGGGGAATCATGAAAAAAGTTCTTTTACTCGTTTTGTGTGTAACACTTCTTTGCTCGTGTGGCAAGAAACTGTTTTTGCCCGAAGCAACAAATGACCATACTTTTGGTATCATCGGCGGGGCGGACGGTCCTACTTCTATCATTGTCGGTGAACCGAAAGACGTTCTAAAGAATCTGCCTGCTAAAACTCATAATGGGGACGGCTACGTTATTGAAATCCCGGAATCGGGCTGGGCATATGAAAAAGAACTGGATGACGGGGCTCTTGAAGAGACGTGGTCGCCTGTCGGCAACGACCACGCTGAGTTAACGGTCAGGACCTACCCGTTGCCCTTGATCGAGTCCCGCCGACTGTTCCTGGAAGAAAACGAGGACTATATCTTTGAAGACCTGATGGGCGAGACAATTTGCGGGTTTGATAGGGGAGACGGCGGCCGTGTGTTGTGGTTCCGTTCCTTTGAAACCGAGGGGAAAACCTATTACCTTTCTTGGGAATATTCTGCGCTGGCAAGTGACAATTCTGCAGCAATCATGAGTGCGATTGCCGAGACCTTTCAACTGCAATAAGAAAAAGCCATCCTTTGGGGTGGCTTTCTTTGTTTTATCTTGGGAATCGGTTGACAAATCTGCACTTTTTCGGTTATAATAATATAATGCAAAATCTATCCAATGAAAGGGGACGGGCCATGGAAAGCAAACGAATTGTTGTAAAAGTCGGCACGTCAACATTGACTTATCCCAACGGGAAATTACATATGCGGCGGATCGAGCGTTTGGCACGAACGCTTTGCGAACTGAAAAATGCAGGGCACGAGGTAGTGCTGGTCAGCTCGGGTGCTATCCGTGCGGGAATGGGACGTCTTTCCATCAGCGAGAAACCTCGTGAGATCCGCGAAAAACAGGCACTTGCGGCGGTTGGTCAGTGCGAGCTGATGGACCTGTACCGTAAACTGTTTGCCGAGTACGGAAGTAATGTTGCCCAGATCTTGATTACCAAGTACATCGTGGATGATGAACACGGCAAAAACAACGTGATTAACACGGTGAACACCCTTTTGGATTGGAGTGTAATCCCCATCGTTAACGAAAACGATACCATCTCCTTTGATGAAATCGTTATCGGTGACAACGATACCTTGTCGGCAATTGTGGCATCGCTGATCAGTGCAGACTTACTGATTCTTCTGTCCGACATCGACGGTCTTTACGAGGCCAACCCCCATGAGAATCCCGACGCCGCATTGATTGAACGGGTAGAGGTCATTGACGACCACATCCGTAAGATCGCAGGCGGTTCTGACTCGGGCGTGGGTACGGGCGGAATGGCAACTAAGATTACTGCTGCCGAGTACGCTACGGGGAACGGCATTGATATGTTTATTGCCAACGGACAAGATCCCGCCATTGTATTTGATATTATCGAGCATTCTGCCCGCGGAACCTTGTTTATCGGTAAGAAATAGGAGGAAGAAAAATGGAACAGAAAAAATTCTATATTACTACCGCAATCGCTTATACATCGCGTAAACCTCATATCGGCAATACCTACGAGGTTGTTCTAACCGATGCCATTGCCCGTTTTCGCCGTCAGATCGGTCAGGATGTTTATTTTTTGACCGGTACGGACGAACACGGTCAGAAAATCCAGCAGGAGTCCGAAAAATTAGGCATTGCTCCCCAGGAGTATGTTGACAATGTTGCAGGACAGATCCGTGAAATTTGGGATCTGATGGGCGCCAGCTACGACGGGTTCATCCGCACCACCGATGCACAACACGAAAAGGTGGTACAAAAGATTTTCAAAAAGCTCTATGACCAGGGTGACATTTATAAGAGTGAGTATGAAGGATGGTACTGTGTTCCCTGTGAATCTTTCTTTACCGAGAGCCAGTTGGTGGATGGTTGCTGTCCCGACTGCGGACGGAAGGTTGAAAAAGCGAAAGAAGAATCTTATTTCTTCAGAATGAGCAAATACCAAGACCGTCTGATGAAGCACATTGAAGAAAACCCCGACTTTATCCAGCCTGAAAGCCGCAAAAAGGAAATGGTCAATAATTTCTTAAAACCCGGTCTGCAGGATTTGTGTGTTTCCAGAAGTACCTTTTCTTGGGGCGTTCCCGTACCCTTTGACCCCAAGCATGTTATCTACGTCTGGATTGATGCGTTAAGCAACTACATCACCGCATTGGGGTATGACCCCGATGGTTCTTCTGACCTTTACAAAAAATACTGGCCTGCCGACGTCCATGTCATTGGGAAGGATATTTTACGGTTCCACACCATCTACTGGCCGATTATGCTGATGGCGTTGGGTGAACCCTTGCCCAAGCAGATTTTCGGGCATCCGTGGTTGCTCTTCGGCAACGATAAGATGAGTAAATCCAAGGGTAACGTGATGTACGCCGACGATCTGGTTGGTCATTTCGGTGTTGATGCGATCCGTTTCTATCTGTTGCATGAAATGCCCTTTGCGCAGGATGGCAGTATCACGTATGAAACCATCATCAGCCGTTACAATTCTGAACTGGCAAACACATTGGGCAACCTGGTGAACCGTTCCATTTCGATGCTTCATAAATACTTCGATGGCATCCTGCCTGCAATGGGTACTCCCACCGAAACGGAAGACGAACTGGTTTCTATTGCACAAAACGGCGTTAACAAAGTGGTTGACTGCATGCAGGAACTGCGTGTTGCTGATGCCATGGACGAAATTTGGAACATTGTTCATGCAGGAAACAAATACATTGATAAAACGATGCCTTGGGCTTTGGCAAAGGACGAGGCGGAAAAAGAACGTTTGGGAACGGTTATGTACCATCTGTTGGAAAGCATTCGTTATGTCGCCGTTTTATTGGAATCCTTTATGCCCGACACCTCCAAAAAGATTTTGGAACAGTTGGCAACCTCTGCTACTTCCTTTGATTCCCTTTCGTCCTTCGGTGCGTTAAAAACGGGAGACCTGGTGGGTAAGCCCGAACCGCTGTTTGCCCGTCTGGACGAAACCAAGAAACTGGAAGAGATCATGCTCTCTCTTGAAAAAGAAGAGGCGGTTGAGCCTTTAGAACATCTGCCTGAAATCAGCATTGATGATTTCTCTAAGTGCGAACTTCGTGTTGCAAGAGTACTGGCGTGTGAGCCTGTAAAAGGTTCGGATAAACTGCTGAAGTTCCAGCTGGATTTGGGTGCCGAACAGCGTCAGGTTGTTTCGGGAATCGCAAAGTTCTATCAGCCTGACCAATTGATTGGCAAAAACGTTATCGTTGTTTGTAACTTAAAACCCGTTAAACTCCGCGGCGAGTGGTCTAACGGCATGATTTTAAGCGCAGAAAAAGACGGAAAACTGACTGTGTTGATGCCGTCGGACGAGATTGCTCCCGGCTCTTTGGTTTGCTGATATGTTGTTTGACAGTCATGCTCATTGGGATGATCAACAGTTTGATAAAGACCGTGATACGCTGATTTCCGCCACCCTCCGCGGCGGTGTTACGGCAGTGATGAACGCCGGTGCCTCATTAAGAGGTTGTTATCGTTCGGTTGAATTGGCAGAGCAATACCCTCATTTTTATGCCGCCGTGGGGATTCATCCTTCTGATATTGATGAGGTAGAGGAAGGGTACATTGACACGCTTCGTAACCTTGCCCAACATCCTAAGGTTAAGGCAATCGGCGAAATTGGTTTGGACTATCACTATGACGGTTATGACCGTGAAGCCCAGATTACCCAGTTTAAACGTCAGTTACGGTTGGCTGAAGAACTGCATTTGCCTGTTATTATCCACGACCGTGAAGCACACGGTGATTGCTTAAAATGCCTTTTGGAAAGCAACGTAACGGGCGTAATGCATTGCTATTCGGGTAGTACTGAAATGTTGAAAGTTTTACAAGACCGGGGGTTTTACTTCGGCTTTGGGGGAACGGTCACTTATAAGAACGCCCGTCAGGTAGTGGAGAACGCGCTGACTGTTGCTGAAGACCGTTTGCTGATCGAAACCGATTCTCCCTATTTGCCTCCCGTACCCCATCGCGGGGAGCGGAACCATAGCGGAAATGTCCGTTTGGTTGCTGAAAAATTGGCGGAATTGCGTGGCGTTTCATTCGAAGAGATGGCGGGTATCACCTATGATAATGCAAGGAGATGTTTCTCGATATGACCATCAGTTATTGTGAAGGATCAGGACTTTATATCAATCTGACCAACCGTTGTACCAATGATTGTGCGTTTTGTGTTCGTAATATCCAGGATTCGGTAGGAGATGCAGGTTCTCTTTGGTTGGATCGTGAACCAACTTACGAAGAAGTTGTTGCTGACTTGGAAAAACGCGATTTTTCAAAATACTCCGAGGTCGTTTTTTGCGGCTATGGTGAACCGATGATGTGTCTGGACATTTTGTTGCAGGTTGCCGCATATCTTCGTAAAAAGACGACTCTGCCCATCCGTATTAATACCAACGGTCATGCCAACCTGATATACGGGGAGGACGTTACTCCCAGGTTAGAAGGGTTGATTGACGTAGTGTCCATCAGTTTAAACAGCGCTACGGCAGAAGGCTATGACCAACTTTGTCAGCCTATATTTGGCATAGAGGCATATGAGGGGCTGCTGGATTTTGCCGCCCGCGCAAAACAGCACGTGGAACGAGTTTTCCTTTCGGTGGTGGATGTTCTCCCGCCTGAGGAAATTGAAATTTGTCGCAAACGCGCCGCGGATGTGGGAGTGGAACTCCGTGTCCGTACTATGATTAAGTAACACCCTGCCAAGGCAGGGTTTTTACTTCTGTATTTGAGGTGAGAAAAATGTTATGTTCCAGATGTAAGAAGAATGTTGCCGTCGTGTTTATTACCAAGATTGAAGGCGAAAAGCAGGTGAACGAAGGGCTTTGCCTTTCCTGCGCCAAAGAATTGGGGATTCAGCCTTTGGATAACATTCTGAAAAGTATGAATATTGATGAAAGCCAGTTGGAAGAGATCAACGAGGGTTTGAGCGAGATGCAGACGATGATGGAAAGCGGTGAAAACCCCTTTGCCGCCTTTGGGAACCTGATGTCGGAAGAACCGCCTTCCGAGGAGTCTGTCGAGACGGAACCCGCTCATGATCACGTGAAAACCAAAACGGAAGAAAAACGACGCAAGAAGAAAAAGGCGTTGGATACATACGGGACTAATTTGGTGGAACGCGCCAAGATGGGCGAAATCGACCGGGTAATCGGTCGCGACCGCGAGATCGACCGTGTGATGCAGATTCTCAACCGACGGACGAAGAACAACCCTGTACTCTTAGGTGAACCCGGAGTGGGAAAGACAGCGATTGCAGAAGGTCTTGCCTTGCGTATTGTCGAAAAGCAGGTCCCTGCCAAGTTGCTGGGCTATCAGGTTTATTTATTGGATTTTACCGCCTTGGTTGCGGGAACCCAGTTCAGGGGTCAGTTTGAAGCTCGTTTAAAAGCAGTGATCGACGAGGTAAAGGCTGCCAAAAATATCCTTTTGGTCATCGACGAACTCCATAACATTATGGGAGCAGGTGATGCCGATGGCGCAATGAACGCTGCCAATATTCTAAAACCCGCTTTGGCAAAAGGGGACATTCAGGTTTTGGGTGCTACCACCCTGAGCGAGTACAAAAAGCACATCGAAAAAGACAGTGCTTTGGAACGTCGGTTTCAACCTGTTAAAGTGGGGGAACCCACTGTTGCTGAAACGGTCGAGATCTTAAACGGAATCTGTGATTATTATGAAAAGTACCACAAGGTTAAGTTTCCGCCGGAGACATTGCGCGCCGCGGCAGAAATGTCCGAGCGTTACGTCACCGACCGTTTCCTGCCCGATAAGGCCATTGATGTGATGGACGAAGCGGGTTCTCGTGTAAATCTGGATCATCAGGGTCTGGTACAGTTGGAAATTTACCGTCAACAACTGCGAGAGATTCAACAACAGAAAGAGAATGCTGTTTCTGCAGATTCCATTGATGCCTATAAGGCTGCGGCGGATTTGAAAATCAAAGAATGCCGCCTGTTGGACAATATCGAACAGTTGGAACGCGCTTTGGAAAATGTGACCGTAACGCCCGAGGATATTGCTCGTGTGATTGAAGATTGGACGGGGATTCCCGTCAAGCGGATTACCGATGCTGAAGCAAAGGTGCTGTTGGAGCTGGAAGACAACCTGCATCAAACTATTGTCGGTCAGCATACCGCTGTTGAGACAGTCAGCCGTGCGATTCGCCGTTCCCGCGCGGATATCGGCGCAAAACGGAAGCCGGTCTCGCTGTTGTTTATCGGACCGACAGGTGTTGGTAAAACCGAATTGGTAAAAGCTTTGTCGATACATCTCTTCGGGACCGAAGAGGCGATCATCCGTGTGGATATGTCTGAGTATATGGAAAAACACAGTGTATCCAAACTTATCGGTGCGCCTCCGGGATATGTGGGCTATGACGAAGCGGGTCAATTGACCGAAAAAGTCCGCCGTCGTCCTTATTCCATCATCCTTTTGGATGAAATCGAAAAGGCACACGGCGATGTGTTTAATCTTTTGCTTCAACTCTTAGACGACGGACGCATTACGGACAGCCAGGGACGTACGGTCAATTTTGAAAACACCATTATCATAATGACCTCGAATGCAGGTTCCGACCGTAGTTCAAGCAGTTACGGATTTGGCCGTTCCACAGGAGAAAAGTATCGAGATAAGGCGGAGAGCGCCCTGCGGGAAATTTTTCGTCCTGAGTTTTTAAACCGTATTGACGAGCAGGTGTACTTCGATTCACTGACCGAAGCAGACTTGCAACAGATTGCCGCCCTTTTATTAAAGCAATTAAAAGAACAGTTGGCGGGGAAGGGCTATCAATTGTCGTACGGAGCGGATGTGATCGCATACGTTGCCCAAAGCGGCTCTGACCCTAAGTTTGGCGCACGCCCCCTTCGCCGTTTGATTCGTCGGGAAATCGAGGACCTGATTGCCGAAGAAGTACTGAAAGGCAGTATCATTGAAGGTTCTACGATCGTTTTGACTTCGGACGGAACAGGAATTGCTCTAAAATCTGCGGAATAAAGGTGTGAACCTGTTGAGAAAACGCTCTTTTAATTTAGCGGAATTTACCCGTCAGATCTTTCCCGAGGAAGTCACAGAATTCTATCACAATAATATGAGCTTTTATGCGCTTATTAATGCTATCCGTTCGGTGAACGAACAAATGGCCTTTGACATTTGGCGGTATATGTTACTCCGTGCTATGCCTGCTATGAACCCAAAGGGATTTGAACATTCGCTGGTGGGAGCATACGCGTTTTCTTTCGAGGAACGTTTTGAAGAAATGTACCTTTCTGCATTGCAACGGGACGAAAATTTTCGCGAGGTACTGTTTTTAAAAACCGCTGTCATCAACGACCGCCAGGTGTGGTTGCTGTACCTTGCATTAAAGCACGGAGAATTCAAATTGTTTGATGATTGTATGCGGTTGTTTCGCCGCAACGTCAGACGGTTTTTCAAACCATCTTCCTACAAAACAGAGACCCTTTTGACGCGTGTTATCGACCGCCTTCGCGGACGCGTTGAGGAGACGTATTTCACCCGCGAAGTCTATGAACACATTTCTTATTTTGCGCAGATAATACCTTTTCCCGATAGCAGGAGGCGGGTGTTTTATGACGCGAAGAATGCCCTCGCTTTTTATGAGCATCAAAAACTTCCGTCCGAAACGAGGGGACATGTTGCAACAGTACGGGCGGTGGTCACGGCAGATAAGGAAGAACAGCGCCGTATCCGCGATCATGATGTTAAGCATCCCCTTTGGGAAGAAAACCATACTTTTGTCCCTTATGCCGTGGCAGGTTTGTCTCACTATCTGACTGCAGAGGAGGCAAAGGCGTTGCCGGTGGGTACGGAACTGGAAATGCATTACGACCGCGAAAATAAGTTTGACACGGTTGCTGTTTCGTTGCATCTTGCCGACGGGACAAAAGTCGGGTATATCGGAAAACCCTATAACCGCGCCTTTTGCGAAATGATCCAAGACGGAATAAAACTGGTTGCCCGCGTATCTGAAATAGAGCACGACATTGTTGGTCGTATTACTGTTTGGGTGGTTATTTACCGCAAATAAACCGAAATCCAAAAACGGGGTTATCCCGCTTTTGGATTTTTTTATTCAAAAATAGGATTTTTTATGAAATAGTGGACAAATTTTAGTTATATCGGACGGTTGTGGCTTTGCTTTTGATCTGAAACCGTCTTCTGCCTTGTGCCGTGAAGACGATCTGTTTCATGTAAGCCTAAACCGTAGCCCGTGCACGGTGAACGGATTACTGTACCCGGTTGGATCAGATGTATAAAAAAACCTTGACGAAGTTCATTTGGTGAGATATAATAAGTTGAATGTAATAAAGTAATATGTTTGTCGGACAAGCCGACAACAGAAGGAGGTAAATATGCAGTATTCTCATGAAGTAGAACAAATGTGTATGGTCAAAAAAGGCCCCAACCATGGCCCTGCGCCCCTTCCTCAGGAAGGTCGTTGGACCCAATCCAAGGAAATCAAGGACGTTTCCGGATTTACACATGGTATCGGTTGGTGTGCTCCCCAGCAGGGTACCTGCAAACTGAGCTTGAACGTTAAAGAAGGCGTTATTGTCGAAGCTCTGGTTGAGACCATCGGTTGCTCGGGTATGACTCACTCTGCCGCTATGGCATCCGAAATCCTGCCCGGTAAGACCATTCTGGAAGCATTGAACACCGACCTGGTTTGTGATGCAATTAACGTTGCAATGCGCGAACTGTTCCTGCAGATCGTCTATGGCAGAACCCAGTCCGCTTTCTCTGAAGACGGCTTGGTTGTCGGTGCAGGTCTGGAAGACCTGGGTAAGGGTCTGCGTAGCCAGGTAGGTACCATGTACGGTACTTTGGCAAAGGGCTCTCGCTATCTGGAAATGGCTGAAGGTTACGTTACCCACATTGCTCTGGACGCAGACGATCAGATTATCGGCTATGAGTTTATTCACTTCGGTAAGATGATGGATATGGTCAAGGGCGGTATGAGTGCTGACGAAGCAATGAAGAAGGCCACTGGCAAGTACGGTCGGTTCGATGATGCTGTAAAAGTCATCGATCCCCGCAAAGAGTAATCGGAGGAGGAGATCGATATGGCATTGTTTGAAAGTTATGAAAGAAGAATTGACAAAGTAAACGCCGCACTGAAAGAGTATGGCATTGCCTCTCTGGAAGAAGCAAAGGCACTTTGCGACGAAAAGGGCGTGGACGTATATAACCTGGTAAAGGGTATTCAGCCCATCTGCTTCGAAAATGCTTGTTGGGCATACATTGCAGGTGCTGCAATGGCGATTAAAAAAGGCGTTAAGAACGCCGCTGACATCGCTGAGGTAATCGGCGAAGGTCTGCAGGCATTCTGCATCCCCGGTTCTGTTGCCGACGACCGTAAGGTTGGTATCGGCCACGGCAATCTGGGTGCAATGCTCCTG
>JAZOOX010000019.1:0-4489 GCA_045655245.1 Clostridia bacterium | reverse complement strand
TTCATCCAGCTGAGCACCGTGCGGCAGATGTCAACCGCCGGGGGCATGGCATTGGGGCAGTGCTCAATAGGGATGATGGCGTGGCTGCGGGGGGCAAAGAAGCCGATGCCGTCAGCAGTGATGGGGAACTGTGCCTTATTGCGGTAACGGAACCGTTCTCCCTCGGGGGCGCCGATAATGGGGTTTACGGGGCAATCGGTTTTGGCAATGCGGGTCAGACAGCTTTTGACCCGATTTTCTTTATAAGCCAGTTCCGCCTCGTATGTAATATGCTGAAGATTACAGCCGCCGCAGGCAGGGAAATTATGGCAGGGCGGTTGGATGCGGTGGGGAGAGGGGGTCAGTACTTCCAGGGTCTTGGCGTAGGCAAGTCGTGCCAGTACCTTGGTGATCACTGCCGACACGGTGTCACCGGGGACGGCGTTGCTGACAAAAACCGCCAGCCCGTCGATCCGGCCCACCCCCAGACCTTCGTCGGTCATATCGGTTACGGTCAGAGTTACGATATCATTCTTCTCCATGGCAAACACCTCCCAAAAGTCCGTCGGAATAAAGGCTTTCTAACTGTACGGGTAAGATTTTTCCGCCTAAATCCTGCGGGGAGCGGACATACACCTTTTGGTAGTTGGTGGTGTGTCCGATCCAATAGCCCTGCTGTTTTTCTTCAAAAAGCACGTCCCGGCGTTTCCCGCACTGTGCCGTTAAAAATTTGCGGTGAAGTTCTTCTGCCAGAGCGCCCAGCCTTGCGGCACGTTCGTTTTTCACATTGCCTTCTACCTGATGGGGGTTGTCCGCCGCAGGAGTGCCTTTGCGGGGGGAGTAGGGGAAGACGTGGATTTGAGCAAAGCCAATGCGTTCGGCAAAGGCAAGTGTTTCCAAAAAGTCCTCTTCCGTCTCCTCGGGGAAGCCCACGATGATGTCGGTGGTGATGGCGATGTCGGGGTAAGCTTCCCGCAGGCGGCGCACCGCCAGCTCGTAATCCGCCGTGGTGTAGCGGCGGTTCATTTTCTTTAGAATTTTATCGCACCCGCTCTGTAAGGACAGGTGCTGATGGTCGCAAAGCTTGGTCCAACGGGTGGCGGCATCGGCCAGCTTTTCGTTGACCCAGACCGGTTCAATCGAGCTCATCCGAATCCGCTGGATGCCGTCGGTCTGTTCCAGGGTGTCGATGACCGAAAAGAGGTCGGTACCGTCTTTGAAGTCCTTGCCGTAAGAGGCGACGTGGATCCCTGAAAGCACCAGCTCCCGACAACCGTTGTCCCGCAGTTTTTCGGCTTCGGCAACGATTTCGGGGAGGGGGCGGCTTCTGACAGGGCCGCGGGCATAGGGTATGATACAATAAGAACAATAGCGGTCACAGCCGTCCTGGATTTTTAAAAAGGCGCGGGTGCGGTCGTGATACACCTCCACCCCCAGCGCTTCAAAATCACGGTTGTGGGTGATGGTATCCACCTCTACCCGACACACGCCGTCGGTAAGGGACTCCACCAGTTCGACCACGCGGTCCCGGTGACGGGTGCCCAGTACCAGACGCACGCCCTCGATGGCTTTTACCTCGTCGGGAGCGGTTTGGGCGTAACAGCCGGTGACCACCACCGTTGCATTGGGGTTTTTACGGGTGGCACGGCGAATCATCTGACGGGATTTGCGGTCGCCCAGGTTGGTGACGGTGCAGGTGTTGATAACATATACGTCCGCCGATTCGTCAAAATCGACAGGGGTGTACCCCCTGCGGACGAAGAGGGCGCGCATGGCTTCGGTTTCGTATTGATTCACTTTGCAACCCAATGTTTCGAATGCGACCTTCATAGAAAATCCCTTTCTGTAAAATATTGAAAAAGAGTTGACCCCGCTTAAAAAAGAGGGTATAATGGAGACAACCACAAATAATAAGGAGGAAATCACATGAAAACAACGACCATTATGTTAAAGTCTATTGACGATGTAAAGAATCTGGTCAATCTGACTGCTCGTTTTTCTTACGACATTGACCTGCGTTCCCACCGTTATGTGGTAGACGGCAAATCGATTATGGGCGTTCTCAGTTTAGACCATTCCAAGCCCATCGAAGTAACCATCCATTCGGACGACTGTGATGAATTACTGGAAGGATTGAAAGCATTTGCTTGCTGATTGACGGGCTGTTTTTTCACGGTTGTTGGAAAAACAGCTTTTCTTTTCTTAGTATAACACGACAATTCTTTGGGAACAAGAGTTTTATGAAAAAGAGGGACAAAAATGCAGGATATTGATATTCGGCTGATGGTGCTTTATGCGTTGAAGAAAGTCGGCATCGCATTGGAGGACGACCGTCTTTGCGGGTTGGTTGCCATGGCGGCTCCCGTCAGTTATTTCTTTGTGATGCAACAGCTTCCGTCCATTGCCGCCGGCGGCAACATCGTCTGCTACGAGGAGGACGGCAAACGGTTTTCCGCTCTGACCCCTGTGGGCGAGCGTACACTGGGCTTTTTCGAGCATCGTGTCCATCCCGTTGTCCGCAAGGGAATCGACGCTTATGCCGCCGATTTAAAAAAAGAAGAAAGGGTCGGTTCTCCGTCGGTGGAGGCACGGTACGAGTCACTGGAAGAAGGGGGTTATCGCGTGTTACTCCGTCTGACCGAAAACGGCGAAACCGCCTTTGCTTTGGATTTTGTTGTGGGTACGGCAAAGGAAGCCGCAGCCATGTGCCGTCGGTTTGAGTCCGATTGCGGAACCGTTTACACCCGATTATTTGAACTACTTTACGAAGAAGGCCCTATGGAGGCGATTTAAGATGAAACGACTGGTTGCTGTTTTGTTGGTGTTGCTGTTGCTGGCAGGGTGCGTTGCCGAACCCATCGAGACCCCGCCCGCAGACGAACCTGTTGTGGTTGAACCTGTCATTACCCCAAAGCCTGTGACAGTACCCGACCCGATTCCTCGGCCCGAGCCTGAGCCTGAGCCTGAACCCGAGCCTGAACCGGAACCGGAACCTGTTTCTGCTTTTGACCGTACCCGTCGGGACTGGTACTTTTCGGGGATCCCCGCATCGGTAGACGAACTTTGTGCTAAGTACAGCGCCTACTACCGTTCGGGACGGGACGAAAAGGTGATCTATCTGACCTTTGACGAAGGCTATGAAAACGGATATACTGCGCCGATTTTGGATACGTTGAAAGAAAAGGACGTTCCCGCCGCCTTTTTTGTTACGGGGGCGTATGTGGAACGGAACCCCGACCTGATTCGGCGGATGGCGGAGGAAGGACATATCGTGGGCAACCACACCGTTAACCATCCTGCAATGCCGTCTCTGTCCGAAGAAGAACTGAAAAACGAGATTTTGGGTCTGGAAGAACAGCTAAAGGCCTTTGGGATTCATGACCGCTATCTGCGGCCCCCCGAAGGTGCATACAGTGAAGAATCCCTTGCACTGACCCAGGCGATGGGCTATAAAACCATTTTCTGGCATTTTGCTTACCGCGATTGGGTGGTAGACGATCAGAAAGGCGCTGACTTTGCTTATGAAAAAATTATCAACGGCGCCAAAGAAGGCGGAATTATGTTACTCCACGCCGTTTCCAGCGATAACGCGGCGGCATTGGGCGATGCCATAGACACCTTGCGTGAGGACGGCTGGTCTTTTCAAAGTTTGGCACAATTATAAATTTGTGACAGGATAAGAACAGGACAACGAGGACACTTTAAAATCGAGGTGAGTCCGTTGTCCCATAGCAGAAAAATCCGTTTTACTGCAGTTTTGTTTTTTATTCTGTTTCTGACGGGAGCAGTGGCACAGACCTGCTCCCTTTTCTTTTACTATCCCGAACGGGTCACCGTTTTGCAGGGGGGAGACATCCTTCTGCGGGAGGAGACGCCCTTTTGGATTCATTCGCAATTGGACGAACAGTCGGTTCGTGCCGTCTCTGCTTCCTCCGAACAGGGCGAGTATCAGGTGGTCTTGTCCGTTTTTGGTCTGGTCCCTTTGCGGCGGGTGGAAGTGGACGTTCTTTCCGACCTGCAACTGGTCCCTTGTGGCAATACGGTGGGCATTAAACTCTTTGCCGACGGGGTAATGGTGGTAGGCAGCAGCCCCATCGACGGGCAGACCCCTGCCGCCGCCGTTCGCGAGGGGGATGTGATCGTGGAAGTAGACGGCGTTCGTATTGCTGATCTGGACAGTCTTTCCAACCGTATTGAGCGTTCGGAAGGCCGTCCGATGGTCTTTACCTGCCGTCGTGATAAAACTACTTTTCAGACCACCGTGACCCCTGTTTGGTCTCGGGAGGAAGAACGGTTTTGTGTGGGGCTTTGGGTGCGGGACAGTACCGCCGGCATCGGCACGTTGACTTACTATGACCCCGAATCGTTGGCGTTCGGAGCACTGGGTCATCCCATTACCGACATGGATACGGGCAAGAACCTGCCTGTGGGTCAGGGTGAGGTGCTGAACTCCCGCGTTATCGGCGTTGAAAAGGGCAAACGGGGGGCGCCGGGGGAGTCGGATCGTAGC
>JAZOOX010000018.1:0-31852 GCA_045655245.1 Clostridia bacterium | reverse complement strand
TGCGGGCAAGGGCGTTGAGCTGTGTACCCCCCATCCCCGCGGGCGTCAGCCGCGCCCCCGTCCGACCTTTGATGCCAAAGATCTTGTTGTTGGTGGTCAGGGTGCGGGAGACCCCTTCCTGCAGATAGGTATAAGTCCCCGACAGGAACAGGTCGTTGGCCGTTTCTTCCGCCTTGGTGACCAGTACGTAGTCGTACATATCCCCTGTCACCTCTTTTAAGATGAGTTTGGACACCTGACCGTAATCGTTCAGCTCGGCATAGAGTACCTCCGCATTGCCAAGGGTCACGCCGTCAATACGGGAGGGGTAAATGGCAGTCCAAAGGGCGGTTTTTTCTTTATCCGTGGTGGCAACGTCCAAGATCTCGATTTCAGGGGCGAACTTACTGCTGCCGATGCGGTTTTTTTCGGCGTTGACCCGACCGCTGACCGTTGCCGAATCACGGGCGGCGGCAATTTTAGCGTTGCCCGTGCTGTCAAAGGTGACGTGGACCACGCGGTGGAGATAGTTCTCGTACTTTTTGTCGGTGATGTAGGTGTAGCTTTCGCCGTTGGGCAGGACCACGGTGGCATAGTAGCCCGTATAAGTGCCCGTGACCGCATCGGTTTCGTAGGTTTTTGTACCCGTTTCAGCCAGATACCCGGTTACGCTCCCCTGAGGGATGACGGCATCTGCCACACCGCCCGTTTTGCCCAAAAGCAGGGTAACCGATTCGCCGATACGGACCGTCCCACCCGAAGAAAGGGCTTTTAAAGCGGCGGCGCCTTCGATGTTATAGGTAACCCCCGACACCGTAACTGCGGTGGGCTGGTCCCGATCGGGCAGGGCTTTTTCAAAGATGCCCGTAACCTGTTTGCGATAAGCAAAGACCCGATTTAACGGTGCGGAATAGTAGATGATATCCTTGGGGGCAACCTCCGATGCCGTGACCCGATTGCCGTTTTTCAGGATTTCGGGGTCGGAAAGTCCTGTTTTTGTCAGCCAATCGCCCCCCGTTACGGTGACGGGTCCCACCAGTGTATCGGTGGTGAGGGTAGCATAGTCGGGGGTCCCCGAAGCGTCTTGATAAAGGGTCAGGGTATCCCCTGCCGACAGGGTGTTTAAAAGCGAGGAAAGGGGGGTTCCCTTCCCCTGATAATAAACGGTCAGGGTGTTGCCTACGTCCAGTTTTTGCAAGGTCCCCTGCTCCAGCACCATCACATCGTCAGAGAGGGTTTGGTAGACGGTATAATCTTTGGCTTGTTGGGCATGGGGCAGGAAGGTCTTGACCTCGGTGCGGTTCTTTAAGACCAGATCCCCCCGTCTGCCGGTCATGGCAGGGTCGTAAGCCGCCCCCATCCGATAGGTACCCTGGGAGGTCAGGACCTTCCCCGCACCCACCGAAGCCTCCTCGGCGGCGGTGGCGATCAGTACGGTGTCCTCTAAAACGGTGTAGCCCAGGGTTTCGATATAGTCGTTGGCGCTGTTTTTGCCGGGGGTTTTTAAAAGCTGCCAGACCAGATGCATGGCTTCGCGGCGGTTAAGGGTCTGACCCACCGTAGCCGAAACGCCGTCGGTCAGACCGATGTTTTTGGCGGTTGCCATCTGTCCGTAGGGCCAAGCCAAGCCAAAGTCGGCATCGTTATACCCCAAAAGATGCAAGAGCATGGTGACCGCTTCTTCGTACAACACGGTACCGTCGGGGCGGAAGGTGGCGTCGGTATAACCTTTGACCACGCCGTTGTTGACCGCAAGTAGTACGTAAGGCGCCGCCCAATGGGTATAGGGTACGTCCGAAAAGGGCGAGACGGGTGCGCCGTGAGCAACAGCGTCCCCGTAAGGTGCGGCGGCAACGGCGATTTTAGCAAACTCTGCACGGGATACGGGGTCGTCGGGACGGAAGTTGCCGTCCGGGTCCCCCACCATAATCTCCAATGCCGAGAGTAAGGCAATTTTGTTGGTATCGTCCTCCTCTTGAGCCGACACGAAAGCAACGGGTATGGTCAGCAAAAGAGACAGGATCAAAAGAATGGAAATTCCTTTTTTCATAGTGTACTCCCTTCTATTCGTAACGAAGTGCGTCAATGGGGTTGAGCGCGGCGGCTTTTCGGGCAGGAAGGAATCCGAACAGGATGCCGATGGACACCGACACGCCGAAGGACAGGGCAATGGCGTTTAACGTGGGGCTGACCGGCATATCCAGCAGTTTGCCCACCAGATACGCCACCCCCACGCCCGACCCGATGCCGATGAGTCCGCCGAAGCCGCTGACCGTTGCGGCTTCGATGACGAACTGCATTAAGATCAGTCGGTTTTTGGCGCCCAAGGCTTTGCGGATGCCGATTTCACGGGTACGCTCGGTCACAGTGACCAGCATGATGTTCATAATCCCGATGCCGCCTACCAAGAGAGAAATCCCCGCAATGGCGACCAGGGCGGCAGAGAGGATGCCCAGGATGTCCTCCATCTGGGTCAAAATCTCTTTCATGGCGATCACCGTGTAGCTGTCATCGTCCCCCAAAAGCTCCTGCAGGTGCTTTTCCAAAGCGGCAACGGCGCCGTCGATGACCGATTCGTCCTTTGCCGCAACGGTATAGGAGCTGATGACGGCGGTACCGTTCATCCGTGATGCCACGGTGTAGGGCAGGTAGATGATGGCATCGGCGCTGTTCTTTTCGCTTTCCGCCGTTTCTTCCAGTACGCCGACTACGGTAACGGGGCTGCCGTTGATTTTTAAGGTCTTGCCCAGCGCCTGGCCCCGCCCGAATAGTTCTTTTTCCACATAAGTACCGATCACGCAGACTTTTTGGAGCTTGGCAATGTCAAAGTATTGCAAAAACCGCCCCTGCTCCACCGTCATAACGGCGATGCGGTTGTAGTCCTCGCTGACGCCGTTGACGGTAGCGGTAATGGAGTCTGAACTGTTGGTACTGCGGATGTTATACCCCGAAACGGTGACCTTGGGGGACATCCCCAAAAAGAGGTCGGGGTTTTTGTCCACCGCATCGTAAAGGTCCTGGGGGTTAATCTTGCGGGTGTCTCCCCGTCCGAAAGCGGAGACGGTGATAGAGGTGGCGCCGATACTGTCAAAGGTCTCGGTCACCTGACCGGTGACGCCGCTCATAATGCTGACCAGAATAATCACCGAAGCAACGCCGATGATGATGCCCAGCATGGTCAAAAAAGAACGGAGCTTTTTGGACCAGATGCTGGAGATCGCCATTTTAAAGGAGTTTTTTAATCCCATGACCGGCCCTCCTTTTGAATCTGCTTATGGGCGCGGATCACGTGATCGCCGTCGGGGTCGCCGTCATAGACGATCTTGCCGTCGTGGATCCGCAAAACCCGCTCTGCTTCGGCGGCGATACCGTTGTCGTGGGTGATTAGGATAATGGTGTTCCCGGTAAGGTGGAGTTCCTTTAAAAAATCAATGACCTCACGGCTGGTTTTGGAATCCAGTGCACCCGTAGGCTCGTCAGCCAGAATGACCGACGGGTTGCCTGCCAGGGCGCGGGCGATGGAAACACGCTGTTGCTGTCCCCCCGATAACTGGGAGGGCAGGTTTTTGCATTTATCGGACAGGCCTACCCGCTCCAAGGCGGCAAGACCTGCTTTTTTCTGTGCCGATTCGCTTAGCCCGCGGTATAACAGGGGCAGCCGCACGTTGTCCAGAACGTTTAGTTTGGGGAGCAGGTTATACTGCTGGAAGATGAACCCCAGGGTTTCGTTACGGATCTCTGCCAGTTCGTTTTGGTTCATCTGCCCCACGTCCCGACCTTTTAGGTGATAGGTGCCCGAAGTGGGAACGTCCAGACAGCCGATGATGTTCATACAGGTAGACTTTCCGCTGCCCGAGGAGCCGACGATGGCCAAAAACTCCCCTTCGGCAACCGAGAAGGTAACCCCGTCCAAGGCGCGAACCTCCTGGTCCCCCATCTGATAAATCTTATAGACGTCGCGAAACTCAACGAGGGCCTGCATTACTGCCGCCTCCTCTCGGTCCGCCCGAGGGCATTCCGCCACCCATCATGGGCATTCCGCCGTTCATCATCCCTTGCACCATATCTGCAAAGGTGGTTCCCGTTGCCTGGGGTGCGTAAACCACGTCCCCTTCCGAAAGACCCGAGGTAATCTCGATCAGGCTGTTGTTGTAGGTGCCTGTGGTGACCTCTACCGTCTTAAAGCCGTCGGGAGCCATATCCCGTTCATCGGTTTTGTCGCCCTTGACGTAAACCTTGTTGCCCCGAACCACGGCGCTGACGGGTACTGCCAAAACCTGTTTGGCGTGGCCGATGATGATCTCCACGTCCACGTTCATTCCGGGGAGCAGGTCCTCGTCAAAGTCGGTGATCTCGACGGTGACGGGGTAGGTGGTGACGCCCCCCGACGAGGTGCCGTTGATGCTGACTTTGGTGATGTGTCCCGTATAGGATTTCCCTTCCAGAGCATCGGCGGTGATGGACACTTCCTGACCCTTTTCGATGCGGTGGATGTCCAGTTCGTCCACGTTCATTTCAAATTTTAAAGAGGACATATCGTAGATGACCGCCAAGGGTGTTCCCCCCATGGTGGTGTCCAGTTTATCCCCTGCTTTGTAGTTTTTGGTGACGACCGTCCCCGCAATGGGTGCTTTGACGGTGTAGTTGTCCAGATTATCGGTGGCTTTTTCGTAGTTGATGCGGCTGTTTTCCAGGGACAGTGCGGCGTTGCGAAGGGAGTTGTCCAGGCTTTCGCTTTCCAGGGTGACGATAATCTGTCCTTCACGGACGTAGTTCCCCCCGTCGATGTTCACCTTTGCCACCTCGCCGCCGATTTTGGCGGTGACCGTCTTTTCGGTGCGGTAAGTAAAGGTTCCCGCGTCGGCACAGGCATAGTTGCCCACCACCGCCGTGGCGGTGGTTTCGGGGGTGAGGACGCCGGGGTTGGAGACGGCGATCTTGACGTCACGGACAAGGCGGTTGCCCGTCTTGACGTAAGAGGCGTTGCCCACCGACGAGACGGTGCCCTGCACGGTGCCGCCGATGTCGGTCAAGTAGACGGTGGCGGGGCTGTTTGCCGTGATCTTGGCGGCATCCCCTTCGTTAAAGGGCAGGGTCAGCTCCATCACCGCGTCGTCATAGACGGTAGCAATCCGCCCGCCTGCTTGTACGGTATCCCCCTTTTTCACAAAAAGTTCGCGGATTTTGCCCGTGGCGGTAGAAATCACTTCCAGGTCCTTGACGTTTTTTTGGACATCGTTATAACTGTTTTGCGCCTGTTGCAGACTGATATTGGCACTGCGCAGGTTTTTTTCGATGTCGGAAGCGTCGATTTGATAAAGGAGTTGGTCCTTTTCCACCATATCCCCTTCTTCAAAGTCGGCGGACATCACCTCGCCGCTGACCAACGAGGTGACCGCGTACTGGTCCAGCGGTTGGATGGTGGCGGTACCCGTAATGCTTGAAGTAATGTCGGCAGGTGCGACGGTGTATTCGCTTCCCTGGGGAAGTGCGCCTGCCTTTTTGGCGTTGCCGCAGCCTGTCAGAAGGAGTGCAAATGCAACCAACAAGGCGGCAATTTTGGCGGTGGATCTTGCCATAATGTTTCCTCGCTTTCAAAAAGTATGGGTTTATTTTACTATATTTTATGAGGGTTGTCTATCAACAAAAAGTAAATAAATTGTTAAAAAAAGCAAGTATCTTCGGATACTTGCTTTTGTAGTTATTTCTTTTTCATCTGGTCCAGTTGCATGGTGCGGGTATGCTGGGTATGGAACCATTCCTTTTTGTTCTTTCGCAAAATCCCGATGACGGCAATGGGTGCCCAGGTCAGGGAGAAGAAATAGTAGGTCAGGTAGTAGAAGCAAATCTTCAGGTTCAGGCGTTTTTCCAAAAGCAGGACCAAAGGAGTCCACAGGAACTGACCGATAACCAGCGCATACCAAATCCAGGTGGGGACCAGATAGGTGATATCCTGCAACTGGAAGAAGGGGATGTCGCCCTGGGGATAAGCGGTCTGGATCCATGCCATTAACGTGATTACGCCGTAGGTCAGGATACGGATGGGCTGGAACAAATAGAGCATACAGTCGATGGGCGCCCACTTCCGCTCCTTGACCGCCTTTTTAAAGAGGGGTGCGGTAAAGCGGGAAGCCACATCGGCGTGGCCCTGCATCCAACGGACACGCTGTTTCCAGGACTGGGAAAGGGTCAGGGGTTTTTCGTCGTAAACCACGGCGTTTTCTGCCCAGGCGACCTTGATGCCGTTTAAGGAGAGCTTCATGGTAAACTCCATGTCCTCGGTCAGGCAGGTGGCGCCCCAGCCCAGTTCCTTTAAGATGTCAGTAGCAACGGTGAAACCGGTGCCGCAGAGCTGGCAGGACAGGTTTAAGACGTAACGGGCGGTCTGGAACAAGCGGTTGACCGTCCAAAAGGAGATGGCGTAAGCCGCGCTGATCCAGGAATCGTAGGGGTTTTTGGTGTCGATATAGCCTTGGACCACCTTATAGCCTTTGTTCAAAGACTTGTTCATTTCGGCAAGGTATTCGGTATCTACCAGGTTATCGGCGTCGAAGATGGAGATGGAGTCGTACTGGGTCTCCATTTCAAAGATCTTGGCAAACATCCATTCCAGGGCGTAGCCCTTGCCCCGCTCCTTGTCATTAAACCGCTCGTACACGATGGCACCATGGTCCCGAGCGACCTGTGCCGTGTTGTCGGTACAGTTATCGGCAATAATGAAAATATCGTAACATTCGCGAGGGTAGTTTTGCTGCGCCAGACTGTCTACCAGCTCGGCAATGACCTTTTCTTCGTTGTGTGCCGAAGTGACCATTGCAAAACGGTGGTAGTGCAGTTCTTCGGGGAGTTTGTCGTTGGCTTTGGGCAACCAGCCGAAAAGGGAGACGGTGAAGTAGTAGGTCCCCAACAGCAGTACGAACGCCTGAAGAATGATGCTGAAAACGAGAATTACAGTTTCCATAACTTCCTCCTGTAGTAGGTAATTACAAACAGAACCATTATACATTATAATTATTACAAAATCAATAGCGAAATTATTAATTTTAAATGGACATTTGATTAAATATATTGTACACTATAGATAAAGTGAGGTGGTTTTTATGAAAACCAAAACCGTATTTGTATGCAGTAACTGCGGCAACGAGCAAAGCCGTTGGGTGGGAAAATGCCCTGCCTGCAACGCGTGGAACACCCTGACCGAAGAGGTGCACTCGGCAGAAAAAGCCAAGGGTGCCGCAACCCGCAACGTCCTCCCTGCCACCCGACGGGTACAGCCCATTACGCAAATCGAAAGCCGTGAGGAAGAACGGACCCAAACGGGTATCGGGGAGCTGGACCGTGTGTTGGGCGGCGGCATTGTCAAGGGGTCTTTGATCCTGATCGGCGGGGACCCGGGGATTGGGAAATCCACCCTTTTATTACAAATCTGCGGGAAGCTGGCAAACGGTCAACGGATCCTTTATGTGTCGGGGGAAGAATCGCCCAAGCAGATTAAACTTCGTGCCAACCGATTGGGTGTGGCGTCGGACAACCTGTTATTGCTCTCCGAAACGGATGTAGACACTGTGCTCGAGACCGCTTTGGACATCAAGCCCGACTTTTTAATGATTGACTCGGTTCAGACCCTGTTGACCGAACGGCTGACCGGTGCTCCGGGAAGTGTGGGGCAGGTGCGGGAAGTTACCTTATTATTAATGAAGTATGCCAAGGAAAACGGCATCCCCGTCCTGGTGGTGGGGCACGTCACGAAGGACGGCGCCATTGCAGGACCCAAGGTGCTGGAGCATATGGTGGACTGCGTTTTGTATTTTGAAGGGGACCGCCACCAGCGTTTCCGCATCCTTCGCGGGGTGAAAAACCGATTCGGCTCCACCAACGAGATCGGGGTCTTTGAAATGCAGGAAGAAGGGCTTTCGGAAGTGACCAACCCCTCTGCCCTCTTTTTAACCGACCGTCCCAAGGGCATTTCGGGGTCTTGCGTACTGGCGACCATGGAGGGGACTCGCCCGATTTTGGCAGAAGTTCAGGCGTTGTTGTCTCCCACAGCCTTTGGGTTGCCCCGACGAACGGCAAACGGCGTCGACCACAACCGCGTCATTATGCTGATGGCGGTGCTGGAAAAACGGACGGGGCTGAATCTGTCGGAACAGGATGCGTATGTGAACGTCATCGGCGGATTGCGGCTGGACGAGCCTGCCGCCGATCTGGGGCTGATCCTTGCCATCGCCTCCAACTTAAAAAACAAGCCCTTATCCCCCAAACTGGCTGTCTTTGGGGAAGTGGGGCTGACGGGTGAGATCCGCGCCGTCACCCAGGCAGAGCGTCGGGTGACCGAGGCGGCAAAGTTGGGGTTTGAGACGGTGATTCTTCCCAAAAACAACCTCAAAAGCATCAAAAACAGCGGGGGAATAAAGGTCATTGGCGTCTCTAATCTTTTTGACGCGTTGAAAGCCGCTCTTGGTTAATTTTGTGCAAATGTAACAAAAACAACAGGAATGTTTTTCAAACTTTGTACAACTTCCCCCTTGCGATTTTCGACAAAATTTTATATAATAAGACCATACCACACAATACTTTTTTTCATCCCCCTTTTAAAAAGAGCCGTCCCTGCAGACGGCTCTTTTTATTTCTGTCAGGGATTGACGAAATTCGTGAAAAATGGTACAATAAGTTAATTATAAGTATAAGGAAGGAAAAACCATGTGGGCTTGTGAAGATTGGAAAGACTATATCTTACTGGATGCACGTTGCGGCGCACGTCTGGAAAGTTGGGGCAAAGCGGTTTTGGACCGTCCCGACCCCCAAGCCATCTGGAAAGGGTCGGTGACCGATGCCGACTGGTCAAAGGCGGATGCCAAATACCACCGCAGCAACAAAGGCGGCGGGAAATGGGAGTATCGCCGTACCCTGCCCGAACAATGGACGGTGCGGTTTGAGGACCTGACTTTTTGCGTTAAGCCGACAGGGTTTAAACATACGGGGCTCTTCCCCGAACAAGCGGTCAACTGGCAATGGATGCGCCAAAAGATCCGCCATGCGGGACGGCCGATTAAAGTATTAAACCTTTTTGCGTATACCGGCGGAGCGACCATGGCCTGTGCCAAAGAAGGCGCCAGCGTTTGCCATGTAGACGCCTCGAAGGGGATCTTGCTTTGGGCAAAGGACAACGCCCGTGCCTGCGGGCTGGAGTCGGCGCCCATCCGCTACCTTGCCGACGATGCACGGAAGTTTGTGGAACGGGAAATCCGGCGGGGCAACACCTACGATGCCGTGATTATGGACCCCCCCTCTTACGGGCGGGGCACCAACGGCGAGGTGTGGACCATGGAAGAAGAAATTTTCGGGCTGCTTTCCACCTGCACCAAGGTCTTAAGCGACCGCCCCCTCTTTTTTGTATTAAACGGATATACCACGGGGCTTGCCCCCTCGGTACTGAAAAATCTCCTTGCCCTGACGGTGGGAAAAGCCTTCGGGGGCAAGTTGACCACCGACGAGATCGGTCTGCCCATCGGGGATTCGGGTCTGTACCTGCCCTGCGGTGCCACCGGTCGATGGGAGGAATAATATGATTCAGGTCAAAGACGTTACCTATCGCTATCAGGAATCAGAAGAATCGGCGCCTCAAACCGTTTTGGAGCATTTTTCCCTGACGGTGGAGGAAGGCTCCTTTACCGCTATTTTGGGGCATAACGGGTCGGGCAAGTCTACCCTTGCGCGGCTGTTGAACGCCACCCTTTTGCCCGAATCGGGCTCCGTTTTGATCGACGGAATGGCAACTTCCGCCGCCGAGCAGGTATTGGACATCCGCCGCTCGGTTGGAGTGGTCTTTCAAAACCCCGACAACCAGATTGTTGCCACCATTGTGGAAGAGGATGTTGCCTTCGGTCCCGAAAATTTAGGGGTACCCCAGGAAGAGATCCGCGCCCGTGTGGACGAAGCACTGGCGGCGGTCAATATGAGCGAATACAAGACCCGCGCTCCCCACTTGCTGTCGGGGGGGCAAAAGCAACGGATTGCCATTGCGGGGATCTTGGCCATGCGCCCCAAGTACCTGGTATTGGACGAGCCTACCGCCATGCTGGACCCTGTGGGTCGGCGGGAAGTGATGGACACCATCCTTTCTTTAAACCGTGAGTGGGGGATGACCGTTCTGTTAATCACCCACTATATGGACGAGGCGGCGTTGGCTGACCGTGTGGTGGTGTTGGACAAGGGTCAGATTCAGTTGGATGCGCCCCCCCACCAGGTCTTTGCACAGGTCGAACGGATGAAGGAGCTGGGGCTGGATGTTCCCCAGGCAACCGCCGTTTTGTATCAGCTCCGTAAGCAAGGGATTGATCTGCCCCTTTGCGCCCTGACCGAAGAAGAGTGCATCGAAGCGCTCAGGAGGCTGCTATGATTGAGACACAAAACTTAACCCATATCTATATGCAAGGCGGACCCTTCGAACAGGTGGCGCTCCGCCAAATCAACGTGACCATCCCCGAAAATCGGATGATCGGCATTATCGGACACACGGGGTCGGGCAAGTCCACCTTCATTCAGCACTTAAACGGGTTGTTAAAACCCCATCACGGGCGGATTTTGCTCAACGGGGAAGAACTCCCCCATTCGGGCAGTGGCTTAAAGCAGCTGCGGTTTACGGTGGGACTGGTCTTTCAGTACCCCGAACATCAGCTATTTGAAGAGACGGTCTACCGTGACATTGCTTTCGGTCCCACCAATATGAAGCTCCCCGAAGAGGAAGTGCGGGAGCGGGTCTGTCGTGCCGCACGGCTGACGGGCATTGACGAGCGTCTGTTTGACCGTTCTCCCTTTGAACTGTCGGGGGGACAAAAACGCCGCGTTGCCATTGCGGGCGTACTGGCAATGGAACCCCAAGTCCTGATTTTGGACGAACCCACGGCGGGGCTGGACCCCATCGGTCGGGACGAGATTTTAAATAACCTGGTTGCCATTCAAAAAGAACAGAAGAACACCGTTTTGCTGGTCTCCCACAGCATGGAAGATGTTGCCCGGACCTGCGACGATGTAATCGTGTTCAACCGCGGCAGCGTTTTTGCCTCGGGCACGGTGAACGAGGTCTTTGCCCGCTCGGCAGAACTGCAACAGATCGGGTTGAACGTTCCCCAGGCGGCACGGATCGCCGACGGGTTGCGTCAGGCAGGCGTGGACCTGCCCCCGGACCTTTATACCGTTGACGATTTGTGTAACGCCCTGTTACCCCTGTTACAACAAGGAGGTGACCGCCCATGATCAAGGACATCACCTTGGGACAGTACTTCCCTGCCGATTCGGTCATCCACCGTCTGGACCCCCGATGCAAACTGATTTTGACCGTCCTGTTCATGGTCTATCTGTTTATGACCCAAAACGCTTTTGTGTATGCAGGACTGGCACTCTTTTTGGTCGTTGCCATCGTCCTGTCCAAGATCCCCTTTGGGTTCTTTTTGCGGGGGTTAAAGCCCGTAGCGTTTTTAATCGCCTTTACGGCGGTTTTTAACCTGCTGTTTGGCGCCGCCAACGCCGAGCATATTTATTTTTCCTGGGGGATCATCCGCATCACCGATGCGGGGATTCGTACCGCGATACTGATGGCGGTTCGGATTCTGTTGTTGGTCGCCGCCACCTCGCTGTTGACCTTTACCACCACCCCCATCCTGCTCACCGATGCGTTGGAACGGTTGCTTTCGCCCCTGAAAAAGCTGGGCGTACCCGTTTACGAGTTTGCCATGATGATGACCATTGCCCTGCGGTTTATCCCCACCCTGATCGAAGAGGTGGACAAGATTATCAAGGCACAAGCCGCTCGGGGTGCGGACTTTGAAAGTAAGAACCTGATCCGCCGTGCCAAGAGCTTTATTCCCGTACTGGTGCCGCTGTTTATCAGCGCCTTCCGCCGTGCCGATGACCTGGCAACCGCAATGGAAAGCCGTTGCTATCACGGTGGGGACGGGCGTACCCGTTTGCGGGATTTGCAGTTTACCCGTAGGGACGCCGTTGCCTTTACGATTTTTGCCCTGATCGGCGTTTTATTACTTTTACTTTTAATCTTCCGTTGAGGTGAATTATGCGCAACATCCGCCTGACCATTGCTTATGACGGCACCGACTTTCACGGTTGGCAGCGTCAGAAAAATGCGCGGACCGTGCAAGAAGTGTTAGAGGACACCCTTGCCGTCCTGACCAAAGCCCCCACCCCTGTTGTAGGAGCGGGACGGACGGATGCGGGGGTACACGCCCTGCGCTATACCTGTAACTTCCGTACCGACTGTACCATCCCTGCCGAAAAGGTGCCTTTCGCCCTGAACGCGCTCCTTCCCGACGGGATCTCGGTACTGGATGCAAAGGACGTGGATTTTGATTTTCATTCTCGGTTTTCTGCCATCGGGAAACACTACCGTTATCGGATTTTAAACACCCGTTTCCCCGACCCTTTCCAGCGGAACCGTGCCTTTTTCTATCCCCAGCCGTTGGACTTGGAAAAGATGCAGACTGCCGCAAAGGACCTGTTGGGAACCCACGATTTTTCCGCGTTCTGCGCGGCGGGGGCGACCACCAAAACCAGTGTGCGGACCGTCTACCGCGCCGATTTGACGCGGGACGGGGAGATCATCACCCTGGACATCTACGGCAACGGGTTTTTGTATAATATGGTTCGCATCATTACGGGGACACTGATTTATGTGGGCAACGGGAAGCTGCCCGTTGACTGCATCCCCGCCTTGATTGCCGGACAAAAACGGAAAGAAAGCGGCATTACCGTGCCGCCTCAGGGACTTTTCTTTATGGAGGCTTATTATGACCAAGAAAGCGCGCCTGCTTTTTTCAGGGATTTTGATTCTGCTGATTGCAGTCTTTGTTCTGGTGCTTTTGGCACAGCCCACCGGTAGCCTGACCCGCACCCTTTTCGGCAGGTTCATCACCGTGGAATTGCAAGAACGAGAGGCCCTTAACACAGCCGAAACCGTTTCCCGCCTGATTCGGGTCGAGGACGAACTGGTGTCGTTGCACTCCGGCTCTTATTTCCGGATCGACCCCGCCCGCCCGGACAAGTCGACGGGGTACACCGCCCCCATCGCCAATGCCATGGTGGACGCAGCAGGGAAGTTCCGTCTCTTTTATCAGCAAAACGGCAGGTCCTTAAAGCTCTGCCGCAACGGCGTCGAGCTCATTTCGGTAGAGACCGAGTTCCCCCTGCTTTCGGCATCGGTCAACAGCCGCGGCGACATCACGGCGATTACCGAGGACAGCGGACACAAGAGCCGCGTGACCGTCTACCGCAAGGACGGCACCGCCATCTACCGTTGGCATACGGGCGCACAGCTCGCCCTGGGCGCCGCCATGCACGACAGTCTGAACCAACTGGCGGTCTGCACCTTGTCCTTAGAACATTCGGCGCCTTTGGCGCACCTGGAACTCTTTAACACCGGTGCAGCCGAACCGCTGTTAAAGCTGGAGCTGGGGGAACGGATTCCCATTTTCGCCCAGTTTGCCGAAAAGGACTTGCTGGTGGTAGGGTTCTCTGACGGACTTCGTGCCTTTCGCCGGAATGGCGAGGAGGTTTATAACATAGAATGTAACGGTACCTTAAAAGGTTGGTCCCTGGACGAGCCCATGTCCCCTCGGTTACTGGTATCGGAGGGCGGCACCGATGCGGTCTGCTTTTACCGCCGCGGGGAGCTGAAATACCGCTACGATTCGGCTTCCGCGCTGCAGTCCCTTTCCGCTTTTAAAAACCTGACCGCCGTCAGCGGGATGAATCGGATCCTGCTCCTGGACGGCAAGGGCGAAGTGGTGGCGTCTTACAATGCCGACCACGAGGTACAGCATTTGGTTCTTTTCGACAAAAAGACCTTGGTTTACGGCGTCGGAAACGAACTTCGATTCTTAACCATCAAGTAGGAGGCTGTTATGATCTTAGATATCTTACTGGCGGCGTTTATCGTTTTGTTGATGGTCGGAGGGTGGCGGAACGGGTTCATCCGCTCCTTCTTCGGACTGGTGGGGGTGTTGGCAGCCTTTCTGCTGACAAAGGCCCTCTATCTCCCCCTTACCAAGTACCTATACACCACCCCGATTTATAACGCCATCGCCAAAACCATTGACGAGAACGTACAGCTCAACCTGCCACAAATCCTGCCCCCCGCCTTTACCGACGCTTTGGGGGTGACCGACCTGGTGGAAAACCTTTCGGTCAGTATTCTGGGGATCTTGACCTACGTGGTTTTGTTCTTGGTCATTTATCTGGTTTTGAGCATTCTGGTTAAGCTGCTTAACGGCGTGTTTAAACTCCCTATTTTAAATCTGGTGAATCGGTTTTTGGGACTGGTGCTGAACGGGCTGAAGGGGATTCTTCTCTGCTATCTGTTGGCAGTGGTGCTCCGGTTTTTCGGCGGGGCGATTTTGGCGGAAAGCCGTATCCTAAGCGGCATTCTTGCTTCGGTACCGATGCTGACCACCCTGTTTTTTTAACCGTAAAAAGACCAATCCAAACAACAGAATAAAACAACCGACCCCCAAAACGGTCTGTATCACAAGCGGCAAGGCGTTGTACCAAGCCGCTTTTTTCATGCCCAAAGTCGGGAGCAATGCCGCCACGCCGCTGAGGGTAGGGTTGACCAAGATCTGCCGCAGGTCCAAAGAGATACAAACCGTTTTGGCAAGGGTCGAGAAGTTGGCGGCAACACAGACGATGCATCCCGCCGCCACCGCCCCCAAATACGCCGCAAACCCATAGCGGGGCACCCCTAAAATCAAAACGATCAGCTTGGCGGCAGAATCAATCAGGCTGTTGCGCAGGGCAGCGCGCTGGCGGCCCAGACTGTTCAACGCACCTACCAACACAATCTCAAGATAGATCAGCGGACAGATGAAGGCGAGTTGCCGCAACAGCTCCCCCGCTTCACGGTTGTGATAAAGCAACAGCCCCACCTCCCGGGCAAAACCAAGGAGCAAACCCACTGCCATAATCCCCCCAACGCAGGCAAACCCAATGCTCTTTTCCAACGCCAACTGCACCCGTCGGTTGTGTCCCTGGGTGTGTGCCTCCGCCAGCGCAGGCATGAGGTTCATCGCCAACGCCGAAATGATGGCAGACGGCAGTTGCAAAACAGGCAGAACCATCCCTTTTAAAAGTCCGAACAGGCTTAAGGCACGGGACATGGTAAGTCCCGAAATCAGTAACAGCCGCGGGATCAAAACATTCTCAGTCAGCCGCAAAACGGCGTTTAAGTAGCCGTTGGCGGCAATGGGCATCGAGACCGCAAGAATCGCGCGGTTGCCCACGGGAGCACCGTAGCCGTCCCTGCAACAGCGGTAGCGGAAGGCGATATAAAGGCAAGACAGGATCTCGCCCAACGAAACCGCAACCACCGCCAGGGTGACACGGGCGTAAAGGGGGGCGTCCCCCATTCTGACCAGACCGTAAAAGAGTACGCCGATACGCACCGCCTGCTCCAAAAACTGGGTAAAGGCGGCAGGAAGCACCCGCCGTGTTCCGTAAAAATAACCCGAAAAACAAGCGCACCAAGCGATAAAGGGCATGCAAGGTCCCAACACCCGCACAGCGTTCACAAGCTCAGGATCGTACAAAAAGAGCTTCGTCCAAAGGGGCGCGGCAAAAAAGAGAGCGCCCCCCACCAAAAGCCCCGGCAGTAACACCAAACGCAAGGCGGATTTGGTCACCGATTTCGAGGCGGTCAGCCCGTCTTTGGCTACCGCTTCTGCGGTCAGACGGGTGACGGCGGCACCCACACCCGAAGTAACCAAAGTGGCACCCAGCATATATACCGAAGTCACCAACTGATACCGCCCCATCCCCTCGGTGCCCACCAGGTCAGCAAGACGGATGCGGAAGACAAACCCCAGCACCCGCACCAAAACCGAAAAAACGGTCATGGTGACCGTTCCCATAAAAACTTTACTTTTCAGCAGTTGCACAGGCTTCCCTCCCTTTTTTGTATGTATATGCACCCCCGCCTTCTTTCTTTCCCCCGGTTCATACGGATTTGGTTAACTTTTGTTAACCAAATTATTCACCCCAAAAAAGCCGAGAGAGACCCCCCTGTTTGGTTAGCTTTTGTTAACCAAATTGTCCCCCAAGCAAACCAAGGGATCTCTCCCGTTTGGTTAACTTTTGTTAACCAATCCATTCCCTCCAAGCAAACCAAGGGGACCTCCCTTCGTTTGGTTAACTTTTGTTAACCAAATCGTTCCCCAACCAAACCAAGGGGACCTCCCTTCGTTTGGTTAACTTTTGTTAACCAAATCGCGTTTTTGTTAGATTATAAGTTTACGGATTTTCGAAAGTAATTTACAAAGCTCCCTTTTTATGTTACAATAGAACTGGTTAACAAAAGTTAACCAATTCTATAAGGAGTTGTTAAAGGTGGACTATTCGAGAATCGGGAAAAAGATTACCGAAGTGCGAGAAGACCGGAATCTTTCTCAGGAACGACTTGCAACAAAAGCACATATTTCAAAGGCCTTCATCTGTCAGGTAGAGAAAGGGCAGAAAAAGCCGCGGTTAGAAACGCTGGTCAGTATCGCCGAGGCGTTGGACACCACCGTGGACACCTTGCTCGGGAACGCCTCACGGAACGCCCGATACGACGAGATTGCCAAAATTCTTGCCGACTGCAACGCTGCCGAACTGCGGTTTGTCACCAAAGTTTTGCGGGAGATTTGTGCCAATCTGAAAGACGGAAAAATAATTTAACCGATACACAAAAAAGTACTTGCATTCTGAATTTTTTTATGATATAATAGCTCAGTCGAAGTACGAAGGCGTTGTTTGCATCGGAACAGTGTGCAAGCGGCCTGAGAGAAGGAGGTACCAAAATGAAAGAAGGAATTCATCCGGATTATCAGCAGACCACCATCCGTTGCGCTTGTGGCGAAGTAATCGAAACCGGCTCCGTTAAGCGTGATCTGAAGGTTGAAATCTGCTCGAAATGCCATCCGTTCTTTACCGGCAAACAAAAGCTGGTAGATACCGGTGGTCGTGTCGATCGCTTCAGAAAGAAGTTCGGCCTGGAAGAGAAATAATCTGTCAATACAAAAAAGAGAACCGAGATTCGGTTCTCTTTTTTTATCCTTTTTTCAGTTCGGCAATAAAGCGTTTATCCAGTTCGGTTAAGCGGTAGTCCTTGCGATAGACCAGCACATCCCGAGAGGGTTGGCGCAGACCGGGAAACGCTCGTTCCACCAAGCCGTAGCGGTCCAAAACCGATTGGGGCGACGGCGAGACCCAAGAAAATGCGGCGGGGTTTTGGGAAAGGATCTCCAACTGGCTTGCCCGCTCGAAAACATAGATGTGTCGTCCGTGTTCCTCGGTGGGTTCTTCGTATTTGGTCAGCCGCAGTGACGGAATATAGGCATCGGCGTAGATGACCTCGATCCCCGCTTCCAGGTCCTCGAATTCTACCCTTTCGGCAGAAGCCAGAGGGCTGTCTTTTCGCACCAAAAGAACGTGACAGAACTCTTTGATCGGCTCTACCACCAAGCCTTTTTCCGCCAGGGAGGCTTTGAAATAACCTTCGTAGGGCTCGTTATAGCGGACGACGCCCAGTTTACTCTCCCCCGAGACCACATCGGTAATGACCTGACCCGAGTTGGTCTCCTGATAGGAGACCACGGCGGAGGTAGGCTCTAAAGTGTCGCAGAATCGGGCGAAGGCGGCGCCGATATAAGACGCCCGTGGCACCGACACCGAAAACCGCTGACGACGGCCCTTGCCCCCTTTATAAAGCTGTTCTACCTCGTCGATACGGGCGAGGATGCTTTTGGCGTGGGTAATAAACTGCTCCCCTTCGGGGGTTAAAAACATCCCGCGGGAAGAACGTTCAAAGAGGGTAATCCCCAGATCCGATTCCAGTTCTTTGATGGAGCGGCTTAAGTTGGGCTGTGCCACCAGCAGGCGGTCGGAAGCCTTGTTGATCGAGCCTTCTTTTGCCACCTCTACGGCGTAGCGCAGATGTAAAATATTCAAAACCATCACACCTTATATCACTTTTGATATAGTATACCAAAAATTCCGCAGATCGTCAACCAAAATAAAAAAGGACTTGGTTTCCAAGTCCTTTTCCGATCCTTTCAGGGGGCGATTGCCCCTTGGGTTATGCCTCGGTTTTCTTTAGTTCTGCCTCGACAAACGCCAGGTCTTCGGGGGTATTAACGCCCACGATTTCGGTATCGCTTTCGATGGTGAAGGTGCCGACCTTACGGTGTTGTTCCATCAAGATCTTGGGAATGTCAGTCAGGTAATACTCACCCTGAGCGTTATTGTTCTTCAGGTTTTCCAGATTCTCAAACAGGGCACGGCTGCGGAAAGCGTAAACACCAACGTTCAGTTCCTTGATGGCTTTTTGCTCGGGGGTGCAGTCCTTGTCCTCGACCACGCCGATAAACTTGCCCTCTGAATCACGGACGATACGCCCGTAAGGCATATTGGCTTCGACAATCGAAGTCAGAACAGTACAATCGTTGCCCGCTGCACGGTGTTCCTCACACAGACCCCGATAGGTTGCCTCGGTAAACAAGGGCATATCTCCGTAAAGAACCAAAACGTCCCCGTCATAATCCGTAAAATACTCTTTTGCCATGGAAACGGCATGGCCGGTACCCAGCTGTTCTCTCTGCCAAGCATAGGAGAATGCCGGGCCCATTTCTTCCTCGACCAATTCGCCGCGGTAGCCGATGACGATCACGGTGTCGGCGGGGTCGATAAAGGATACGGTTTTGGTAACATAAGAAAGCAGACTCTTTCCGTTGGCACGGCGAAGTACCTTGGGCAGATCCGACTGTTCACTGTGCAGTCTGGTCCCTTTTCCTGCGGCTAAAATAATTGCTTTCACAAAAACTCCTCCCAATACACCTTTTAGTATTGCTTTTTTCCTTTTTTATTGTACGATAAGTTTGAACCTTTTTATTTAGAAAAAAGAGAACGCAATTTTGCGCTCTCTTTTTTGGTGCCGGTGATCGGGGTCGAACCGATACGGTATCGCTACCACGGGATTTTGAGTCCCGCACGTCTGCCAATTCCATCACACCGGCAAGTAACAGGGATAGTATACAACAAAAGATGGACAAATGCAAGTGTTTTTTTAAAAAATTATGGTTTTTAAATTTTTTTAAAAAAAGTATTGACAAACGGAATCTTTTTTGTTATACTCATTCTCGATGTGGCCCGTTGGTCAAGCGGTTAAGACACCGCCCTTTCACGGCGGTAACACGAGTTCGAATCTCGTACGGGTCACCATTTTTTTCATATGGGCCTTTAGCTCAATTGGTCAGAGCTCCCGGCTCATAACCGGTCGGTTCTGGGTTCGAGTCCCGGAAGGCCCACCAAAGAAAACCACGACACGCATAATTGCGTGTTTTTTTATGTCCGAAAGGAGTCCCTAAGATGAAAAAATCGGTTTCCTTTTTTGCCATTTTAAGCATCAACTTTTTGATTTACGGGTTTAACACCCTTTTTGGGTCCTTGCTCCCCCCCTACTTCACCGCACGGTTTACTCCCACCGTGGCGGGAGTCTTACTGTCTTTCGGACCGATTGTTGCCATCTTCTCCCCCATGCTTTGGGGTGTGGTCTCCGACCGTTCCGCCAACAAGAACCGCGTGATGATGCTGTTGGTGGGCGGGGCAACCCTCTTTTTCCTGCTGATCAGCACCACCCTGAACCTGCCCCTGCTGGCGGTTTACCTGATTATGACCATGTTCTTTATGGCGCCTTTCGGCGGGCTTGTGGACCTGCTGACCTTAAACGCCTGCGAGCAGGTCGATAAACCCTACGGCCCCTGCCGCGTGCTGGGTACTTTGGGGTTTGGTATGGTGGCGTTGTTCGGCGACCTGCTGATGGCAGGCGACGACCGCCGTCTTTTCCCCATGGCGATTGCCGTGGGCGGGCTGTCCGTTCTTTCCCTGATGCTGATGCCCCAGCACACCGCCGCCACCTGCAGCAAACGCTCCTTCGGCGGGTTCGCCCGGTACTTTCAAAACAAAACCCTGGTGCTTTTGACCTTGATTATCGGGGTGGCACAGTTCACCTGGGCATACTACTCCAACTTCTGTCCCCTATACTTAACCGACGTCCTTCACGCCCCTGACGGGATTTGGGGTACCATGGTCCTCTTTACCGTCTTAAGCGAGATCCCCTTCTTTTTATTGTTTAAGCGGATTTTCCAAAAGTTCTCCATTGATACTCTGGTCACCCTTTCCTGCCTGATGATGGTTCTGCGGTGGCTGGCGTTCGGACTGGTGCGGAATTTGATCCTTCTGCTGGTGATCACCGCCGTAACGGGCACCTTCATCACCATCCTGACCTACTGTGTCACCGTTTATATCAAGGAAAAGATCGCTCCCCATATGCAGGCGACCACGCTGACCCTGCTTTATGCCCTGGGGATGGGCGTTGCCAAGACTCTGGCGGGGTTTGCAGGGGGCATTTTGACCGAGCATTTGGGCTTTGTAACCACCATTTTAATCTGCAGCGGGCTGATGTTTGTGATGTTCCTGCTGTCCCTGAAAAACAAATCGGCGTTGCAATAAAAAAAGACCCCCACGGGTCTTTTTTATTTTGCTTTCGGTTTGCCGAACAGTCCTGCCAAAAACCCGCAGACCACCGCCACCGTCACCCCGCCCGAAACCGAGGCGAGTCCGCCGATGAGTGCGCCGGCAAGGCCGTAGGCTTCGATGCCTTCTTTGGCACCGTTGGCAAGGCAATAACCAAACCCCGTTAGGGGAACGGTGGCACCCGCTCCTGCAAACTCCACCAAGGGACGGTAGATGCCCAGCAGGGTCAGCACTGCCCCCGCAACCACATACCCCACCAAAATCCGTGCGGGGGTCAAGCGGGTACGGTCAATCAAAATCTGTCCCACGGCGCAGAGAACGCCGCCCACGATAAACGCTTTTACAAAATCCATTATTTTCCCCTTTCAAAACAGACGGCATGGGCGATGCCGCAGATGCTTTCACCCTGTTGGACCGAGGTGGGTGACATCAGCGCGCCCGTTGACAGCAACAAGACGCGGTTGTATTTTCCCGCCGCCAGTTCGGGCAGGATCTTCCCGCAAAGGACGGTGGCACTGCACCCACAGCCCGAACCCCCCGAATGAACGTCCTGACGCTTAAGGTCAAACATCTCGCACCCGCAGTCGACGTAGTTGTCCCCCAGACGGATGCCCTGATCCTGCGCCAGTTCCCGCGCCATCTGCATCCCCAGTTTGCCCAGGTCCCCCGACAAAATCAGGTCATAGTCGGACACCTTCCGCCCCGTGTCCTTCAGGTGGTTTTTCAGCGTGTCCACAAAGGCGGGGGACATGGCGGGACCCATGTTATTGGCGTCGGTAATGCCGTAGTCCAGCATCTTCCCTGCAGTAACCGAGGTAATGCGCACCCCGTCGCCGCCGCTTTTTAAAACCGCCGCCCCCGACCCGCTGACCGTCCATTGGGCGGTAGGCGGCCGCTGACCGCCGTACTCGATGGGGAAGCGGTACTGCCGCTCGGCAGAGTAAAAGTGGCTGGAGGTGACCGCTATTGCACGACGGTACTGACCCATGGACAGGGTGATCGCCGCCAGTGCCAAAGATTCTGCCATGGTGGAGCAGGCACCGTACAGCCCGAAAAAGGGGATCCCAAAGCTACGGATGCCGTAACTGGTGCCGATGCATTGGTTTAACAGGTCGCCGCCGAACAAAACGTCCACCCCGTCGGGGGTCAGTCCCGCCTTTTTCAGCGCCATGTTGATTGCTTCGGATACAAACTTGCTTTCCGCCTGTTCGAAGGTCTTGGTGCCGAAAAAAATATCGTCGGCAATATGGTCAAAATAGGATTTCAGGGGGCCTTCCCCCTCTTTTTTCCCCACTACGGCGGCAGAACTTTCCACCGTGACGGGGGACTTGATAAAGAGCGTCTGCATAAAGCCTCCTATAAGAAATAGTAAACAATGCCGCACAGGACCGACACCACTGCGCCGAAAACGATGACAGGCCCTGCGATGACGAACATTTTGGCGGACATCCCAAGGACAACGCCTTCGGTTTTAAACTCCATTGCAGGGGACGTGACGGCGTTGGCAAAGCCCGTAATGGGCACCAGCGTCCCCGCTCCGCCGACCTTTGCCAGTCGGTCATAGACGTTTAAAAAGGTCAAAAGCGCACCCAAAAAGACCATGCTCATGGACGTATAGGTGGATGCGGAACGCTGGGGGATCCCCCATGCCAGATAAGCGGTCAGGATCGCCTGACCGACGGTGCAGATGCTCCCGCCGAACAAGAATGCCATCAGGGTATTTTTCAGGATGGGCGACTTTGGCGCCGCGTCCTTTACCCGTTTGCGATATTCTTCCTGGGTCATAAAACCACTTCCTTTCTTGGATTATTCTGCCGAGAAAGGCTTTTTTTATACAAAAAAAGGACCTGATCGCCCAAGTCCTTTTAACGCTGACGGGGGTCCCTTCTCTTTTTCGGCAGGGTTGAAAAAGGGGGCGGTTTATTGCTTGGTATACAATACGGTGGGGTTCCAGTCTAATCCGTCGCCCTGGGTGTTGCCGTTTTTGTTGACCCGGAAATGGATACGGTCTCCTTTTTCCACGGTGACCGCAATGGGCTTGAACCCGTCGTTTTGGTGTTCTTTCAGCAGCTTTTCAAAGAGTACCTTCTTGTTATGGCGGACCGAGACCAGGATCCCGTCCTCCGAAGGCATCCCCACAATCATAGAGGATGCACCCACCAGGAGTTCGCCGTCACAGGGGCAGACGAAGGTCTTTACACAGTCGCTTTCCTCACCCGGTTGCATAAAGGTATCCGACCACCAGCGGCGGATATTGCCGTGGGCGTAGTTCTCTTCCTCGCCCTTCCACCAGCCGTTTTGGAGCTTTTCGCTGTAAACAAAGGTGTCGTAGTCGAAATACTCCTCGCTTCCCACGGGGGAATACTGGAACCGCCAGCCGTCGGTGCCCTGAACCTCGCTCCCCAGCGCGTCACTGCAGATAGCGTAGAAGGTAGGCACAGCGCCGACGATGTTGGCAGGGGCGGAGCCTGCGGCTACCTGAACCCGTTCTGCGGGGAAAAGGTTGTTTTCAAAGTAGATGCCGTTGCCCGTACGGACGACTGCGGTGGGCTGGTCGCCGTTGGGGCAGTTGATGCCGAAAACATTGTCACGGACGGTAACGTTTTGGGCAGAAGAAATGCTCAGCTCGATGCCGGGGCAATCAACAAAACGATTCCCCTCGATGACGATATCCTTTTGGTCCAGCGCCTTATGACCCGTAACGGTCATCGCCGCCCGATCTTTCATGCCGCAGTCGATAAAGGTGCAGTTGCGGACGACTACGTTGTGGGCGTAACCGCACTCGCACCAATGGATCTCGGGACGGATCTGGATTCCCGCAGCGCCGATATGCTCGAAAGTGCAGTTTTCGATCAGCCCGTCATTTGCCTTGATCATTGCGCCCCGGGGACAGAGGTTGCGGTAGATATTGTTCCTTAAGATAAACCCGTTGCCTACGTGGGCGGTGTTGGCGACCCAGCAAGTGGGGGTAGCAGCAATCTCGCGGTCCAGCAGGACTTCGGAATAGTTTCGGAAACGGAAGGTCGTCGCCTCCATGGTCTTTTCCAGGTCAACGTCGGGCGCATAGTCTTCGGGGACGGGCGTCACTTCCACCGCTATCGCCTCGCCGATTTTCTCGGTGTCGGGACGGTAGAAACGAAGGCATTCCCCCGGCTGGATATCCACCAGGCTGCGCTCGGCAATCACCACACGGTCAGGGGCTTTGACTTCGGCAACACGGCAGAAAGCGCCGTAAAAGTTTACGCCGTCATCGCCGCAGGAGTCATAGACACAGTTCTCCATCAGTGCGCCTTCGTAGTTGTCCTGCATATGGCTGCCGTCGGCGTTGGTACTGCAAATGCGCTCCTCGGAGGCACCGTAAGGCTTGGGACCGGGGACCACGCGGAAGTTGTCATAGTGGGTCTGCTTTTTGGTGTAGCTTTCCCCTACCCCCACACAGCCCGACCAAACGGTATAGTCCTTGATGGTGACATAGCTGTTCCCAAACAGGCTGGTGTTGCCCATCATATAGGGGCGGGAGTAAACGCAGATATAATCCCCCAATTTCAGGCGTTCCCGCTGGTCAGAGGTGACGGGCATATGGATGCGGAAGTTGCCTTCCCCCAGGTCAACCACGTCTTTGACAAAGACCGAAGGACCGCGGATGTCGTTGATGATCGCCTTGGTCTCCCCGTCATAAAAGGCACCGGGAAGATAGGGCGGGGCAATGTACTCGTCCCAGAAATCGCACTGGTAGCCGTCGTCGATATGAACGTCGTAGTACTTGGAGTCGGGGTCGATACCGATAATCTTACACTGGAACACGCCGTTGGGCTCGTAGTCCGAAGACAGGCCCTTGACGGTCACCCGCTCACAGTTGGAGATCAACAGACCGATCTTACGGATGTCCTGGTACAAAAATACAACGTCATAAGCCGAAAGGGTAAAGTCCTTCATCCCGTCCAGGAGGATGTGGGTCTGACCGCCGTCCAAAGGCTTTAGGCGGTACGCGCCCCGAGGGATGACGAGTTCCTTCTGCCCTGCATGGTAAGCGTCTTCGATCATTTTTTGGATGTCTACCTGCTCGTACAGGGGCAAGTTGTAAACCACCGATAACATCCCCTCGTGGGTAAGGGGTTCTTTTTGATACATTTTCATTTCTCCTTTTTTACTGCTTTGTATAAAGTACCGACGGGTTCCAGTCCAATCCGTCGTCTTGGTTATTGCCCTTTTTGTTTACACGGAAGATGATGCGATCGCCCTTTCGGACGGTGGTTTTAATGGGGGTAAAGGGGGTATTTACCCGATCATACCTGGTCTGGAAAGGCAATAAGGCTTCGCCGTTTTGGAAGATGCCGATGTTCATGCCGTCCTCCGAAGGCAAACCGACGATGAGGGACATGGCGCCGATCAGTATCTCACCGTCATAGGGAGCGGTAAAGACCTTTGCCACGTCGTAGTCGGTGCCGGGGTGCATGTAGGTATTGGACCACCAGGTAAGGATACAGCCGTGACGTTCGTTCCCCTCCTCGTCCATCCACCAGCCGTCGGGGCGGTTGCCCCCGCGGGAGAACCGGTTAAAGGGGGTAAAGGCATCGGTGCCGATGGGGGCGCACTCAAAGGTCCAGCCGTCAAAGCCTTGCTTTTCCGACATAACGCCGTCGGACGCCGCCGAGAAGAAGGCGGGGACGGCACCGCGGATCTCCTTGGGCTCGTTTCCCGAAGCCACAGGGATGCGATCCCCCGAGAAAGTATTGTTTTCAAACCGAAAATCCCGTCCGTTCCGCAACAGGACACAGGGCAGGTCACGGGTGGCGGAGTCCAGACCGAAGGTATTTCCCCGAAGGGTGACCCCCTGACAGCACGCCAGTCCGACTTCGGCGGTATGGCTGCCTACAAAGGTGTTGCCTTCGATCACAATATCCCGCTGGTCATGGGCTTGGTGGCCCGAGACCATGACCACGGCGTTGTTCCGCACCGACTCACCACATTCGTAGAAGGTGTTGTTACGGATGGTAATATGATGGGCGTAGCCCGACTCGATCCAGTCGATTTCGGGACGGATCTGGATGCCTGCGGCGCCGCAAAACTCGAAAGTGCAGTTTTCGATCAGGCCGTCGTTGGCCTTAATCAACGCCCCGCGGGAGGGCAGGTTGGCATAGTAGTTGTTCCGCAGAATAAACCCGTTGCCCACATGAGAGACGTTAGAGACCCACGCCCCCGGTTCGGTCTTTAAACGGCGGTCCAAAACGACCTTAAAGTAGGCGTTGGCTTCAAAAGCGGCACAGCCCATATTCCGGTTTAAGGCATCGGAAGCGGGTTTATAAGACGAGGGCATGGGTGCGGCAAGAACCACGGTGTACTCGCCCGTTTTTGACACATCGGTAGCATAAATACGAAGTTTTTCACCCGCCGAGAACCCCAACGGCAACTTTTCGGCGATAATCAGAGTGTTTTCCCCCACTTGTTCGACAACGCGGGAGAACAGTCCGTAAAAGTTGATGCCGTCATCGCCCATGCTGACACAGTGACAGTTTTCCATCAGTGCGCCTTCGTAGCAGCTGCGCATATGGGCGGCATCCCCTACGGTAGAGCGGACCCGCGGCTCGGTTGCGCCGTAAGGCTTGGGACCGGGGACCACACGGAAGTTCAGATACTTGGTGCGCTTTTTGGTACCCTGTTCTGCCACGGCAAACATCCCTGACCAGACGGTGTAGTTCAAGTAGGTAATGTCGCTGCAGTCGATGGTGTAGGTGGGTCCCCGCATAATGGGGCGGAAGGACAAGATAAAGAAGTCCCCAATGCGGAGGCGTTCTTTCTGGTCGGTGGTCAGGTCGGCGTGGATCTTGAGGTTGCGGTCGCCCAGGTCCTCTGCCCGTTCTTTGGGGAAATAGCCAAGACCCCGCATCCCCTGGATCAACAGGCGGGTGTCCTTGTCATAAAAGGCGGTATCGAACACGTCGGGGGTGTAGGCGGGGTTGGCCAGCGCGTACGGGTACCCGTCGTCTACACGGACGGTGAAGTATTTTCCGTCGGGGTCAAAGCCGGTGATCTTGCACTGGGAATAGCCGATGGCTTCATAGTCCACGGTAAGTCCGTTGATCTGCACCCGCTGACAGTTCAGCAACTGTAACCCGCAAACACGGATGTCCTGATAGACAAAGACCACGTGATAGGCGTTGATGGTGAAGTCGTGCATATTCTCCAGCAAAATATGGGTGTCGAGTTTGTCGGTCAAGCCTTGGGGCCAGATGCGGTAGGCGCCGGGGGGGATGGTAACCTCTTTCGCGCCCGATTGGTAGGCGTCGTTGATCAGGGTTTGGATGTTTACCTTTTCATAAAAAGGGAGTTGGTAGACGGTAGAAAACATCCCCTCATGGGTGATCGGTTCACGTTGGTATTCTTTCATTTTATCCTCCTAAAACAAAAAAGCCGCAAGGGTATAAGGGGTCAGCAAAAGAACGCAACCCCATACTCATTTGCGGAAAAACAACGCTTGATTCGGCTTTCGTCGGTGGCACGGGAACATTCCCAACGCCTCCCTTCAAGCTTGGTATTGTCACCTTCATTGTAGACTTTTCGACCCCTGATGTCAACCCTTTTCCCCAAAGTTTTTCCGCTTTTTTTGCCATCTTCTACTTGTAATTTGTCCCAAGGTCTGCTATAATGTAGAGTTAGAAAAAGCAGGTGAAAGGAGTACACCATGTCAGGACATTCCAAATGGGCAAATATCAAACATAAAAAAGAAAAAACCGACGCGCAAAAGGCCAAGATTTTTACCAAGCTGGGCCGTGAACTTGCCGTTGCGGTCAAAGAGGGCGGACCCGACCCCGAATCCAATTCCAAGTTAAAAGACGCCATTGCCAAGGCAAAGTCCAACAATATGCCCAACGACAACATCAGCCGTTGCATTCAAAAAGCGGCAGGGGGCAACGACGACGCCAATTACGAGGATATCGTCTACGAAGGCTACGGTCCCAACGGGGTCGCCGTTATCGTTATGGCAATGACCGAAAACAAAAACCGCACCGCGGCAGACGTCCGCCACTACTTCGACAAGTTCGGCGGAAACCTGGGCACCAACGGTTGCGTTTCCTGGATGTTTGACAAACGGGGCGTAATCGTGATTGACGGCGCAGGCTTAGACGAGGACGCCGTAATGATGGACGCACTGGACGCAGGGGCAGAGGACTTCTCTGCCGAGGACGGTCTGTTCGAGATTATGACCGACCCCGACAGCTTCTCGGAAATCCGCGAGGCGCTGGAAGGCAAGGGCTACACCTTCCTGGACGCTTCGGTACAGATGATCCCCCAAAACACCGTCGCCATCGACGACGAAAAGCAACGCCTGATGATGAACAAACTGCTGGACAACTTAGAGGACAACGACGACGTTCAGGAAGTTTATCACAACTGGGCAAACCAAGACGAATAATCCCAAAAAACGCACCCTGCGGGGTGCTTTTTTGTTTGGTTAACAATTGTTAACCAAAGGTAAACTGTTAAGGAATTGTTAAAAAAGTATTGCATTTTGGAAGTTTTTTCGGTATAATAAGTAGGAATTGTGCTACCTGCTGACCGAAAAACCGAACAAGGTCCGGTGGAGCAGGGCACAGACCAAAAAACAAGGAGGTGAGCGGATGAGCCGACATGAGACCACTTGGCTTCGCCAATGGTTTGGTAAAGCGGGTTTGGCGGACGAAATCTTCCCGTTACTAAGGAACTATTTCCAAAAAGAAGCAGTCGAGGAACGGAAGAAGCTCCGTCAGGAAAAGCCGAAAAAAGAACGGGTCCCCCTGTCCCGTCGGTTCAAGCCCTTGGGCAGAGCCGCGCTCACCTTTGTCAAGTCCCTGCCCCAAAAAGGACGGGGGCTGTTACAGGCAACTGTCGGGCTCTTCTGCCGTGTAGGCGGTTTTTTCAAAGGGTTCCTCCCCGCGCTCTGCCGCCTGCCCAAGACGGGAAAACGGTTTTTGCGCCGCATCCCCAATCTGGCGGTCCACGGGTTTGAACAGTTCCAGACCGCCCGTTACCGCACAGGGGTACGGCTCCGCGCCGCATGGCCCGAACTGCGGGTCCTGCTGCAGGAAAAGGGCGTCCGCACCGCCGTCATGTTGGTTCTGGCGGCAGTAGCGCTCTTGACCACCGCCGTCTTTACCTTCGGGTACAGCGTATCGGTAAACGGGGAAGAAATCGGCGTTGTCCATGCCGCCGAGGAAGTGACCGCCATGCAGGAATCGGTCCGTCGGGACTTTGAGAATTTAGAGATGGATCAGGACATCCGGCTGTCCTTTGCCTTTGTACCCAAGTCCGACTTAAGCAACCAAAAATCCCTACGCCAAGCCTTTTTAGAGACCTATGACCGTACCGTTGACGGCGCCGTTATCCAGGTCGAGGGCGAGACCCGCGCCGTTCTGCCCACCGAAGCAGAGGCTTACGAGGTCTTAAAAACCCTGCAGGACAAGTACACCGAAGAAGGCGCAAAGGTCACCTTTGACCAACCCGTTGAGGTGCTGTTAAAGCCTGTGCCGCTGTCCATGGCGGTGGGGGTAGAATCGGCAGTTGAGTTGCTGGAGGGACGGAACACCGCCGACAGCCTCTACACCGTCCAACCGGGGGATACCTTCTGGAGCATTGCCGCTGCCTATCACATGAGCGTGGATACCTTAATGGCGATCAACGGCTCGAAAAAAGAGCATATCAATATCGGTGACACCCTGACCGTCAAGGTCCCTGTCCCCTACCTAAGCGTCCGCGCCACACGGGATGTGGTCTATACCGAGGAGATTCCCTTTACCACCCGCAGCATCGACGACCCCGATCTCTACCGTGGCAGAAGCACAGTCGTCACGGCAGGCGTTCCCGGGCAAAAAGAGATCGAGGCGACGGTGGTCAAGGTCAACGGCATTGAAGTCAGCCGTAATATCTTAAAAGAAACCGTTCTGTCCCAGCCGGTGGAAAAGGTGGTCCGTGTGGGCACCAAGACCCCGCCCCGTACCATGGCAACAGGCAGTTTTGTCCGTCCCACCGGCGGGTATCTGACCTCCCGGTTTGGGTATCGTTGGGGCAGAAACCACCATGGCATTGACATCGGCGCATCGTCGGGCACCCCCATTTATGCGGCGGACGGCGGCGTGATTACCATGTCCGGCTGGAACGGGAACTACGGCAAAATGGTCATGATCAACCACGAAAACGGGTATGTCACCTACTATGCCCATTGCAGTCGGTTGCTCTATAATTCAGGCAAACGGGTTGCCAAGGGCGACGTCATTGCCTATGTGGGCAACACCGGCCGTTCCACAGGCCCCCACCTGCATTTCGAGATCCGCAAAAACGGCACTCCCGTCAATCCGCTGAACTACGTTTCTTACTAAATCAGGGCACCCTTCGGGGTGCTCTTTTTTCAGCCTTCGTAGCGGGAACGAAACCGCCGATTCGTCCTTTGGTTATTGCAATTGGTTATTGCATTGAAAAATCGGTTGTGTTATAATGGTCTTTATAAGGAAGTGTTGTTATGAAAATTACCGAAATCTTTAAAAAAGAGACCCCCTCCCTGTCTTTCGAGGTCTTCCCGCCCAAGACCGAGGCGGGGTTTGACAGTGTGCAATCCGCCACCGAAGAAATTGCCCGGCTCCGTCCCGCTTTTATGGGCGTGACCTACGGCGCAGGCGGCGGCACCAGCCAGTATACCCTGGACATTGCCAAAAACATCAAAACCGCCTATGACGTGCCCACCCTGGCGCATCTGACCTGCGTCTCCTCCACCCGCCAAACGGTCTCCCAAAAGATTGCCGCCATGAAAGATGCGGGGATCGAGAACGTGATGGCGCTTCGGGGGGACATTCCCCCGTCCATGGAAGGGGCCGACCGCAGCGGTTGGGACTACCGCTATGCGGTGGACCTGGTGCGGGAGCTGAAAGAGGTCAACCCCGATTGGTGCATCGGTGGCGCCTGCTATCCCGAAATCCATCCCGAAAGTTCTGACCAAAAAGAGGACCTCCGCCGTTTAAAGGAAAAGGTGGATGCGGGTTGCGACTTTTTAACAACGCAGATGTTCTTTGACAATAACCTGTTATACAACTTCTTATACAAGATTCGGGAGGCGGGCATCACCGTCCCCGTCATTCCCGGGATCATGCCCATTACCAACGCCAACCAGGTAGAGCGGGCAATCCGGTTGTCGGGGTCCTTTATGCCCCAGCGGTTTAAGTCGCTGGTAGACCGATTCGGCAACGACCCTGCGGCGATGAAACAGGCAGGGATCGCCTATGCCACCGACCAGATCATCGACCTGTACGCCAACGGCATCCAAAACGTACACGTCTACTCCATGAACAAACCCGACGTGGCTGAGAAGATTCAAGCCAACCTGTCGGATATTTTAGGGAAATGAACGGGCGGTTTGGGGTTGCCCCGCCTCCCGTCTGCAAAAAAGAGGTCTTGCGCTATGCAGGTTGCCCCGCTGACCCGCCCGAGACCCAACGGCTCTTGGACGAATGTATTGCCGAGGCGGCGGACGCCTTTTCCTACCAAGCCTGTTACAAGGTACTCCCCTTACAAATCCACGGGGATTCCTGCAACTTCGGGCTTTTTTGCCTGACCTCGAAGGATCTGGCAAAATGCCTTGGGGGCTGCTCCCGCGCCGTGGTCTTTGCCGCCACGGTAGGGGTGGGTATCGACCGCTTGATTTTACGCCACAGCCGCCTCTCCCCCGCCCGTGGAATCATGCTCCAGGCCTTGGGGGCAGAGCGGGTAGAAGCCTTTTGCGACACCCTTTGCAAAACCCTGTCACAAGAACTGGGCGGACGTCCCACCCCGCGGTTTTCCTGCGGGTACGGCGACCTGCCCTTAGCGGCACAAAAGACCCTGTTTGCCCTGCTGGACTGCGAAAAGCAAATCGGTCTTTGCTTAAACGAAAGTCTGTTGATGTCCCCCACCAAATCGGTGACTGCCATCTTCGGTCTGGAGGAAGAAAGATGAATTTTAAAAGCTACTTACAAACACATACCGTCTATTTAGACGGCGGAATGGGCACCCTTTTACAGGCGAAAGGGCTAAAGCCCGGTGAACTGCCCGAGGGTTGGAACCTGACCCACGCCCAGGAGATCATCGGGGTACACCAAGCCTATTTCGATGCAGGGAGCAACGTGGTCGCCACCAATACCTTTGGTGCCAACACCTTGAAATTCCCTCCCGACCAGCTGGAACAGATCGTCAGGTCCGCCGTGGCAAACGCCCGTGCCGCGCAAAACAAGAGCAGCGGCGCACAGGAAAAGTTCGTTGCCCTGGGCATCAAGTCGGATCGTAGCCATGTCGTTCT
>JAZOOX010000017.1:0-34250 GCA_045655245.1 Clostridia bacterium | reverse complement strand
GTGGACTACATTGAATATTACAAGAGCTTTGGCGAAAATATCGAGATTGTTTTCTCCAACGACCCCAAATATATCTTAAATTACACCAAAAATGTTTTGAACTGTGACATCCATACCCGTCGTCGCACCGCCCGCATCTTAAAGGCGGCAGGTGCAGAACGCGTATTTAGTATGGACGAAATTATGACCGAGAGCATTGACGGTTCTGGTTATAACAAAGACTACGGCATCTTAGGCTCGAATAAAGCTACTGAAAACAGCGTAAAGCTCTTTCCCAAGGATACTGACGCATTTGTGGATGCTTTGCAAAAAGCAATCAAGGATGCCACCGGTGTCACCATCGAGGTCATGGTTTATGGCGATGGATGCTTTAAAGACCCCGTGGGCGGGATTTGGGAGTTTGCAGACCCCATCGTTGCGCCTTCCTTCACTTCGGGTCTGGCAGGCACGCCCAACGAACTGAAGATGAAGTACTTTGCCGATAACGAATTTGCAGGTCTGTCGGGTGAGGAGCTGAACAAAGCAATGCGCCAGAAGATTCGCGAAAAGGATGCCAACCTGGTAGGCAATATGCAGTCCCAGGGCACCACACCCCGTCGCATTACCGATCTGGTCGGCAGTCTGGCTGACCTGACTTCGGGCAGCGGTGATCGCGGCACTCCCGTTGTTTATGTCAAGGGCTACTTTACCAACTTTGCTTCGGAATAACTTTACCAACTTCCTGATACCGTTTCATGCAGATTGACAGGGGGGACGGAGCCGAGATTAACGGTGATACCGTCCCGGGATCGGGGACCTATCTGACATCCTTATAAAATAAAAAAGAACCCAAACGGGTTCTTTTTTTATTCCTTTTCTTCTTCGAAGTTGCCCAGTCCAAGGTCGTTTTTCAACAACGACCCCACATCCAAAGCAGAGCGTCCGTACCTGCTTCGTACCAAATCCACCGTTTCTTCCAAACGGGTACGCCGTTCCTGGGCGGTGTCTGCGGCAGGGTGAAACCAATCGGTCTGGAAAAACGCCTGGTCGGCGGGGAGTAGCTGATGGGCTGTCACCGTTAGCATCCGAATCGGTTTGTTGGTGTTCCAACACTTGGTCAGAAGAGCCATTCCTGCTTCGAACAATTCGGCACGGAGTTGGGTGGGGTTGGCTAAAATTTCCTGGCGGGTAACGGTCTGAAAATCGGTATCTCGAATGGTCAGACGAATCCCGCGGCAACAAACCCCTTGTTGGCGCATCCGCCCCGATACCTCGTCACAAAGGGCAAGCATCGCTGTTCGTGCATCCTTTTTCGTAACCAAATCCCGCTTAAATGTAATGCCGTTGCCGATGGATTTGGGCGGTTCTGGCGGGGCATAAAACGAAGCCACCGGGCTGTCGTCCTCCCCACGGGCGTATTTCAGTAACTGTTCTCCTTGTTTCCCCAATCGTTGTAATAACCGCGGGTCGGCGCACGCCAGTTGTCCGATGGTTCTGATGTTCATTTCCTCCAATGCGCGGCGGGTGGCAGGGCCTACAAAAATCAGGTCGCAGGCAGGAAGGGGCCAAACGTCTTCCCGCATCCGTTCCCGAGTGAAAACGGTAGTGGCATCGGGCTTTTTAAAGTCACTGCCCAGCTTGGCAAACACTTTGTTAAAAGACACTCCCACCGAAACGGTCAGACCCAACTCCTCCCGCACCGTCTTACGAATGCAGTCGGCGATCTCCTTCCCCGAACCGAACAAGTGGCAGGTGCCGGTTACGTCCAGCCAGCTTTCATCAATCCCGAAGGGTTCGATCAGGTCGGTGAAACGGGTATAAATTTCATTTACTTTTTTTGAATACTCGTGATAAGCGTGGTGATGGGGAGGCACCAATACCAAATCAGGACACTTTTTCTGCGCCTGATAAATGGTCTCTGCCGTTTTGACCCCAAACTTTTTGGCTTCTTCACTCTTGGCCAAAATAATGCCGTGACGGTTTTCGGGGTTTCCGCAAACGGCCATTGGGATTCCTTTTAAAGCGGGGTTCAGCGCAATCTCTACCGATGCAAAAAAACAGTTGCAATCACAATGCAAAATTACCCGATCCATTCCGTCACCTCCTGACTTTGATTATAGCACGCCCCTTTGTTTACTGTCAAACACTTGCTTGAATAAAAATAAGGTGCTGTTCCCATACTATGGCTGAAACCAAGAAAGGAGCAGGAATATGAAAAAAAGACTCTATCTGTTCTGCGGCGTTTTGTCCGTGGTCCTTTGTCTGTATGTAGCAACCGAGAACGTCAATTTCGGCGTACTTTCCAAGTACGGCACCCGGGGAGAAGAGGTACGGCAGATCCAGACCAAACTGAAAGAACAAGGGTTTTATACCCATAATATTGACGGTATCTACGGTTGGCGCACCACCAACGCCGTCCGTCAGTTCCAGCAAAAAAACGGGTTGCGGGTAGACGGTGTAGCGGGTTCTGCCACCCTGTCTGCTTTGGGACTTCGCTCCAATAACCCCAACAGCGCCGACGAGGCGTTGCTGGCAAGGGTCATCAGCGCCGAAGCAAAAGGGGAGAGTTACACGGGTCAAGTTGCGGTGGGGGCGGTGGTCCTCAACCGTGTCGAGCATCCTTCCTTCCCCAAAACGGTGGCAGGGGTCATTTATCAGCCGGGGGCTTTTTCTTCGGTAGATGACGGACAGATCAACAACCCCGTCAGCGAAACCTCCAAACAGGCGGCAAAGGACGCCTTAAACGGTTGGGATCCGTCGGGCGGCGCTATCTACTTCTATAACCCCGTTAAATCCACCAGCAAATGGATCTTCTCCCGTCCCACCATCACCACCATCGGTAACCACATCTTTGCTCGATAAAAAAAGACAGACTCGGTTGAGTCTGCCTTTTTTTATTCTTCGGGCGGGAGTTCGTATAACTCCTCTAAAGTTTCCAGCTCCTCGTCCGTCTCGGGCATCGCGGGGATCAGTCCCGTACATTCGGTAGAGGAAACGATGGGTTCATAAAAATCTTCGTCCGAGTCCCGCTTGGGTTGGCGGGGGTCTTGCTTGTCATTCATGAGAATACTCCTTTCTAATTCGGTAATTTTTCGAAGGGGTCGATGTGCTTGTCCCCATTCCACAACTCGAAATGCAGATGGGGTGGGTCGGCAAGTTCCAGCATTGCTGTTTCGCCTACCGTTCCGATGACCTCGCCCTGGTCCACTTTAGCACCTTGTACCACCGCATCCAGTTCTGTCAGGTTGGAATAAACGGCCGTGTATCCGTCAGAATGCCGCACCGACACAGTTACCCCTTTCAGTCGATCGTACGCCACTTCGGTAATCTCGCCGTCGGCAACCGCCCACACGGGTGTTCCCACTTCCGCGGCAAAATCAACACCTTCGTGGGTGCGCCAGTCGCCCATGGTTTCGGAATAGAGGAGCCGGTCGGTGGCATACTCCCGCAAGATATCCCCCTTACACGGTGAACGGTATGTGACCTTCTTAGGGGCCGGTTCTGCCGCTGTTACTTGGGCGGGCGATGCTTCCTCGCTGATGGTGGGCATCGTTACCGCTACGGGAGCTACCTCCGTTTCGATGGGCGGCGCCGCAACCTCTACCGAGGATAGGGGAGGCGAGACTTCCTTTTCCTCGGGGGGCGCAGGCCCGGTACTTAGTACCCAGGCGGCAAGTCCCACCGTCAGGATACAACCAATCAACAACAGATACAGACTGTTTTGCCGTAGCCATTTGACCATTTTCACTACCACCTTTCGGCAGTAGTATGTTCAAAAATTTTCCAACTTATGCAACTGTGTCCCCTGATAGTAATGCGCCAAAATTTCCTGATAGGTTTTTCCGGCTTTGGCAAGCTCGTTGCACCCGTACTGACTCATTCCTACTCCATGCCCCTTTCCGCGGGTAATAACAATGACCTGATTGTCCGATTCCTGCAAGGTAAAATCGGTGGAGTTCAACGAAAATAATGACCGTAATTCCGTTCCCGTAAAGGTTGCGTTTCCCAACACGATCGTTGCCACCCGCCCCGATTCGGTTTTGGTGATCGGTCCTGCAAGAGGAGTGGTTGCCGCGGTAGGTCGCAGCGTGTTTAGGGTATGGATAAACTCCAGTCGGTCAAAAACGGTTTCCTGCTCCATCTCGTTTAACGCAACGGGGAGGGTGGATTCCACACTCTTTAAATAAGGCGTGTCGGTGGTCCATACATCCCCACTGTTCTCGGTCCGACCGCTGCTGGCGGCATGAAAGACGGCGACAATGGGCTCTCCTTCAAAAACCGCGATCTCGCCTTCGGTTGCCTTTACTGCATCAGCGATGCGGCGGTAATAGGTATCAAACTGCGCACCCCAACGTTCCTTTAAAGTGTCCTTGCCGGCATACGCCTGACAGTGACTCGGATCGGTACAGAGAGATTCGCCGCTTTGAATGCGGGAGACGGCATAGGTCCGCGCCGCGACCGCCTGTGCCTTTAGACTCTCCGGCTCGAAAAGAGCGGGCATCTCAGCGGCAACCACCCCTACCAAAAACTCCTCCAGCGGAAGGTGTAAGGTCTTGTCCGTTGTAACGTCATAGACTGCAATCGCCCCTTCTTTTGTTTGGGGGAAGAGTCCCGTCAGCATCGGTAGTAAAGTAGCAAAGCAAATCAAAAGTATCAGTATGATAAAGCCCCGTTTCATAAAATCCCTCCTTGTCCCATTATATGCGGAACTTTTTGGGAATATTTCTTGACGGAGCGAGGATTGTGTAGTATAATACGATTTTAAGAAAGAGGTGTCCCAAATGAATGTTTATACTGAAAAAGAATGTCGTGACCTGATCAGCGAACTGTCCGTCCGCGCAGGTAACGTCAATCATATCAGCCCTGACCGTTTCCATCGCTACAACGTCAAGCGCGGCCTTAGAAACGAGGACGGCACCGGTGTTCTTACCGGTCTGACCAAACTGGGCGATGTACACGGCTATGTGGTCAGTGAGGGAGAACGCGTCCCTGTCGACGGCGTTTTGACCTACCGCGGTATCGATATCCGTCAAATGGTCGAGCATTGCCGGGACGAAAAACGCCACGGTTTTGACGAGGTGTGCTACCTGTTGTTGATGGGCAGCCTGCCCAACAAGCGTGAGCTGGAAGAGTTTTCTTCCCTTTTGGCGTCCATGCGTCAATTGCCTGACGGTTTTATCGAAGATATGATCTTAAAAGCCCCCAGCAGAGACCTGATGAATAAGATCGCCCGCGGTACTATGGCACTGTATTCCTATGATGAAAACCCTGACGGGACCGATTTGGAAAATCTGATGCGTCAGTCCTTGCAGCTGGTGGCGCAAATGCCGTTGCTGACTGCATATGCGTATCAGGCAAAGAGCCACTATCACGACCATAACAGTTTGTACATCCACTCCTCCGACTCGAATTTGACTACGGCAGAAAACTTCCTTAGTGTTATTCGTCAGGATCGCCATTTCGAGCCCATTGAAGCGGATATTTTGGATATGATGCTGATGATCCATGCCGAGCACGGCGGCGGTAACAACTCCACCTTTACCACCCGTGTCGTGTCCTCCAGCGGTACCGATACCTATTCCGCCATCGGTGCGGCAATCGGTTCTTTAAAAGGACCTCGCCATGGTGGCGCAAACATCAAGGTTGTGGGCATGATGGCTGACGTCAAAGCCAATGTCCGCGACTGGACCGACGAGGATGAGGTTGGTGCATACATTGAAAAAATCTTAAAGCGGGAAGCCTATGACCAAAGTGGTCTGGTTTACGGTATCGGTCACGCCATCTATACCCTGTCCGACCCCCGTGCCGTTCTGCTTCGTGAACGGGCACGGCAACTGGCTGAAAAACGCGGTTGCACCGACGTATTCCATCTTTACACTCTGATTGAGAAGCTGACGCCCCAAGTCTTTAACCGTTTAAAAGACCCCGACAAGAAAATGTGCGCTAACGTGGACCTTTACTCGGGTTTTGTTTATGAAATGATGGGAATTCCCCAAGAAATCTATACCCCCTTGTTCGCCATCTCCCGCGTGGCCAGCTGGTGTGCACATCGTATCGAGGAACTGATGACCAGCAAAAGGATCATTCGTCCCGCATACCGCAACGTTTGTCGGGATGGTGAGTACATTTCTTTGGAAGAACGTTAAAAAAAGACCCCGAACGGGGTCTTTTTTTATACTTCGATGGGTTTGTCAAAGTATTCAATGCCAACATCCTGTAAGCAGACCAAACCGTTGGTGCGGTCAACCAGGTCCGCTTTGATTTTTTCGGCGTCTTCTGCGGGCAGCGCCAAAGGGAAGGCTACGTCAGCCCCGAAAGTCGCTTCGCCCGAAAGGAGATCCTCGCTTAAAAGATGGGCCTGGAGCCTGCCCCAGTTGCTGTAGTCGATCCGTCCTGCCACCATCATACAGGGGACTTTCTCTACAGGCCTTGCGGCCAGTACAGCCTCCCGTGCCGATTTCCCGTAGGCGCGGACCAGACCGCCGGTGCCTAAAAGGGTTCCGCCGAAATAGCGTACCGTGACGATGATGGCGTCGGTAATGTCTCCTTTGGTCAGTACCTCCAAGGTGGGGAGCCCCGAGGTGCCCTGCGGCTCGCCGTCGTCGGAAAACCGCTGGATGTGTCGGTCGCGGAGGGAATAGGCGTACACATGATGGGTAGCATCCCGATATTTGGCACGGATGCCGTTTAGAAATGCCAATGCTTCTTCTTCGGTGGTCACCGGTTGACAGTGGCCGATAAACCGCGACTTTTTATCAATGTATTCAATTTCGGAGGGTCTGCTGACCGTCTTGTAACTTTTCATTCGATTTCCTCGGTTTCGTAGGGAATAAATGCTTTTTCGTCTACCGCATCCACGATGGCGGTGACGGCGGTTCCGTTTTCGGTATACGCTTCCGACTTAATTTGTGCACACTCGTGGAGACGAGAGAGCATCTGCCCGTCCGAGTAGGGGAAGAGGAGTTTCATCATCCGCTTCTTTTTGGGCAGAACCCGCCGCAGGGTATCCATTAATGTGTCGATGCCCTCTCCCGTGGCGCAGGACAGATAAACGGTGTTTTCGCGTTGCGGGAGGGTGTCGGTGCTTTCTATCAGGTCACATTTATTATAGATATAGACCCGCGGCTGGTGCTCGGCGTCCAGCTCTCTTAAAAGGGACTCGGTAACCCGAACCTGTTCGGACAGGTTGGGGTCAGAGGCGTCCATTACCAACAGGATCATATCCGAAACGGTCACCTCTTCCAGGGTGGAACGGAACGCCCGTACCAGATGGAGGGGGAGTTTGCGGACAAAGCCAACGGTGTCTACCAAAAGGATTTCCTCGTTTTCGTCTATTGTCAGCCGTTTAACGGTGGGGTCTAAGGTGGCAAAGAGACGGTCTTCAGCCAGTACCCCTGCATTGGTCAGGCGGTTTAAAAGGCTGGATTTTCCTGCGTTGGTATAGCCAACCAGGGCGGCCTGCACCACTGTTTCCTGCATCCGCTGTTTCCGTTGGGTCTCACGGTTTTTTTCGATCTTTTCCAACTCGTTGGACAACGACAAGATCCGCCGCTTGATATGCCGACGGTCGGTTTCCAGCTTGGTCTCACCCGGGCCGCGGGTGCCGATGCCGCCGCCCAGTCGGGACAGGGACTCTCCAATGCCCGATAAGCGGGGGAGCAGGTAACGCAGCTGGGAGAGTTCCACCTGTGTCTTACCCTCGCGGCTTTTGGCACGGGTGGCAAAAATATCTAAAATCAAAAAGGTGCGGTCGATGACGCGGCAGTTCCAGGCTGCTTCCAAATTTTTGGTCTGGGAGCCGCTTAACTCGTGGTCCAAGACCACGCATTCTGCCCCGGTCTCTTGTAGGATCAGTCCAATCTCCTGCACCTTGCCCGAACCGATAAAAGTGGCACTGTCGTAAGTATGTTTGGATTGTAAAACAGTGGCGACACAAATAAGCCCCGCCGTATCGGCAAGGCGTTCCAGCTCGGCCAATGATGCCTCGGAACTGTCATTTTCGGGGTCGGAACCGGTATTTAGTCCGACTAAAACGGCGCGTTGATTCATAGAACCACTCCTTCCTGTTTTCTTATTCTATCACCTTTTTATAAAATAATCTACTAATAAATAAGATTTTTTCTTGCAATTTGACGAAAAAAAAGGTATGATAAAATAGATGATACTATGGGAGCAAGGAGGTATTGTTTTGTTAAGCAGAATGTTTCAATCGGTCATTACCCAAATGTCTGAAACTTTGCATACAACTTTTGGTGTGTTTGATGATGAGGGTACGGTTTTAGCCTGTTCCGATGCCAACCGTCAGGGTGCGTTCCATCCTGCCGTCAACGATGTGGATTGGGAATCGGAGGATGTTCAGGTAATTGGCGTGGACACCGTTTTAAGCGCAGGTCGGAAAAAACCGGGTGAATTTTATGTTTTTGTGGAAGGCACCGACGAGGCGACTGCCAACTATGCCCGTCTCATCCGTGTCAGTCTGCTCCATATCTACCGTTATTATGACGAGAAGTATGATAAGACCGAATTTGTCAAGAGCATTATCCTAAGCAATATTATGCCGGGAGACGTTTACGTTCGTGCACGGGAACTGCATCTGCTGGAAAACACATCCCGCGTGGTTTATGTGGTCTCCACCCGCGACCGTACTGACTACGCTTTGGTTGAGGTTTTGCAAAACCTCTTTCCCGACCGCAACAACCATTTTGTAGTCAGTGTTGACAGCCACTCGGTTGCCGTTGTCAAGGATGTCCGTGCCAACGTTTCGGATCGTGAACTGGAACAGACCGCTCAGACCATCGTACATACGGTGGGCGGCGAAATGATGCTGAACGTGGTTGTTGGTATCGGTCATGTGGTCGACAATATTCAGGATTTGGCAAACAGCTTTAAAGACGCCCGTATGGCAATCGATGTGGGCAAGGTGTTCGAGCCTGAAAAGGCGGTCATTAACTATAACAACCTGGGTATCGGCAGACTGGTCTATCAGTTGCCCACCACCCTTTGTCAGATGTTCTTAAGCGAAATCTTTAAAAAGAAAACCATTGATAACTTAAGTCCCGATATTATGTACACCATTCAGGAGTTCTTCCAAAACGACCTGAACGTCAGTAAGACTGCGGAAAGCCTGTACGTTCACCGCAACACCCTGGTTTACCGTCTGGAAAAGGTAAAACGCCTGACCGGTCTGGACTTGCGGGTGTTTGAACACGCGGTTGTCTTTAAAGTGGCTTTGATGGTTAAAAAATATCTGGATGCCAACCCTATGGGTCTATAAGGAGAATACGATGATTTCATTAGAAGGAGTCAGCAAGGTCTATCCCAACGGCACCGTGGCGTTGGAAAAGATCGACCTTGAAATCAAAAAAGGGGAGTTTGTCTTTATCGTTGGTCCCAGCGGTGCAGGCAAATCCACCGTGATTAAAATGCTGTTAAACGAGGAATCCCCCACGACGGGAGATGTATACATCAACGACTACTGTGTTAACGCGCTTTCTCGTAAGGAACTGCCCTATCTCCGTCGGACAATGGGGGTTGTTTTTCAGGATTTCCGTCTGCTGGAGAATAAATCGGTTTACGAAAATGTTGCTTTTGCCATGGAAGTAGTAGGGGAGAGCAAACGTAAAATGCGCCGCACCATCCCTTCGGTACTGAGCATGGTGGGACTTGCTCATAAAGCCCGTGTCAAGCCCGGTGAACTTTCGGGCGGGGAACAGCAGCGTGTGGCTTTGGCACGTGCCATTGTCAATAATCCGCCTCTTTTGGTTGCGGACGAGCCTACGGGAAACCTGGACCCCAATACTGCACATGAAATTATGGAACTGCTGGAACAGATCAATCACCGCGGCACTACTGTGGTCGTAGCAACCCACGCCAAAGACTTGGTTGATGAAATGCGCAAACGCGTCATCACCTTTGAAGGAGGAACGATCGTCAGCGATGTAGAGGGAGGTGCCTACGCTTACGATGCGAAGTAGAAATGTGATTTATTTCTTTAAAGAGGGCGTTCGCAATATTTTTGTGAACGGCCTGATGAGTTTGGCTTCGGTGAGTATGGTACTGGTCAGCTTGTTTTTGTTGGGAATTTTCTCTGTCTTTGGTTACGCCGTCAACTATATGGTCGAGGATATCAAAAATGATTGTGAAATCCGCGCCTATGTCCAGGACGACTTGCCTGAATCCTATATGGAAACCCTTCAAAAAACGGTAAAACAGTCCAGTCCCGCCATCAGCGGGGTAGTTTATGTATCCAAAGACGAGGCTTACGACGAGGCAGTGGACATTGTAGGCAAGGATGTGGTCGTTGGCTTTTCTCGGGCAGACCATCCTTTCCGCCGCTCCTTTAAAGTCACCTTGTCCAACCTGGCTGACAATGAGGACGTTGCCAAAAAACTGGCCAACCTGGACGGCATCCATTCGGTGGCAAATAAACAGGAGGAAGTAGACTCGTTGCTGAAGGTCAGTTCCGCCATCCGTTGGGTTATCCTTTGGCTGATTGCCGTGTTGGCGGTCATTGCCGTCTTTATCATTTCCAACACCGTGCGGATCGCTCTGCATTCCCGCCGTTTGGAAATCAATATCATGAAATACGTAGGCGCCACCGACTGGTTTGTTCGTTGGCCCTTTATCATCGAAGGTGTGCTGATCGGTCTGGCTGGTGCACTGGTCGCATCGCTGCTGATTTGGTTTGGCTACGATGCGATTTATGGGTTGGTTACTGCCAAAACCGCTGTTATTGCCCTACCCCAAGGGAATGCCTTTATGGGCATTGTCGTCGCATCCTTGTTGGTTGCAGGCGCGTTAATGGGATCGATCGGCGGTGTGATTACCATTCGTAAGCATTTACGTGTATAAGGAGCGTTACTATGAAACATCATTCTAAACTCCGCGTTTGGTTTTCCGCTATCCTTGCTTTTTTGCTTGTGGTCGCCATGGTTCTCCCCTTGGTTTACGAGGTGTTTGCCGCACCGACTAACGAGGAAAGCCGCCAGCTGACCGACATCGCCAACCAGCAGGAGGAACTGCGCAAAGCCATCCGTGCGGCGGAGTCGGAGAAAAAGGACAAGGTCGCCCAAAAACAAGCCTACGACCAAGTGCTTTATCTGTTGGCTGATCAGATGTCCGCAATCGAGGGTGAAATCGGTGCTTTGGATGCTGAAATTGCAGAACTGGAAACCCGTATCGACGAACAGAACGCCGAACTGGACGAACGGAGTAGGCTCTTCCGCGATCGTGCCGCCGCTTTGTATGAAGCAGGCGGGATTTCCTATTTGGACATCTTGTTAAATGCCAACAGTTTTTCGGACTTTTTGCAGCGGATGGAAATATCCCAAACCATGTTCGAATATGATAAAACGCGGATGGAGAAGATAAAAGAAGTCCGCAACCGCTTGGAAACCGACAAAGAACGGATCGTCACTGCCCGCGCAGAGCAGACGGTCAAACGGGATGAACTGTCGGTCAAAGAGCAGGAACAGAAAAAGCAGATTGCCGCATTAAACACCGTCCTGGCAGAAATCAACCAAAACATCGAAACGATGGAAGCGATGGAGGCCCAGTTAGAAGCTGAACAGAAACGGATTCAGGAACTCATCCGTTCCCGGGAGCAACAACAAAAGAGCGACGGTTCTTTGGGTACTTATTCCGGCGGTGCCATGGTTTGGCCTACGCCGTCCACCCGCTATATCACCTCCGAGTACGGCTGGCGGGTCCATCCTATCTTGGGGACCAACCGATTCCACAGCGGTGTTGACATCGGCGCTTGGCAGGGGGCGGATATTCTGTCTGCCAACAGCGGAACGGTCATCTTTTCGGGTGTCAACGGCGGTTACGGCAACTGCCTGATCATCGACCACGGCGGCGGTATTAAAACCCTTTACGGTCATTGCAGTAAGTTGCTGGTTGCCAACGGGGAGCGGGTCTCTGCCGGTCAAAAGGTGGCTTATGTGGGTTCCACCGGTCTTTCTTCCGGCCCCCATTTGCACTACGAAGTTTATGTCAACGGCTCTACCGTTGATCCCATGAGTTATTATTAAAAGGAGACTTGTTGTTGAACGAGCAAAAGCATTCCACTACGGTGGTCGTCCTTTCGGTATTGTTGGCGGTTTCGGTGTTGCTTTTGGCCGTAGGCGGCGTTTTTGTCGTGGCGGTGTTGCGGGTTATCCCTGCAAGCGACTTGCTGGAACTGTCTGTGGTACGGGGGATCATCGACCGTGACTTTGTTTTAGAGTACGATGAGAACGCATTGTCTGACGGTTTGCTTTCGGGAATGGTTGAAAGTCTGGGAGACCGTTACAGCGTCTATCGCAACCATGAAGAACACGAAGCTTATATGTACAATGCCATGGGCGAGTTTGGCGGTATCGGAATTGCTATGAGCGCTGACGAGGATGGCACCGTCTATGTCCTTCGAGTCTATCCCGATACCCCTGCCGAAAAAGCGGAAATTGTCGAGGGGGATTGCATCCTTGCGGTAGACGGCGAACCTGTTGCCGCAGATATTGAAACCACCGCCGAAACCATTCGCGGAGAACTGGGAAGCAATGTGACCGTGACCTTTTACCGCCCTTCTGCCGATGCCACTTTCGAGAAAACCTTTGAACGGGAAATGATATCGGCAGAGACCACCTCTTTCCGTATGCTGACCGACCGGGTAGGTTACCTCTGCATCACGTCCTTTAATCATAAGACGGCAGAGGAAGCACTAAATGCCCTCAACGCCTTAGAAACGGATGGCGCAAAATCGCTTGTTTTGGACCTGCGGGACAATGCGGGCGGAAGCGTTGCTGCTGCCGAAACCATTGCTGACCACTTCTTGGATGAAGGGACCATCTATACCGTTCTTCAAAAAAACGGGCATGAAACCGTCGTCAAATCGGACGCAGAGCAGGACACCATTCCGATCTGTATCCTGACCAATGATGGCACCGCCAGTGCATCCGAACTTTTAAGCGGTGCGCTAAAAGACCGCGGTCGCGCCCGACTGGTGGGCGAGAGAACCTATGGCAAGGGAATCATGCAAAACCAATACCGACTGCCGGGCGGGGTGCTTACCATGACGTTTGCCGAGTATGCAACACCCAACGGTACGCGGATTCATGAAAAGGGCATTACCCCCGATGTGGAAATCTCTCTCAGCGAGGAAAACCGCCTTCGCTGGCCTACACTGACCTTAGAGGAAGACCTTCAACTACAAAAAGCAATCGAACTTCTTCATTAAATTAAGACACGCTTCGGCGTGTCTTTTATCATAGTACCCGGGTATTTGTCATACACTGATATACAACTGCTCGGGAGGTGCTTTGATGCAGGGAATGTTAACCGAAACCAAACGAAGCCGCAGCGGGGCGCGTCTGCGCCGCCGCGCGCTGATTCAGGTGGGGGAGGAGACCCTCGCCGTGCGCCACTATCATCCGGGGCGAAAACGCCTGCCGCGAATTATCCGCAATTGTGAGCAGGTGCTTTATCCCCGAGGGGATGATCGGAATCGCACTTATGCTTTGGCATTATTTCAGCATTTTCTCCCGGACGTACTGGGACGGTTAGAGCGCATTTATTTTCCCGACCACTGTGTTACCGTTGCCTTGGTCAGCAAACGCTTTTCAGCCGCCGCCAAGTCCGCTTTGATGCAAACGCTGTCCTTTGCGGGCAGCTGTATCATTTGTGCCGATAACAGCGGATCGTTTGCCACAGAACTGCTGGACGAATACGGACTGACCGCCCTTTCGTCCACCGAACCGCGCCTTTTGCGTCAGGCGGACCTGATCCTTGCTTATGACGACCCCAACGAATGGATTCGGCTTTGTAAACCCAGCACCGTTATTCTCAACCTTTCCCCACAGCCCATGGGTGTCCACTACGGGCGCACCGTGATTGACGGAGTAGAGCCAAAGCCCTTGCCCGACCTTTTCGAACGGTTGCCTGATGACGGGGACTGGACTGCGTTTTGCGGGCTTTTCTTAAACCAGTTAAAAGACCGACTCGACCTTAAGCAACCCCTCTATGCCAGGGGGATAAAATAGTTGACATCTGTTAAAAACTGCGGTATAATACATGGTATTATAATAGGGTACTAATTTGAAAAGGAGATTTTATAATGGCTTCTAAACAGTATATCCTAACCAGCGAAGGCCTGGAGAAATTAGAAAAGGAACTGGATTATCTCAAAAGCATCAAACGCCAGGAGATTGCTGAAAAAATTAAAGAGGCTCGCGGTCAGGGTGACTTGTCTGAGAACTCGGAGTATGATGAGGCAAAGAACGAGCAGGCGCAGGTGGAAGGTCGTATTGCCGAACTGGAGAGTATTCTGAAAAACGCTCAGGTGCTCGATCAGGACGATATCGACACCAAAGAAGTCAGCATCGGTTGCGTTGTAAAAGTAAAGAACGTCGCCCTGAAAAAGGATATGGAATTTGAAATCTGCGGTTCTGCCGAATCTGATCCTGCCCTGGGACGCATCTCGGACGAATCTCCCGTCGGTCGTGCGCTCTTGGGTAAAAAGGTCAACAGCAAAGTCGTTGTCAATACCCCCGCAGGCGAGCTCACCTTCAAAATTCTCTCGATCACCAGAAAGTAGGCTAAAGTATGAACGAACAGCAAAACAATGTCAATAACGCGCCCGAGCAGGAACTGAGCGAGATTTTACAGATTCGTCGGGACAAGCTGAAAGATCTTCAGGAAGGCGGACAAGACCCCTTCCGCGAAGTAAAGTACGATAAGACTCACAACGCCGCCCAAGTCAAGGGTGACTTCGATGCCTTCGAAGGTCAAACCGTTTCTATCGCAGGACGTCTGATGTCCAAGCGTGGTATGGGCAAGGTAATGTTCTGCGACCTGGCTGACCAAAGCGGTCGTATCCAGTTGTTTGTTAAAAAGGATCTGCTGGAAGAGTCTTACGATGCATTTAAAAAACTGGACATCGGCGACATTGTAGGCGTAAAGGGTGAGGTGTTTAAGACCAAGACCGAAGAGATCTCGGTCAAGGTTACCGAGTACACCTTGCTGTCTAAGTCCTTGATGCCCCTGCCCGAAAAGTTCCACGGTCTGACCAATACCGACTTGCGTTACCGTCAACGGTACGTCGATCTGATTATGAACCCCGATGTTAAGGATACCTTCATCAAGCGTTCTAAAATCATCGCTGCTATCCGTAAGTACCTGGCAACTCAAGACTTTTTAGAGGTTGAAACCCCTATGCTGGTTTCCAACGCAGGCGGTGCCGCCGCCCGTCCGTTCGAAACCCATTTCAACGCATTGGATGAAGATTTTAAACTCCGCATCTCGTTGGAGCTCTACCTTAAACGCCTGATTGTCGGCGGTCTGGAGCGGGTTTACGAAATCGGCCGCGTTTTCCGCAACGAAGGTCTGGATACTCGTCATAACCCCGAATTCACCTTGATGGAACTTTATCAGGCATACACTGACTATCACGGTATGATGGATTTGACCGAAAATCTTTACCGTTATGTAGCTCAGGAAGTTTTGGGTACCACCAAAATTGTCTACAACGGTATCGAAATGGATTTGGGCAAACCGTTTGAGCGTATTACTATGCTGGATGCCGTTAAAAAGTATTCCGGTGTAGATTTTAACGAAATCGCTTCTGCTGAGGAAGCCAAAAAGGTTGCCAAAGAACACCATGTAGAGTACGAGGAACACCATACCAAGGGCGACATCTTAAATCTCTTCTTTGAAGAATTTGTTGAAGAGCATCTGTTGCAGCCCACTTTTGTTATGGATCACCCCGTTGAAATCTCGCCTTTGACCAAAAAGAAACCCGAAGACCCCAACTACGTTGAACGCTTTGAGTTCTTTATGAACGGTTGGGAAATGGCAAACGCTTATTCCGAGTTAGACGACCCCATCGACCAGAGAGAGCGTTTCCGCGCACAGGAAGCGTTATTGGCAATGGGTGACGAGGAAGCCAATACTACCGATGAAGACTTTATGAATGCTTTGGAAATCGGTATGCCTCCCACGGGCGGCATTGGTTTTGGTATTGACAGAATGTGTATGCTTTTGACCGACTCCGCCGCTATCCGCGACGTATTGCTCTTCCCAACAATGAAACCGTTGGATAAGTAAGTGCCCAACAGGGAAAGGGCAACAATTTGTTTGATGTAAAAAGGGTTACACTCGTTATTCGGGTGTAACCCTTTTGCTTTTTTAGAAAAACGTAGGCATATAATAGACAAAAAGAATTGAAGAATAGACGGGAAAATCATTGACAACTCTTATATATTTTTTATCAACCGTGGTAAAATGTAAGTATCAAATATAAAGGAGTTGTTGATATGACATTGACAAGAAGCCTCATTAAAGAATTTAGGCGGTATCTTATTGAGGAAGAAAAATCTTCAGCTACAATCGAGAAGTATATGCGTGACATAACGGCGTTTTTGGCTTGGCTTGACGGATGTGAATTAGAAAAGATCGCGGTTCTTCGTTATAAGGAACACTTAACGAAGAACTATGCGCCTGCATCTGTCAACTCGGTGCTTTCATCGCTGAACAGTTTTTTTGACTATAGCGATTGGCACGGCCTGAAGGTAAAGATGTTAAAAATACAAAAACAGATCTTTGCCTCTAAAAACAAAGAACTGACAAGAGCAGAGTACGAACGGTTGCTTAATGCTGCAAAGGAAAAAAAGAACGAAAGACTTTATTATTTGATGCAAACAATTTGCAGCAGCGGCATTCGAGTATCGGAACTCTCAGCGATTACTGTGGAGACAGTCGTCGCACGTCAAGCAATCATCCGTTGCAAGGGCAAAATGCGAGTCGTTATTTTGCCAAAGGATTTGTGTAAAATGCTCTTGGAATATACAAAAAGACAAAAAATAACAAGCGGCCCCGTATTTGTCACACGAACGGGAAAGCCGCTTGACAGAAGTGCGATATGGAAAATGATGAAGGCCTTATGCGAGAGTGCAGGCGTTGACAGGGATAAAGTGTTTCCCCATAACCTCCGACATTTGTTCGCCCGAACTTATTATTCCATTCAAAAAGACATCGTTCGCCTTGCTGATATTCTTGGACATTCAAGCGTCAACACTACGCGCATCTACACGATGGAAACGGGTGACGTGCATCGTCGCCAAATTCAAAAATTGGGATTGTTACAGCTGTAAATAAAAAAGCCACATAATCGAAATTATGTGTAAAGGCGATTTCCACATAGTCGAAATTATGTTGCAGACAAATGACATCTTTGTGATTAATTCTATGAATATCAGAACATTTTTTCTAAGAAAAACTAAAAACAGGACATAACGACAAGACCGGCATGTGAATTTTGATTAACCGGTCTGTTTTGTTATGCCCGTTTTTTTACATTCTGACGAATTTCAGGAAATGTAGGTAAAATCATTGACAAACGCTCCTAAACATGGTAAAATCTAAAAGCTAGTGATATGCTAGTGGTATGTAAGAAACATACATATCCCCACATAATTTCGATTATGTTGCAGGCAAATTTTTTTGCCACTGCTTGTAACGAACATTACATCACGGTTAAATGTGGCGACAAGTACAAAGGGAAAGGATTGAAAGGACATGGACAATTTTTATATGTCCGACAAAAGAACGGCAATCATAACGACTACTTGGGATTATCTTCTAAAGACGGGACTTGCTAATGCATCTATCGGGGATTTGTGCAGAGAGGCAAAACTGGCACAAAGCAGTCTTTACTACTGGTTTGAAAACAAAGATGATATCTGGATCAGCGCCGGAAAATACGGGTTGTCCAAAGTCGTTGATGCACTCTTTGCCTTTACCCTCAATCACACCGATGACGTCAGAAAATATTTCGATTCGCTTTTGGACGAGGTTGAAAAATATAAATACGAGTTGCGCCTTGCCATTCAGATTACAACCAGTCCTGTGTTTGGCGAACGAATGCGTGAAAAATCCAAGGATTTCAGACTTCTTTACGAAAAGTATGCCGAAAAGATTATAAGCATCTTTGACTGTACTCATCATCAGGCAGAGGTTTTTATCTACTCCATCATTGCATCCGTTGTTGATTACGCCATCTGGGATGACGGCGAAAAAACGCAAATGTTGCTTGAAAACCTCTATCAAAGAATTGCGACAAAATTTGATATCGTGCGGTAATTTTTTTAACCCCGCGGAGGAACAGTCTTCGTAAAATCAATTCGGTGTAAATGACATTACATAACACTTCAAGGAAAACGGAGGAGATCAAAATGTATTTCGAAAGGCTTAAAAAAGTCGGCTCGGCAATTTTGGCGTTAGTGCTTGTGCTTGGGATGCAGACGGCAATTCCCGTCTCGGCGGCAACGGAGAATATAGAAATCGTCTTAACCGATGTGACACAAGACGACCAAAGCACCTTGCTGGGTGAAGCAAAGATCAAGGTCGGCGTAAAAGGCGCAGGCGGCAGCGTGACCGCGGCGCAGGTTGCACTTTGTTTTGACGGCGACCTTAAATATAAATCCATTGATTTTTTACAAGGAGAAAACAACCCTCCTCGGTGCGCTTTAATTCCTCCCAATGCGGCCCTTTCCAATTCGACGGGAAAAATACTTCCCGGCATCGTTACCAACAGTGCAGGGAGCCTGGAACTCACCGATGAAGAAACGGGTTTGTTTGTTATCACCTTTGTTGGCGAACCGGGAGGCAGTGTAACGCTCCGTCTTGACAACGAGAGTGCAGCAGGTAGTTACGTAAAGATCGGCAGTCAATATATCGAGACCGAAGACGACGCGTCGGTTTCTGAGTCTGCCGTGGCAAGCAGTGAAGACAACGAAGGTGTAACAGCGATTGTGAAACTGACCATGGATAAGGTTGCCGATTTTACTGTATCCACCGCGAGCGGTTACGTAGACAGTAAACTTACACTGACCATCACGAACGAAAAAACAGGTTCCACCATCAGCACCGTACTGAACACCGTTTCCACTACCAAAGGCGGGCATTACGATCCCAGCATAACCGTTCCCACTTTCGTTGTGGAAAACACTGTGGTTGACGGTGCGACATATACGGTCGAATTGACAGGCAGGGGTTACAAAACGTACAAACGGACCGGCGTAACCTTTGACGAACCTCTTGCATTAACCAATGCCGATTTCGTGCCCGGCGATGTCAATATGGACGGAGCGGTTGATTCGGAAGACAAGATCGCTTTTGAAGCAATCAAAAGCGGCAGTTATGACGAATGTGCAGACTTTAACCGCGACGGTAAAGTAGACCGTTATGATGATGTTTTTGAAGGCGTTGAAGCGGATGCCAAAACCGTTCCCGAACAAATGTCTGCCCCTACCGTAACGGGCGGTCGAGAGAAAATCAAAGTTCAATGGAAGGCTCCCAAAGACGGCGGTTCTGTCATAACGGGCTATACCATCAAATACGGAATCAGCAGTAACAACCTCAATAAAACCGAGATTATTACCAATCCAAGTACCGACAGTAAAGAAATTACAGGCTTGTCCGACAATAGAACCTATTACGTACAGATCGCGGCAAGGAATGAACTCGGTTTGGGTGCGTTTTCTCCCGTTGCAACGGCTAAGACCGCTGCTTCTACAGAAACGAGCGGCGGTAGCGACGTAGGCGGTTTTACCCCTGCTCCGCCAACGCCTGTTACGCCTGTGACACCACCCGCTATAACCGAAACCTTTACCGATCTCGGCAATTACGCCTGGGCAAAAGAATCCATTTACACGTTAAAGAAAAAAGGAATTATCAACGGTATCAGCGAGACCGAATATGCGCCCGCAAATAATATTAAACGCGGTGACTTTATTTTAATCCTAACAAGAATGTTGTCTATCAACGACGCCTTTACCAAAAACTTTGCCGACGTTCCTGCCTCAAGTTATTACTATAATGCAATCGGCAGCGCAAAGGTTGCGGGTATTGCCCGCGGCAGCGGCGAGAACTTTATGCCGGAAAACACCATCACGAGACAGGATTTAATCACGCTGGCTTATCGTGCCTTCCTTGCAGAAGGCTATATTACTGAAACGAACGATATGTCATCGCTGGATGCCTTTGCAGATAAAGAGAAAATTTCGGATTACGCAGTAGCGCCTATGGCAGCTATGGTTCAATCCGGTATCATCAAGGGCTCGGATGGTAATGTGAACCCCCTCGGAAACGCAACTCGTGCAGAAGTTGCAGTAATGTGCGCAAGATTGGAGGCATTAATAAATTAATGGAATATACCTATGACAGCAGTGGAGAATTTTTCGTATTTATGGGGTTAGCCATAATCGTTTTATTCTTCTTGTTTGCAATCTACTTCAACATCATTGTTCCCCTTATGAAAGAACGCGAGTATATCAAAATGGAGATGCAACGCAGTTTTAACGAAGAGGCATACCGATATTGGAAAAAAGAATTAAAAAGGGCCTATTTAAGGCATATTCCGTTTATCGGTCGGTTTTACGGAGATTAAATAAACGTTGTTCTTCTTAATGATAAATACTCAGCCTTGCTGAGTATTTATAAAAGGCGGCGAGCAGTAAGTCTCTTGCTCGGTGCTTTGTGTGGCAGTTGCTTTTATAGCACCGCCTGACATAAGTTTTATCACTATCGACTGCCACACGGCACTATGGAGGTGAGGGGCGAAAAGACACATTATTTCAGTCTGGTTGCAGAGAACGCTGAAATAATGCCGCAATTTCTCTGCCCGAAGCGAAAACGGTAATTTCGAAAAATTTAATTTAAGGAGGTTTTTAAGTGAAACTTAAAAGAATTATGGCTATGGTGCTTTGCTTTGCAATGGTACTTAGCACAATGAGCTTTAATGTTTTTGCAACAGAAACAACTGTTAATGACGAAACAGCGCTTGCAGACGCACTTGCTACTGGCGGCAGGGTTGTTTTGGGAAGCAACATTGAAGTTGCAACAAGTGTGGAAATCCCTGAAGGCGTAGAAGTTACACTTGATCTTGCCGGATTTGATATCATCGGCGGATTAAACGGTACAAAGCACGTCTACGCTTTGACAAACCGTGGCTCACTGACTATTGAAGATAGTCTGGGTGATGGTGAAATCATTTCCCGTGGTATTTATAACTACGCGGACCTCGTTTTAGAAAGAGGCACAATTGATGCCTGCGACGGAGACGGCGGTATGGCAATTAACAATGAACCCGGCGCTAGATTTATTATGAACGGCGGTGTTGTTATTGCCAGCAATGAAGATGGGGATGCACCTGTATCCGGCAACTTTGATGCGACAGCAATCGAAAATCCGGCAGGTTGCGAAACTATCCTTAACGGCGGCGAAGTTATTTCTGTAACCAACTTTACCTATGCAATTGTAACATCCGGTGATTTGACAATTCCCGAAAATTCCACCGTTGTTGTAACAGGTGCACATGGTGCGCTCAGCATCGGCGGCGGTCAGAACACAATTGAAGGCGGTGAATTTATCTGCTCCGGTTATGCAGGTCAGACCGATAACATTGTGTATATCTACGGAAGCAACACCAATGTAGAAATTACAGGCGGTACATTTACTCACAAGGGTGAGGAAGTAGGTGCAGACAGCGGTGCTGCAGTTTTAGTCACCGGCGCTAGCGCTGTAGTGAACATCAGCGGCGGTAGCTTTACCGGTCTTAACGGTGCACTTTCCGGTAATGCCAACACAACAGTTACCGGCGGTACATTTTTAAATGGTGCAAAAGCACAAAACCATTATGACGATGTATCCAAATATGTACCCGCAGGTTTTGAATTCGATCCCGAAACCGGTATGGTTGTAGAATCTGCCGGCGAAACAATCGTTGCAGAAGTTAACGGCGAACTTTACACAGACCTTCAGGAAGCTATCAAGGCAGCTGCTCCCGGTGGAACAGTTAACATTATTGACAACGTAGTTGTTGATAAATGGATTATGTTCGCTGAGAAAATGACCATTGGCAATGGCAATCTCATTACTCTTAACATCAACGGTCTGACCATCAACGGAAACGACTACACCCTGACAATCAAAAGCATCGAATCCGCAGGCAACGGCAACCGTTTGTTCTACGATGCTCAGAATTTGAACATCAACGATTTGACAATTGAGTATATGGATGATGCTGCAAAACAGGGCGGTATTGGTCTGCAGTCCGGTACTCTCAGTGGCGTCAACTTTGTTGGCGGCGGCTATGGCGTTCTTCCCGGTGAAGGCGATATTACCATTACCGGCTGTAACTTCAAGACAAACAGTACTGCTATTTATTACGAGGTTGCAAGAGACAATCTCGTAGTTGATAACAATACGTTTGAACTTGGTGACAATGTAAACGTTATTCTGCTTCGTGGTGATGGTCAGTTTACCAATAACACCATCGTTTCCGGCAGAACTGTAAACGTTGTAAGCGGTTCTCCCGTTGTTACTGGAAATGACTTTAATAATGTTCGCTTGAAGGTTTACAATGTGGCAACTGCAACCATTGAAGACAACGAAATCAATGTTCTTGAATTTAATGATGATACCGAAGTTAAGTCAACTTTCGTTAAAAACATTTTGAGTGCAGAAGCAAAAGAAAAATCTGAAGCCGCAGGCGTTATCAATCATACAAAAACATATGAAGTTTCCACAATGGCTGAACTTACAGATGCACTTACGGATGCAGATAATGGCGACACAATTGCACTTCTTAAAGATGTTGTGTTAAAAGGCAAATTCACTATTACAAAAGAAATTACTATCAACGGTAACGGAAACAGCATCATCGCTGATGAAACTGCCGTATGGTATACAGGTTCTGGCTTTAGCAAGAAATACAACCACCTTATCGGCGTAAATTCTGATAATGTTACTTTAAAGGACATTGTTTTGGATAACAAGAATAGCGCAGGTGGTATTAACGTTTACCAGGCACAGAACGTTGTTTTTGACAATGTTTCTATTATAAACGCAACCAAGGGGATGGCAGCACTTACCGTTAACGGCTCTACATTGACAGTTAAGAATAAGTTTAAAACTCTTGGAAATGCGATTGCTATTGATATCAGCAATGGCTCGAACGTTACATCAAAATTGGGTGTGACAGTAGAAGAGGGCACCGTATTTGATCTTGACAACAAAACTGTTAAGTTTGCATCTGTTGCTGAAAACGATATGACCGGTGCAAAGAATGCTGACGGTACACCCTACTTTGCAGCAATGGACAACGCTTATTATTACACAGTAGCGCAGATACAAAGTCGTGCTACCGAATTTTCAAACGGATTAAAACTGCTTGCTGATGTTGAACTTTTAAGCAATTTAAAAGTTAAGGGCACGCTTAACCTTAACGGCAAAACTTTAACACTTGCAGAAGGTAAAGTAATAAATGTTGGCAGCAATCTCACTGTTGAAGGAAACGGAACGGTTAACGGTGAATTTATACTGACCAATACTAACGCAAGTATCACAGGCCCCGAAGGTCTTAATGTTACTACAACAGTTGAAGGCTATGTTGTTAAGTATGCAGACGGCAAGTATTCTGCTAAACTGGCAGTTGTTCAGATTGGCGCTACAAAGTATGCTTCCCTTGGCGATGCATTTGCAGCAGCTCAGGACGGCGACACAGTTACCCTTATTGAAAATGTTGCCATGAGCGAGAGTGCTACTAACAACAAGAAGATTACACTCGACCTTAACGGCAAGACAATCACAGGTACAGATAACACAGAAAAGAATTTCAGCCTTATAGACAACCGTGGTGATCTTACAATTACAGGTAACGGTAAGATGACTCTTACTGCAACTGTAAATAGCGGCTGGAATCGTTACTCTGCAGTTCTTGCAAACAACCCCGGCGGCAAGCTTACTATTGAAAACGGTACATTCGAACACCTCGGCGGTACTGATATGGCTTACGGCATTGACAACCTTACAAACGGCAAGGGAACCTATGCTGAAACCATCATTAACGGCGGTACAATTAAATCCACATATCGTGGTATCCGTCAGTTCTTAAACGGTGTTGAAGCACAGAACATTCTTACCGTTAACGGAGGTACTGTTGAAGGTGCTAACAAGTCTATCTGGATGCAGGATCCCAGCAAGAATGCAAACACAGGTAACCTTACCATTACTGAAAATGCTACCATTAACGGTGACGTATACTTGTCTGTAACTGCGGGTTCTACCGAATGGCCTGTTGAAATAAAGGTTGCGACATCTGTGTTAGAAAATGAAATTATTACATCAAATGTTCCTGCAGGATACAAAATTATTGCAGTAGACGGTTATTATATTGTTGCAAATGATGAAAAGCTTGCAGAAACCATTAAGCTTGATTTTGTTGATGTTACTGAAACTGATGCCGAAGGCGAAAAGGTTTACAACATCAATCTTACAGCAGATGGTAAGATTATCAACAGATTAAACTCTGTAGACCTTACATTTGCTCTTACCCAGATTAACGGTGCAAACGAATTCGAAATCATTGCATCTGAAGCTGATGTTGCAATCAATCCTGTAGATAACAGCAAGGTTCGTTATGAATTCCACTATAAAGGAAAGACAAACGTAACTACCGATACAGATACAACCATCACAATCGGTCAGGTTAAATTTACCGGTTACGGTAAGTTTGACTTTGCAGTAGCACTTGAAGATGCCGAGGGAAACAAAATTACAACAAACGTTGCTCACGCAACAAAGCTCATCGATAATATTGTAGATACGTTCGTTCCCGGTGGTGTTCTTGAAGACGGAACTGATGTTGGCAACTTTGATATCACAGATGACACCATTACAGGTGTTGAAATCACAGTTCCTGTAAGAGAGCTTACCATTGACATTGCCTTCCCGAACGCTGTTGAAAACAACGTTGCTGCATATCAGGATATGACCGTTGCCATCGTTGGTGGCACTGTAAATGAAACAATCGCTCTTGGTACTGACGGTGAAGCTTATAACTTCACAAGAGCGCTTCCTTACAACACTGCTTACACCGTAACGGTATCCGGCGCAGGTTACAGAACTGCCCGTTACACCGTAACCATGGCCGAGGATAAAACCTTAAAGTTCTGGAACAACGTAAGAGACGAAGCTCAGTTCGTTGAAGTTGGTAAAGACTCCAGCAAGGTAAACGTTACCTTCCTTGCAGGTGACATCGTTAAGGACAACATGATTAACATCTATGACCTTTCTGCAGTTGTTTCTTACTTTGGCACTACCAACGACAGAACTGCTTACAACGATTATGCCAAGTACGACCTCAACCGTGACGGCGTAATTGATTCGAAGGACGTAGCATACGTGCTCGTTTCTTGGGGTAACTAATTAGTTTTTTGAGGCGGGAAGCCCGGCTTCCCCCTCTTTCAAAACATACAACTTGTTCATTACATTTTGAAGTACGACATCTTTAGCGAATGGGTTGTATGTTTTGAAAGAGGGAATAATCCCTCTTAAAAGGCGGCGAGCAGTAAGTCTCTTGCTCGGTGCTTTGTGTGGCAGTTGCTTTTATAGCACCGCCTGACATAAGTTTTATCACTATCGACTGCCACATGGCACTATGGAGGTGAGGAGCGAAAAGACACATTATTTCAGTCTGGTTGCAGAGAACGCTGAAATAATGCCGCAATTTCTCTGTCCGCAGGCGAAAGCGGTAATTTCGCAAAACGAATCATAGAAAGGAAGATTTCTCGTGAAACTTAGAAGAGTTTTAGCTTCAATTCTTGCTCTTTGCATGGTATTGAGTACAATGGGATTTACCGTGTTTGCAGAAAGTGCAGAGCGTATTGAAGTAAAAAACAGTGAGGAGCTTATTGCAGCTCTTGAGCAGGATAAGGCCGGTGCTACAGTTGTTATGATGAATGACATCACTGTAACTGCTGAGCTGAGCAATGCTTATGGCAAGACCGGAATCAACATAAAATATGGCCAGACTCTTGATGGAAACGGCTATAAACTCATCGTTAATGGTGCAACCGGTACTTGGGATACTGCCATCAGTACCACAGGCGGTACAATCAAAAACCTTACCATTAATACGGGTTTCCGCGGTGTATTTGTTAACCACAACAGCGACCACAGCGAACTTGTAGTTCTCGAAAATGTTGTTATTGACGGTCCTACATACACCATAAGTTGCGACCAGGGTATGAACCAGGGCCTCCGTGCTATCGATAGCACATTCAATGGCTGGACCAGTTATGCAGCAACAATTGGTAATGCAGAATTTATTAATTGTAAATTTGGCGAAGGCGCTGGTTATAAATTCTGCCGTCCTTATGCACCTTCAAATTTTGTTGAATGCGATTTTAGCGGCGACTATAAAATGGATCTTCAAGCAGCATCCGACCTGGAATCTTGTACAAGGGGTGGAGAAGATATTACACCAGAAAATATCGGCAACCTCGTTACAAGTAATGTTGCAAATGCAGGGACGAATCAGTACAAAGCGTACATTCTTGGTAAGGGCGGATATGCAACTCTTGAGGAAGCTGTTGAAGCTGTAAGTGCTGGCAATAACACAATTATGCTTTTGGCTGACTTTGAAGGAGATGTTACATTTACTCAGGAGGAAGGCGAAAACATTGTATTAGATGGTAACAACAAAAATTTTGATGGTACTATCTACATTCATGGCCAGGCTCGCTTTAAAGGTGCAGAAACATTAACAATTCAGAATGTTAACTTTGTAACCGATGAAGGAAGAGATTTCATCAGCTCAAACACTACAGTTCCCGCTGAACGTTATGCACACAATGTAACAGTTAAAGACTGTACATTTACTTCTAACACTACAGAAGATGTTGTTGGAATGCGTTTCCGTCAGGCATACAATATTGATGTTGTAAACTGTACATTTGAGAATATGCATTCAGCAATGTGGGCAACAGGTGTATCAAACGGACTTGATTTCGATGGAATAACTACAACAAACTGTCAGAACGGTATTTCTGTAGGTACATCTATAGAGGTTACTGTAAAGAATTCACAGATCGAAGCAGTTGCAGAAGGTGGCTACGGTGTCCGTGCTGATGGCGAAGGCGAATATAGCCTTAACGTTGAAAATTGTGAAATTGATGCATTTGCTCCTGTACTTGTACGTAAAGTAAACAAAGATGCATCTGTAGGATATAGTTTGACAGTTGCAGACAGCACATTTGAAGCAAGCAACCCCAAAGGTTACGAAATTGTTGTGACCGGTGAAGATTATGATGCCCCTGACAAAGCAATAGCAGAGCCTAAAGTTATTAATTTTACCTTCGATAAACCTTACTCAATTTCTTCCTATGTTGCTTACACTGGCGGAAAAGGTTATACGACTCTTGATGCTGCAATAGCTGGAGCTGCAGGTGAAAAAATTACTCTTTTTGATGATGCTGAGCTTAACGCAAAGTTAAACAATGCTACCATTAATATTGACCTTAATGGTTATACAATGACTGTAAACGTTGGTGCGAACTACATCATCGGTGAAAACAGCATTTCTAACGGTACTGTTGACATTTCAAACGTATCCGCAAGCCAGAATATTTTCGGTCTTGCACAGTATCAAACACCGGCAACAACTCTTACAATGGATAAGGTAAACTTTATTGGTGATGGTTTCAACTCAGGTTATGCCGTATTTGAAATCGGTAACTCGGGTGCAGATGTTGCATTGACAATTACAGATTCGACAATTGACCTTAAGAATGATAATGCAACTCAGGGCGGATTTGTTAAAGGCTATGGACCTAACTGCGTGCTTACAATTACAAATACTGAGGTTACTCTTGATAACACAGATATGTTTAATGTAAATGTAGCAGCAAACATCACAGACTCTAAATTTACAATTGCAAATCTTTCCGATACTGCATTCAGAAACCTTGGCGGTACAATAGATAATACCGTTATTTCTGTAACCAACAGTTCTAATGGTATCAGAAACAGCACTGCAGGCTACAATCTTGCAGTAACAAACAACTCAAGCATCAAGATCAGCGGCTCAACCAACACAGAAGAAGGCAAAGTCGGCGACTTGGTTCTTGCAGCAGGCAACAAGGTTGATGTAGATGCAACATCTGAACTCCTTGTTGAAACATCAACCATAGCAAACGCTGATGATGTTACCGGTAATGTAATTTCAAAGGCTGATGCAGTTTATGTTCAGTACAAGAAGATTGACCTTGACGAAAACGACATTGACAATCTCGAAGGTGCTGACAAGTACGAAATCGTTCTTGTAGCTGCTGATGCTGAAAAGATTAACGAACTTGCATCTGCTGACCTTACATTCAACTTTGTTGGCACGCCTGTAAACGGCGGTGCTATGGACTACACAGTTGCTCCTGCTGAAGGCGTGACACTCACTCAGCTTGGCGACAGATATATGTTCAACTATGACGGTGTTACAAAGTATGAAGAATCCGGCGCAGCAATCGTAATCGGTACAATCACAATTGACGGCTACGGCTCATACACTCTTGCTACAGCTGATTCAGAATACAATGCAGTATATGCAACAGAAATCAGAGACAACATTGTTGACGGATTTGAAGATGCAGCTACACTTAAAATCAACACTGATTTGGCAGCAGACGATGATATGGTTGGCGAAATTACTGACGGTGTTGTTGCAGTTCCCACAAGAGAACTTACCATTGACATCACCTTCCCGAACGCTGTTGAAAACAACGTTGCTGCATATCAGGATATGACCGTTACCATCGTTGGCGGCACTGTAAATGAAACAATCGCTCTTGGTACTGACGGTGTAGCTTATAACTTCACAAGAGCGCTTCCTTACAACACTGCTTACACCGTAACGGTATCCGGTGCAGGTTACAGAACTGCTCGTTACACCGTAACCATGACTGAAGACAAGACCTTAAAGTTCTGGAACAACGTAAGAGACGAAGCTCAGTTCGTTGAAGTTGGTAAAGATTCCAGCAAGGTAAACGTTACCTTCCTTGCAGGTGACATCGTTAAGGACAACATGATTAACATCTATGACCTTTCTGCAGTTGTTTCTTACTTTGGCATCACCAACGACAGAACTGCTTACAACGATTATGCCAAGTACGACCTCAACCGTGACGGCGTAATTGATTCGAAGGATGTAGCATACGTTCTCGTTTCTTGGGGTAACTAATTGATTTTTTGAGGCGGGAGGCACTGCTTCCCCCTCTTTCAAAGCACATGACGCTTTGCGTTGTGTGTTTTGAAAGAGGAGATATAAACCTGCAGAAAACACAGCAAAGGAGCAAATGACTTATGACACGCAGAAAAGTACTTTCACTATTATTAAGCATTGTGATGCTTATGGGGATATTTCCCGTGGATATATGGGCAGACGATGCCGACAAGACCGTACGCACAGTCTATCTGCACGCTCAGGGGGAAAATCCGCAAGTGACGACGAATAACAGCGTTGTATACATGGGTGAAAATGCTGACGTATATTTTGCGGTTGACAACCCTAATAAGGGCAATTTTGAGAATAACATCCACAAAGAGCCACAGTACGATATGAACGGCTATACGCTTCGCGTTTGTTTTGATGGAGACTATTTCGATTTTGCAGAGGGCAATAGTGTCGCTCCGATTGATTATGCAATTCCCGATGAAAGCTTTGGTACATCTGACAAGGGTGACGAAGAATTGGGCGACGGTGTTGAAAACGATGTACCCCAGACTACCGGGTACTATATTTACAGACATGGCAGCGGAACGTATACGTTGGGAACAAAGACGTATCAAACTGCTTATATAACCGTTTTTTACAGCGGCGGTTACGTCCCTCAGAAAAAGGACGGTCAGCTTTGGTATAATCTTGCAAAGCTTTCTTTAACTCCTAAGAAAACAGGCAGCACAGACGTGTTTATTGACATCGACAGCGGTGATGAAAAATATGCTCTTGAACTTTTCGCAAAAAACCAGAGCGACGATCTCAATGACCAGACCTTTAAATTTACCGCGATCAACGGCGGGTATCATCACATCCTGATTAAAGATCAGTCAAAACCGACGCCGCCGATTGCAACGCCTACTTCGGGCAGTTATATCGAAACGGTAATCGTTGAGCTTGTACAGGAAGACGGTTTGCCGATCTATTACACGATCGACGGCAATGAACCTTCTGCGGCATCTTCCAGAATTCCGTATACCGCTCCTTTTGAAATTACGCTGGATACAGAAATTAAGGCGTGTGCATTCCGCGCGAGCGATGGGAAGTATTCGAGCACTGTAAGTTATATGTACAAAATTTTGCCGGACAGACCCTATTTGTTTGATGAAGACAAAGAACTGTTACCCGATATCAACAGTCTGGCCACTGCTACGAATGTTTATGTCTCGGACAAAATGGATTACGGTAATATCAGTGACGGCAGTGAGGTATATTATACTTTTGCAAATCTGGATACAAGTGATCTGTTGATCGGAACTGATCCGTATACAAGTTGGGTCCCGGTTGCAAAACAAAACCCTGTTATCCGAATTGACAAAAACAACATTGTCAGACTGGTGACAAATAAGCTGGGGAAATACAGCGAACCGGCGGTTTATTATTTTTCAATCAAGCCCCTTCCGCCGGTGCCTAATTTTGATTCGGGGGAATATGATACAAAGATTGACGTTACGCTTACAACTCAAACCGAAAACGCCAAAGTTTTTTATACGCTGGACGGCGGTGATCCCAAAACAAACGGGATTGAATACACTGGTATTCCGATTACTCTTGCGAAGGACACGACCTTGCGGGTGATCAGCCATTACGACGGCGAATGGAGTGATAAGGTCTCTTATTACTATTTGTTCAGCCTTTATGACGATTTCGGAGTAGGGGCGTTCTATCCCTCGGGCGTATATGAAGGGGTCGTTAACGTTACCCTTACACCCAACAACCCCGATTACATTGTAAAATACCACACGGGAGACGGACGGTGGAAAGATTATACAACCGTCCTTGACATTGATACGGATACCGATATCGTTGCAAAAGCAGTTGCGTTAAACGCTGACGGAAGCGTCAAGGCGGAAGGGGAGTTACACACCTTCACATATAAGATCAAGCCGTTGCCGCCCGAGTTTGCTCCCGAAAGTACGCAGTTTACCAATGCGAACAGAATTACGGTTTATACGCCTGAAAGCACGACCAGCACAACGGGAAGGTTTAAACTTTACTATACCCTCGACGGCACCGACCCAATAACGAGTGACACCCGTATTGCTGCAAACGATGCCTCGGATACTGCGATTATCGAAATTAACAAATACACAGTTGTAACTGCAGTCGTGTTAAAGGATAACGTAAGTTATTCCAACGTTGTAAAACATTCCTATGACATCGTAACACTAAAACCCGTTAAACCGCTTACGACACTCCTGCCCGGATATTATACCCATGAAATCGGCGGTGAAGGATTTGCTACACAGTTTATGCCCGTTCCCCAGGGAACACACATATATTACACCGTCAGCGACAACGGCGGACTTTGCCCCGATCCGATCCCCAATACGGACGGAACCTATCAGTATGACGGAAGCTCTTTCATCAGCATCAAAGGAAATACGGTAATAAAGGCAGTAGCGGTCAATGTGTTTGGTGTAAAAAGCGATGTAGGCATATTCTCTTATATCGTTACCCCTGCCGCCCCCAAAGCTGCTCCCTCTGCAACGATTAGCGGAACCGCGTTACCCGTTGTTCCCGTGGACGCAGTTAAAGGAAGTACTGTGAGCTATAAAATCGGCGGATTTGAAAACGAATTTGTTAACACCGATGACGAACGATTTTATATTGATACAAAAACCGGCATGGCATACCGTGACAAAGCTTGTACCGTACGCCTTGGCGAAGAGAGTGCAGAGGTTCATTCCGGTAGCGTAACGCTGGAGATTTATGCAAAACTGGACGGTGTAGAAAGCGATACAAACAGATATATCTACGCTGTTTCCGACAGCGACGTTCTTGCACCGCCTTATGCCGATAAGGAAACGGGCACGTACGAAGAACGAAAAATTGATGCCGACAACAACCTGCTCTGCGTGATGCTCTATTCTTTAAACAACGGCGGAAAGATCCAATATCGTCTGGACAATACGGGTGAATGGATCGAGTATGAAGAGGGGAGCGGGCTGTTGCTTAAAACGGAGGTAATAAGCCCCGAAGTAGAAAAGGATACGATCATCCTGCAACTTCGCTATGAAAAAAACGGAAAATACAGTTCCGTAGTCAGTTATGTGTACGACTTTGTTCCCCTTGCGCCCATAATCGAGCTCCCTTCGGGAACGTATCTTGCAAGTGACAACATTTGTACGAAAATTGCCTATGACGAAAATATCCCTCAAGATAAGGCGTATAGTATTTTCTACAGAAGAAACGGCGATTCCTTTGACGTAAGATATAATTTCTCTGAAATTGAGCCGGATTTGGATATCGACCACACGATGACCATTAAAGCGTACGTTTTAAACGAGCGTACGGGCCGTGTAAGTAAGAATACCATTCATTACTACATTATAGAAACCGGAAATGCCGCAAGCGGAAGTGTATATCTTGCATATCCGTACGACGTGGAAAGAATCGGCGCACATTTGCTGGGAAGCGGCGACTATGCGGAAGGGATCAAACTGCTTTCGCAAAACAAGAACGCAGATATCCACTATTATTACACGTACACAAAAGTATCGGACGGTCAAACAATCACAACCAACACAGCGGTTTATGATGTAACTCGTCCCATCATCCCCACGGCGAACATGGATGACATTACGATCGTTGCGTGGCTGGAGGATGAAACCGGAAAGATCGAGGGCAGTGACGGTCGGTTTGACATTGATTTTGTACACTTAGGTGTTCCTGTAACCTCGTTGGAATCAAGTGGAAAGGTGGAGTTTGCGAAAGGGACAAAGTACACTCTGGTGAACGATTACCCGGGAGACGATAACCTTATGCTCTATTATACCCTCGACGGAAGTGACCCGTCAGACCCGGATAATCCGAAACGTATTTCCTATGCAGGCGAAGAACACTCTTTGACTGAAGCAACGACCGTTAAAACGGTATATTTCAGCTCGTGTGGAAAATGCGTCGCGTGTAAAGTCCCGAACAAGAGCGATTGCTGGAGCGGCGTTTACGGAGCTGTCGGCACCTATAAGTATACCGTTCCCACGACGGTACACACCGGAGGTGATAACGGCGGAACCACAACCATTGATAAAACGAGAAAGTATACTTGTGATATCTTCGGGAACGAACACCCGACCCATATCGGGTATATCAACGGTTATCCCGACGGAAGTGTTAAACCAGAAGGCGACATTACGCGAGAGGAAATCACCTCTATTCTGTATCGTATTACAAACCACCAATACGAAAAGCCGTTTATTGCAACAGGTGAAGTCTTTTCGGACGTTGCTATCGGACGCTGGTCAACTCTTGATATCGAATATATGGCAGACAGAAAAATCGTATATGGATATCCTGACGGAGAATTTAAACCTTCCAGAAGTTTGAGCAGAGCAGAGTTTGCGGCGCTGATATTCCGTTTTACGGGGATTGAAAAAGCCAATATTAAAAACCCCTTTACCGACCTTGATCAAACGCATTGGGCGTATGACGAAATTTTATCGTTGACAAGCAACGGCTTGATCGAGGGGTATCCGGACAGGACCTATAAACCGGGGGATAACATCACTCGTGCAGAGGTAATGACGGTAATGAATAAAATGCTTGGCAGAAATCCGCTGGAAAGTTATGTAAAATCGTTGGAGTTTAATCCGTATAACGACCTTTCCGAGGATCGGTGGTATTATGTAACGGTGCTGGAAGCAACCATTACACATAACTACTGGCTTGACGGCAAAAATTATGAATACAAGTGGGAAGACTGGAAATGATCCTGTTAAACGTTCGGGAGGACGAAAATCTCCTCCCGAACGTAAATACCTAAGGAGGAATCGATGGTAAAGATATTACTGATTGCTTCGGCGTGTCTTATACTGGTGTTTATCGTAGTTGCCATATATTGCACACTCCTCGTTGCAGGTCACTGCGACAGGAATAACGAAGAAAACGCCGAGAGCACGAGGAACATATTTTTCAGGAGGAAAATATGTACTAAGTGTAAAACAGGGAAGAATACGTATGATCTCGACCCTCATTCGGAGTTCTGTCCGTATATCGAATGCTGGAAGCGGAACAAATGCAGTTTTTATGAACCTATAGATAAGGCTCCCCAAAAGAGCTTTTGGAGAGGGTTGAGAAGCAAACAAAAAGATGGAAATTCGTGCGGCTTTTAACGGCGCCTTGTGGCAGCTCGTGTAAAGCCGCATTTGTTTTCCCGGAGGATTTGATGCATCTGTTTTTATACCCC
>JAZOOX010000016.1:0-6530 GCA_045655245.1 Clostridia bacterium | reverse complement strand
TGGGATACACATGGTCTTCCCATCGAACGACAGGCGATCAAGGCGTTTGGTCTGGATCGTGAAAAGGTGTCTACCGTTGAGTTTCGTCAGAAGTGCGAGGAATTTGCCCGCAGTCACGTTGACACTCAACGTGAACAGTTCCGCCGCTTGGGTGTGCTGGGAAATTGGGAGAAGCCTTACCTTACTTTGACTCACGATTTTGAAGCAGTACAAATTGAAATTTTTGGAGAAATGGCAAAGCGTGGTTACATCTACAAAGGTCAAAAACCTGTTTATTGGTGCCCGAAGGATGAGACTGCTTTGGCAGAAGCGGAGATCGAATACAAGGATGTTCCTTGTAAATCCATTTTCGTAAAGTTTGCTGTTAAAGACGATAAAGGCGTTATCCAAAACTTACTTGGCACTACTGAAAACGTCTATTTTGTCATTTGGACTACTACGACCTGGACCATCCCCGGAAACTTGGCAATTTCTCTGAACCCCTCGTTTGAGTATGATTTTGTAAAAGTTCCCAACGGTGAAGTTTATGTTCTGGCAAAGGAACTGGTTTCTTCCGTTATGGCGAAAGCCGAGATCGAAAACTGGGAAGTTTTAGGGACTGTTTTAGGTTCCGAACTGGAAATGATTGAATGCCGTCACCCGTTGTTTGACCGCATTTCTTTGGTCATTAACGGTGACCACGTCACCTTAGATGCCGGTACCGGTTGTGTCCATACCGCCCCCGGCTTTGGTGCAGACGACTTTGTTGTTTGCCAGAAATATGATATCGAGATTGTCGTTCCTGTTGACGAAAAAGGTTGTCATACCGACTATGCCGGAAAATACGAGGGGATGTATGTTGACGATTCCAACGAAGTAATTTTGGAAGACCTGAACAGTTGCGGCGCCTTATTGGCTACCGAGGATATTATTCACTCTTATCCCCACTGCTGGCGTTGTAAGAACCCCATCATCTTCCGTACCACGGAACAGTGGTTCTGCTCGGTTGATGCTTTAAAAGATGACGCCATCCGCGCTTGTAAGGACATCAAATGGCTGCCCGGTTGGGGCGAGGAGCGTATGACAGCAATGATTGCTGAACGTTCTGACTGGTGTATTTCCCGCCAGCGTCTTTGGGGTGTCCCCATCCCGATTTTCTTCTGCAAAAAGTGCGGTAAGCCCATTGTAACCGAAGAAACCATTAAGATCGTTGCTGATTTATTCCGCGCGAAAGGTGCAGATGCTTGGTTTGAGCTTTCCGCCGACGAGATCTTACCTGCGGGTTTTGCCTGCGAATGCGGTGGTACCGAATTTACGAAAGAAACCGATACGATGGACGTATGGTTTGACTCGGGGTCCAGCTGGGCTGCAGTATGTGAAACCCGTGAGGGTTATGACATTCCTGTTGATGTTTACTTAGAAGGTAACGACCAGTACCGCGGTTGGTTCCAGTCTTCGATGCTGACTGCCATCGCCTCCCGCGGAAAAGCACCTTATAAGACGGTTATTACCCATGGTATGATTGTTGACGAAGAGCGTCAGAAGATGTCTAAATCTTTGGGCAACGGAATCAGTCCTCAGGAAATCTTGAAAGACTACGGTGCCGACATCCTGCGTCTGTGGGTTTCTTCTGCAGACTACCGTCAGGATATGCGCATTTCAAAAGAAATGTTTAAGCATCTTTCTCAGAACTATTTGAAGATTCGTAACACTGCCCGCTATATTCTGGGTAATCTGGAGGGCTTTGACCCCGCAACCGATATGGTTGCCGCAGATCAGATGCTGGAACTGGACCGTTGGGCTATGATGCGCCTGAACCGCTTGATCCAGAAGGTTATCAAGGGCTATGACGATTACGAATTCCATGTTGTATTGCATGCCATCCACAACTTCTGTGTTGTCGATATGTCTAACTTCTATCTAGATGTCATCAAAGACCGTCTCTATTGTGACGGAGGGATCGAGCGTCGCTCGGCACAGACTGCAATTTTTAAGATTTTGGATGCACTCGTCCGGATGTTGGCGCCCATTCTTTGCTTCACGGCAGACGAAATCTGGAAATTTATGCCCCACACGAAGAATGATGATGTTCGTCACGTGATGCTGAACGAAATGCCTACGATTGATGCTTCATTTGAAGATGCTGAGCTGGAAGAGAAGTGGAATCAGCTGATCGCTATCCGTTCGGATGTTTCTAAAGTATTGGAAACTGCTCGTGCTCAAAAATTGATTGGTCAGTCTTTGGGGGCTAAGGTAATGATTCAGGCAAACGCCACGAACGCCGCTTTGCTGGATGAGTACCGTGATATGCTTGCAAGTATCTTCATTGTATCGCAGGTCGAACTGAGCGAAACTGCTCCCGACGGCGCAGTCGAAGGTGAGAGCGGTCTGAAAATCGCTGTTGAAGTTGCAGATGGTGAAAAGTGCGAGCGTTGCTGGACTTTCAGCCAGTCGGTTGGTCATGATAGCGAACATCCGACCTTATGTAAACGTTGTGCTGAGCGTGTAAAAGAAATATAAGATATTAGCAGAGTAGGAGACCGCGCGTAAAGTGTTGTTTGGACGGGGAATTGCCAACAAACGAAAAGCGTATGCTTGCGGTGCGGTTTCCGTATCCCGCTGCTACATATGATGGGTATACAAGAAACTCCTTTCTGTGTAGCGAAGCGAGCAGAAAGGAGTTTTCATTTATGAAAGAAAAGTTTAAATCGTCTTTGGCGTCATTACAGTCGGTCAGGACACTGACGCAAACGGCAATCCTCATTGCATTGGCAATTGTGGTTGAGTATATTACGCGCCCCTTGTCCAGTGACTTTTTGAAAATCACCTTTACCTTCCTGCCGTTTATGTCGATCTGCATGCTGTTTGGTCCTTTGGTCGGTATGATAGCGGGTGGAATTATTGATTTTATCGGTGCTGTTATTTTTTACGGCAGCATCAACCCACTTTTGTGTTTGGTAGAAATGTTAAGCGGTCTGGCATGCGGATTTTTACTTTACCGTCGAAAAATTAATATCTGGGTTTGTTTGCTGGTTCGGTTTATCGTGTGTATGCTTTTCAATACCATTTTTGCAACGGTTTCCCTTGCAATTTGGAACGGAATGAGCATTAACGGATTTTTCACGCTTTTGTCCACGAGGGCGCTGAAAAACCTGATTTGTTTCCCCGTTGAAGGCGTCCTGCTTTTTGCGGTATTAAAGATTGTTCGAAAAGCAGTTCAGTAAAACAAAAAAAGAGACAAGTCGATGACTTGTCTCTTTTTTTGGTGGAGATGAGGGGGTTCGAACCCCTGACCTTTTGACTGCCAGTCAAACGCGCTCCCAACTGCGCCACACCCCCATAACGTGGAACAAAATGTATTATAGCACAAGTTTTTTTGAATTGCAAGAGAAATTTTAAATTTCTTGTTTTATTTTGGGGGAATGACGATAGGCGGTGTTGCCCTTTTTATTGCCACACAAAAGCGCGTATATATCTTCTGCACAACACTCGTGTTCTAAAACAGGGTGATACGGCGCGTCGGCGGTTTTGGTAATGATTGGGGAGTTTGCTTTGATGGCGCGCAGTAGAGCAGTTCCCGCTTGGTTTGCCGCCAAAACACGTAAATAAGGCTTGTGCTGTAGATGTTCAGTCTTGACGCCTAAAACCGAACAGGCAAGGATCCGCTCGATATGGGAACGGGTATAGCGTTTGGTCTTGATGAAAGAAATTAGTTCCTCGTAAGAAGACGCTTCCTTTGCGGCACTATGAATGCGGTTGTGAAGACCTTCTGCAACGGAGGGAACTTTTTCCAGATCCACGGCAGTCATCGTTCGTAATCGATAGAGGACAATGCTCTCCCAAACGGAGAGGGAGGCGGGAGTATTGCCGATTTCAGGGGCATAGCAACTGATGGGACGTCCTTGATAAAGTTCCTCCCGCAGGTAAGAAGCAGAAGCGAATTCCTGCGACGGAGCACTGTCATCGTGGTTGACGCCTATGCGGGTACAGGTGTAAGGGATAATGGAGCTGTTAAAGACTTTTAACGCCCTCAGATATTCGATGCCAAGGATGTTGTTAGGAGTATAAATACGATTATCTTTCGCATTCTCCGCAATGGCGCGTGCCACCGAAAAGGTAGCGTCGGAGCAGGGGATTTGCGCCGGGGATTCTGCTTCCTTTTGTAAAAGCCGGATGTCACCCGATTCGCTGCCAAAGGCAATAACGTTGATAATTCCGGTGGCGATCAGGGTTTCGACCCCTTTTAGTGCAAAATAATGTGCAGCGTGCAATGTAAATGCGGCAGGTAGTTCGAGCACAAGATCGACACCGTTTGAAATTGCGATTTCTGCACGTGTGTATTTGTCGGTTATCGCAGGAGTTCCACGCTGGGTGAAGTTGCCGCTCATTACGGCAACAACCGCATCACAAGCGGTTTCTCTTTTGGCTTTATCAATTAAATAACGGTGCCCGTTATGAAACGGGTTGAATTCACAGATTAATCCTAAAACCTTCATACGGACACTCCTTTCGCAAGTATATTACCATAAAATATAAAAAAATTCAATCAGTTCTTTCTTTTTTTGTGAAAAACCCTTGAGAAACAGAAATGAAACTGTTATAATAAAATAATAAAAGAAGGGAGAGATACATAATGAGTAATTTTTTAGAAAAAACCATCGAAAAAGCAAAGTCTGACATCAAAACGATTGTTTTGGCCGAGGGTGAAGACATCCGTACCATCGAGGCGGCTGACAAGGTTTTAAAGCAGGGGATTGCAAAACTGATCCTGCTTGGTAACGAGGACGCAATCCGCGAAAAAGCTGCAGGCTTTGATATTTCGGGCGCAACCGTAATCGACCCCGCGAAGGCTGACAATTTTGAAGAACTGGCTGCACAGTTCTGCGAAATGAGAAAAGCGAAGGGGATGACCATCGAGCAGGCCCGCGAAACTTTAAAGAATACTTTGTACTATGGCTGTATGCTGGTTAAGAACGACCTGGCTGACGGTATGGTAGCAGGTGCGGTAAACTCTACTGCAAACGTAATGCGCAGCGCGCTGCAGACCGTTAAAACCGCTCCCGATACCAAGCTGGTATCTTCATTTTTTGTAATGTGTGTTCCGGATTGCGCTTACGGCGAGGACGGCATTTTCGTATTTAGCGACTGTGGTCTGGTTGCTAATCCCAATGAAGAGGAACTGGCTGAAATCGCACTTTCTTCCGCAAAGAGCTTTGAGAATTTGATTGGTAAGACTGCAAACGTTGCGTTGTTGTCCTATTCTACTTACGGTAGCGCAAAGAGCGAAATGATTGACAAAGTTGTTAATGCAACCAAAATCGCAAAGGAAAAACGTCCTGACCTGAATTTGGACGGCGAACTGCAGTTGGATGCCGCAATCGTTGAGTCTGTCGGCAAGTCTAAGGCTCCCGATTCCGCTGTTGCCGGCAATGCAAACGTTTTGATTTTCCCCGACCTGAATGCGGGTAATATCGGATATAAACTGGTTCAGCGTCTGGCTAAGGCAGAAGCTTACGGTCCCATTACCCAGGGTATCAAAAAGCCGATTAACGATTTGTCTCGCGGTTGCTCTGCAGATGATATCGTTGGTGTTATTGCTATTACTGCCGTTCAGGCACAGGCATAAATTTTTAAATGAGTGGAGGTGTTCAGCGTGTTTAGTAGCTGGTATTTGAATTTTCCGGCTATCGGTTTAATCCGCTTTGCCGATGTGGTGGATATCCTTGTGGTTTCATTTGTGGTATACACGGCAGCAAAGTGGATTCGTGATACCCGCGCCGAACAGTTAATAAAGGGTATTGTCATTCTTTTGGTTGCGGCGCAAGTGTTTTTTTGGTTGCAGCTGAACACCATCAACTTCATCTTGCAAAATGCGGTACAGACAGGAATATTGGCTCTTTTAGTGGTGTTTCAACCGGAATTGAGACGGGCCTTAGAGCAAATGGGACGTAGTAAGTTTGGTAGTTTCTTGCAGGTTAACGGACATGTTACGGAGGAGGAACTTGTCGTCAGTATTGACAAGATCGTCCAGGCTGTTGCAGAGATGGCGCAACAAAAAATCGGTGCTCTTTTGGTTTTGGAAAGAAAGACCCATATCGGGGACATTATCCGTTCCGGAACGACGGTAGATGCTCTGATCAGCGCGGAATTGATCATGAACATCTTTATGCCAAACAGTCCCTTGCACGACGGTGCTTTGGTTGTTCGCGAGAATCGTTTGATTGCGGCGGGATGCTTTTTACCTTTGACCCAAAACGAGGATTTGAGTCAGGAGTTGGGCACCCGTCACCGCGCCGCTATCGGTTTGTCCGAGAGCGTTGATGCGATCGTTGTGGTTGTTTCCGAAGAAACGGGGAAAATTTCTATCGCGTTAAACGGTGATCTGACTCGAAACCTGAATCCCGATACGCTGAAACGTGCATTACATAAGTCTTTGATTCAGCCGAAAGAAGAGACCCGCAAGAACCCCATTTTATGGAAGGTGAAGAAGAAATGAAGAACTTTTGGCAAGGGGATACAGCTTTAAAGATTTTTTCGGTTGTCTGTGCCAT
>JAZOOX010000015.1:0-13268 GCA_045655245.1 Clostridia bacterium | reverse complement strand
CGGACAGCGTAGAGGTCTACCTCCGCGGCGCCGACTACGGCTATCAGCTGGTCCCCGTAGAAAGCGTTACCCCCGACATGGGCAACTTTATCGTCTATCACGACGGTACCCCCCAATCGGGCGGCAGAGTCCGTATCATCGTGATTGAATGAGCATCAAAAAAGCACCCTTTGGGAGACACTTCGTAAAGAAGTGTTCTCCCAATTTTCTTTTTACATAAAAATTGACACTTTCAAGTTGAAAGTGTCATAGTGGGTTACATATTTTGAATTTATACCTATCTCAAAGATAAAAAATATTAGTGATATCGTGAGACGGGTCTCACGGTTTTATTTCGCCTTGCGGCAAAGTGATATTAAAACCTTTGGTTTTAGTTATATTATATTCGCCTCTAAAACTGCTGAAGGCAATATAACTGGGGCGAAGCCCAAATATAACTGCGAAGCAATATAACTCGCCTTTGGCGAATATAACTGAGGCGCACTTCCTTACGGAGTGCGCCTCTTCGGGTGCTTTTTGTTTTGGGTATTACCAACCTCTGTCGTAGGATGCGGAGCGGGGAGAGGACGATCTTCCGTTGTTGTTTAACACGTCGATATACTCTAACGCCTTGCCCGTACCGATGGCGACGCAGGACACTGCATCGTCGGCAACGCGGGCGGAAATCCCCGTTTCTTTTTCGATGATCTTGTCCATCCCGTAGAGCAGGCTTCCGCCGCCTGTTAAAACGATGCCGTTTAAGCTGATGTCGGCGACCAGTTCGGGAGGTGTTTTTTCCATGACGCTGTGTACGGCTTCCAAAATCTCGGCGGCAGGCTCGCTCAGCGCTTCGATCATTTCGTTGGAACTGATGATCACGTTCTGGGGCAGACCGGTCAGCAGGTTCCGACCACGGATCTCGGTGGTGCATTCCTCCTCAAAGGGGATCAGGCAACCGATTTCCTTTTTCAGCTCCTCGGCAGTACGCTCGCCGATCAGGATATTGTACTTCTTGCGGATAAAACGGATCACCGCGTCGTCAAACTTGTCCCCCGCAACCTTGATGGAGGAGTTGACAACATGGTTGCCCAACGAGATCACGGCGATATCGGTTGTACCGCCGCCGATGTCGACCACCATATTTCCGCAGGGCTTTTCAATGTCGATCCCTGCACCGATGGCAGCGGCAATGGGTTCTTCGATCAAAATGGCTTTCTTGGCACCTGCGGTCAGAGCGGCTTCTTCAACGGCGCGCTTTTCCACCTCGGTCACGCCCGAGGGAACGCAGATGATGACCCGAGGCTTAAAGAGCCGTTTCGAGCATGCCTGGCGCAGGAAATAACGAAGCATTTTTTCGGTGGATTCATAGTCCGAAATAACGCCGTCGCGCAAGGGACGGATGGCTACGATAGAGCCGGGGGTACGACCGATCATCGACTGTGCGGCAAACCCTACCGCACGGACCTTTTTATCTGTGGTGTCAATGGCAACAACCGAGGGTTCTTTCAACACAATGCCCTTGCCCTTTACATACAAAAGGACGGTGGCGGTGCCCAGGTCGATGCCTACATCGTTGGAAAAATCGAATAATTTTAAACCTAACACGATAATCCTCCGTTCAAAAAATTAGTGGTACCTATTATCATATACCTTTTTGTGGGAAATTTCAAATGTTTTTTGAAAAAAAGGGATATTTTTTTCGGAACGCTTGAAAAAAGGGAAAGTTTTTGTTATAATTAATAAGATAAAATAGGGTAATTGTAAGGATGGATAAAATGCGATTAAAATGCATTGAGATGAACGGATTTAAATCCTTTGCCGAAAAAACGGTTCTTTCTTTCGAAAACGGAACCACGGGCATCGTCGGCCCCAACGGCAGCGGTAAAAGCAATATATCGGATGCGGTGCGCTGGGTCTTTGGGGAACAAAGCGTCAAGACCCTTCGTGGCAGCAAGATGGAAGACGTGATTTTTGCAGGTACCGAAACCCGCAAACCCATGGGGATGGCAGAGGTCACTCTGACCCTGACCAACGAGGACTACCGTCTGCCCGTTTCTTTTTCCGAAGTCGCCATTACCAGACGGCTTTACCGTTCGGGGGAAAGCGAGTACCTGTTAAACGGTACCGTTTGCCGATTAAAGGATATTTACGAACTCTTTTTGGATACCGGTCTCGGCCGTGACGGATACTCGGTCATCGGTCAGGGCAAGATTGACGAGCTGTTAAGCAGCAAGCCCGAGGACCGCCGTCAGGTGTTCGAGGATGCAGTGGGCATTATGAAATACCGCTACAAAAAACAGGAGGCAGAGCGGAAGCTGGGCAAAGCCACCGACAATCTGTTGCGCCTGTCCGACCTGCTTTTTGAACTGAACCAGCGGGAAGAACCCTTGCGGGAACAGTCGGAAGCGGCAAAGAAGTTCCTGGTCCTTCGGGACGAACTGCGGGTCCTTGACTTAAGCGTGACCACCGAGACCATGGATAAACTTCGTGCCCAATCGGAAAAACTGGCTCAGGAGGTGGGCGTATCCGCCGCCGAGCTGGAAACTTTAAAAGCTGAAATCGAGGCACTGGACCGGGAGATGGAACAGGCGGTGATGGACACCCGTACGGGGAACGAGTCTGCCGATCAGCTCCGTCAGCAAATCAAACTGCTGGAAACCTTAAAGCACCAGACCGAAAGCCAAGGCTCGGTGCTGACCTCCCAGATCGAGGGACACGAAAAGCAAATTATGGAGAGTCAGCGGGAACTGGCAACCTTAGCCGAAGCGGCAACCCTTTTGACCGAAGAAGAAGCCCGCGCCCAAGAGGAACTGGCGTCCGCCCGGTCTGTCCGTGAATCTGCCGAACAGGCCCGCGCCGATGCCCGTGCCCGTCAGTCGGCTTGTGAGACCGCCGAGGTAGAGGCGGAGTCCGCCCTTCGCCGTGCCCAAGCCGATCGGGAGGTTATGATTCAGGAATCCACCACTCGGACCGCCCGCTTACAGAGTCTGGAACTGTTGTTGAAAACCCTGGAAGAACGGCAGAGCAACCTGACCCGTGAACAAAGCGACCGTGATCGGGACCGAACCGCTTCCGAGGAACGGCTCCATCAGGCGCAGACCGAATGGGAGGGGATGGGCAAAACGGTTGCAAAAGCCGAAGCCGCACTGTCCGAAGCCAAGACCCGCATTGCCGCCGTCAAAGAGGAGCAAGGGTCTCTTGCAGGGAAGGTGCGTTCGGTTGCCGTCCGTCTGTCCGAAGCCGAAACCAAGCACGAAACCCTGTCCGAAATGGAACGGACGATGGAAGGCTACGCTTTCGGGGTCCGCCAAATCGTTCGGGCGGAAAAAGAAGGGAAACTCCGGGGCATTTTGGGACCCGTTTCCAAACTGATTCGGGTAGACGAATCCCTGACCTTGGCCATCGAAACGGCGTTGGGCAACGCCCTGCAAAACATCGTGACCGAGAGCGAGGTCGACGCCAAAGCAGCCATCCGCTACTTAAAGGAAAACAAGCTGGGACGGGTCACCTTCCTGCCTTTGGACGGGTTGGAACCCCGTGATTTTACCGAAAAGGATCTGGACCGACACAAAGGCTATGTCGGCATTGCCGCCGACTTGGTGGATTGCGATGAAAAACTTCGCCCCGCCATGAAGAGCCTTTTGGGACGCATTGTAGTGGTAGAAACTCTGGACGACGGTCTGAAAATGGCAAACGCCCGCCATCACCGTTTCCAGATTGTCACCTGTGAGGGCGAAATCCTGCACGCAGGGGGCGCACTGACCGGCGGTAGCCACCGCAAGGAGCACAGCTTCCTTTCCCGCAGTGAAGAAATCCGTAGTCTGGAGAAAGAGATCCTGCGCTTAAAAGAAGAAACCGCCGCCTTGGAAAAGGAAGGCGTTCGTTTGGAAGAACAACTGACCGCCGCCATCGCCGAAGAAGAAACCCGCCTTGCCGCGCTGAACGCCCTGCGGGAAGAATCGGCACGGCTGTCGGCAGGACTGGAACACCTGGCCGCCCTGGCAGAGTACGCCCGTCAGGCAGGGGATCAGTTGAAACAGGCAGAAGCCCAGCTGACCGCCCAGCGGGAAAGCCTTTGTCGGGAACAGGTGGAGATTGTGGCGGTGCAGCGGGAGCAGACCACCCGCCAGGTCAGAATGGAAGAGGAGCTGATTTCCCTGCGCCAGCGTTGCGAGGAGCTTCACGCCCAACTGGAGGAACGCCGTCAGGATTGCCTGAACGCCGAGCTGGCGTTAAGCGAAGCGGTCTACGGACAGGAGCGGGCGGAGGAGGCACTGAAGGCAGCCACCTACCGTGTGATGAACAACGCCTCCGACCGTCAGGAAAAGGAACGGTACATTGCCGAACTGAAAGAACAGATTGCGCAAAAAGAGGCAGAACGCGCGCAACTGACCGCCGACGGGGAAGTACACTTAAAGAATCTGTCCGAAATGCAAGGGGAACTGGACCGCATCACCGCCTCGGCGGAAGCGTTGGAGGCGCGGTTGTTGGCGGCACAGGCAGGGTCGAAGGAGCGGCGTGACCGCTTGATTCTGTTACAGCAGGATCACGGGCGGTTGGAAAGCCGACGCTCGAAGACCGAGACCGAGCTGGAGCATATAACCAATCGGCTTTGGGAAGAATATGAAATTACCTACACCGATGCCGTTGCCCAACGGATTCCGCTGGAGTCGGTTACGGCGGCACAGCGCCGCATCAACGAACTCCGCAGCGAGATCCGCGCACTGGGTCCCGTGAATGTGGGTGCTATCGAGGAGTATCAGCAGCTTTCCCAGCGGTTGACCTTCCTAAAGGAACAACAGGCGGATTTGGAAGAAGCCAAAGCCCGACTGTTAAAGATTATCGAGGACATGACCGTTTTGATGCGCCGCCAGTTTACCGAGGGGTTTGCCCTGATCAACCGGGAATTCGGCCGTGTCTTTAAAGAGCTGTTCGGCGGCGGGCAGGCATCCTTCCGGCTGTCGGACGAAAGTGACGTGTTGGAAAGCGACATCGAGATCATCGTCCAGCCTCCGGGCAAAAAACTGCAGAGCATCGCTCTTTTGTCGGGCGGTGAAAAGGCACTGACCGCCATCTGCATCCTCTTTGCCATCTTAAAGGTGCGCCCCGCGCCCTTTACCGTAATGGACGAAATCGACGCCGCCTTAGACGAATCCAACGTCTATCGGTTCTCCGATTACTTAAAGCGGCTGTCGGCAAACACCCAGTTCATCGTGGTTACCCACCGCCGCGGTACCATGGAGCATGCAGGTACCATCTACGGTGTGACCATGCCCGAAAAGGGTGTGTCCAAAATCTTACCCTTAAACTTAGACGATATTGCGAAAGAGTGAGGATGACCATGGGTTTTTTTGACAGAATGAAAGAGGGCCTTAAAAAGACCCGCAACGGCTTTACCGAACAAGTGAATCAAGTGCTTCGCAGTTTTACCAAGGTAGACGAAGACCTGTTGGAAGAACTGCTGGAGCTTTTGATCATGGCAGATGTGGGGATGGAAACGGCGGAAAAGATCATTGACCGCCTGCGAGAGGAAGCCAAGTCCGACCGCCTCTCTGACCCAGCAGAAATCAAGACGGCATTGGGCAGGATTCTGTCCGAAATGCTGCATAAAAACGCCGCACCCTTAAACTTAAGCGGTGCCCCTGCCGTGATTTTGGTGATTGGTGTCAACGGCGTAGGCAAAACCACCACCATCGGGAAACTGGCGGCACAACTGACCGCTCAGGGGAAGAAGGTGGCGCTGGTTGCCGCCGACACCTTCCGCGCCGCCGCCATCGACCAGTTGGCGGTGTGGGCAGACCGTGCAGGAGTCGATTTGATCCGCCATCAGGAAGGGGCAGACCCGTCTGCCGTGGTCTTTGACGGCATTGCCGCCGCCCGCGCCCGTGGCTACGAGGTCCTGATTTGCGATACGGCAGGCCGTCTGCACAACAAGAAAAACCTGATGGACGAACTGAAAAAAATCAACCGTATCATCCAGCGGGAACTCCCTGACAGCAGTCGGGAAAACCTGCTGGTTTTAGACGCTACCACAGGACAAAACGCGGTCAGCCAGGCAATGCTCTTTGCTGAAGCGGCAGACCTGACCGGTCTGGTACTGACCAAACTGGACGGTACTGCAAAAGGCGGCGTCGTCCTTGCCGTCGGCGACCGTCAGCAACTTCCCGTAAAGTTGATCGGCGTAGGGGAACAAATCGACGATTTGCAGCCCTTTGACCCTGCGCTGTTTGTCAAAGCACTATTAGACGAATAAAGGAGGAGTACGGTGACCCGTATCGAGTTTCCCAAAAAAGACGGCGTGGATGTCCGATATGCCGTCCGTGCACTGATTATCCTACTTGCCGCCGTTGCGGCAGGGTTGGTTTTCTATACCCTTTTTCAAAGCTTTGCAGGGTATCTGGAACTGGCGGAAATCGGGAACGGCTACACCGTTATCTTCTGGCAAAACGCCCGCACCAAACTGTTGTTGGGCGGGATTACCTTCCTTTTGACCTTTGCCCTGTTCTATGCCAACCACAGCATGCTCTTAAAAATCATCGCCAACCGCGACAATGCCATGGAACAGTTCCAAAGACCTTTACTGGCATTTTTCCTCTCCTTCGTCTTTGCCTTTTTGTGCGGACGTTTGATGGGCGGGGAAATCTATGACAGCTTTTTGACCTTCGTGAACCGTACCCCCTTCGGCTACGGCGACCCGCTTTTCAATCGTGACATCGGTTACTATGTCTTTGCCCGTCCCTTTTTGCTGGAACTCATCCGCATCGTCACAGGGATCTGGCTGGGACTGATTATTTATACCGTGGCGGTCTATCTGATTACCGCCGCACGACTTTCGGTTTTAAACCGTAAATTCTTAAAAGAAACGGCAATGCTCAATCACCTGGCAGTCCTTTTGGCAGGGTTTGCTTTGGTGCAGATCGCCCGTTACCGCTTTGCCCTGGAGGAAATGCTCTATTCCAGCTTCGGCGGCTTAAACGGCGCAGGGCATACCCAGCAATATATCTGGGGCGTGTACTACCGCCTTGCCCCCGTACTGGCGTTGCTTTTACTGGCAGTTGCCGCCGTTTTCTTCTGGCGGAAGCAGCTGCGCAGGATGCTTTTGACCCTGCTGGTCTTTCCCGTCTGTCTCCTTGCCACCTTTGCCGCCGCCAAAATAACCGAAACCTATGTGGTGGCGCCCAGCGCCTTCTCCCTGCAACAGACCGCCGTACAGACCAACTGGTACCTGACCCGCCGCGGCTTTGGGTTAGAGGACCTGCTGACCGACAAGGAATCGGCAGTGGGCAATCTGACCCGGGACACATTGTTTGCCGACCCTGCGGCACCTGCCGCCTTAAACAACTTAAAACTGGCGGACACCTCTGCCGAGACCTTAGCCCCCTTCCGTGAGGGGGAACAGTACTACTTCGGTACGGTCCGCTATCAACAACGCATCATTGACGGCGAACCGACCCTGGTCTTTGTTGCACCCAGGGAATCTGCCGCACCTTCCCAGGCGGGAGCGGGACTGATTATGGGCTATGCCTCCCGCACCGATGCCGACGGCAACCCCGTCCTTTTAATGGAAGGCAACCCCGTTTTGACCCGCAGCAACTCCCTGCCCGAAATCGCCCAAACCCCGCTTTATTTCAGCAATCAGGCAACCGACGGACTCACCCTTTCTGCCGACACCGAAGATCCTGTAGGCGTGCCGATGACCTTTTGGAACCGTGCCGCCTTCCTGCTGAAAAACCGCAACAACCCCTCGATAGGCAAGGTGGAAACCACCGACTACGGTCTCTTCAACCGCAAGGTCTCTGACCGACTGAACAAACTGGCGCCCTTCTTCCGCTATGATACGCCCTACGCTACCGTCACCGACGACGGGCGGATTCTGTGGCTGACCGAAGCCTACGCCGTTACCAATCGTTACCCCTTTGCCCAAACCTATGACGGCGTGAACTACATCCGCAATGTGGCAACCGTCACGGTGGACGCCTATGACGGAACGGTCCGCTTCTACCGCAATGCGGCAGAACCCATTTCCGATACCTATCAAAAAATCTACCCCGCTTTGTTCACCGCCGAGCCGATGCCCGATGACGTGGCACGACTCCGCCGTGGTCCCGAACTCCTGCACAAACTCCAAATGCAGGTGTTGGAACAGTACCACGAAACCGATTCGGAGCAGTTTTATCTTCGCCGGAGTGCGTGGAATTGCGCCAAACTCTCGCAAAACGGAGAGGAGGCAAAACGCTTAGACCCCGCCTTGACCTGGGTTTCTCTCCCTGATGCACAGGGGAACAAACAGACCCGCCGTGTCTTTTTGACCCTTTATACCGATAAGAGCGGAAGCACGGTCACCGCCGTTTTTTTGACCGATTTGGAGACCGACTCCTACGGCAAAAAGACCCTGCTGGTATTCCCCGAAACCCAGCCCCAAATGACCCCTCAGACCTTTGATACAGGTCTTGCCACCAACGCCGAGTATCTGCTCCGTCAGGTTCCCTGGCAAAGCGCAGGGCTTACCGTGGTACGGGGGAACGTGAACCCTGTGTTGGTGCACCAGTCGCTGTTGTACGCCGAGCCGATCTACAGCCTTTCCGCAACAGGGGAAAAACGGCTGATCGCCGTGGCAATGGGCAACGGCAAACGTACGGTGGTCCGCAACTCGGTCACCGATTGCTTAAACGCCTTGTTAGAGGCGGGAGAACTCATCGAAACCCCCTCCCATCATCTGCTGGATATGGGAGATTTAATCGACGCCGTGGTGCAGTCCTTCGACCGCGTTCAGGAATCGGGCGCGCAAAACGATTGGTCCGCTTACGGCAACGCATTGAACGAACTGGAATCGGCAATCCGACGTCTGGAAAGCGGGAAAAAACACCTGCTGACCGAGACCGAAACGCCTACTATGGAATAAAGGAGAAACTGCGATGTCAACCACCCGTAAAACAACCAAGAGCAGAAAAGACAAGTTCATGAAAGAGCCGCCCCAAAAAGCCAATCCCCAAAAACGGAAAGAACTGATTTTGGTCATCGGCTTTGCCGTCAGCATCCTGCTGGCACTCTGTTGCTACTTAAAATCGGCAGGGATCGTCGGCGGCGCAGTGAAGAACGTCTTGCTGGGGGCTTTCGGTCTGCCTGCAATGGCGTTGCCCGTGGTGTTGCTTGTAGGTCTGATTCACTACCTGCGCCACAACGGTACTTTTTTGTACCAATACCTGTTCTGGGTTACCCTCTTTTGTTCCGTCTGCGGACTGTTCCACCTGTTTGGCGGGAAGATGGACGCGTACACCCCCGCTACCTTCTACCGTGAAGGGGTCCTGATGATCGGCGGCGGCTTTTTGGGCGGCAATATCGCCTATGGCATCCAAAGCCTGTTCGGCTTTTGGGGTGCTGCCGTGGTCCTTTTGTGCCTGGTCATCGTCTTTACCATGCTGGTTACCAACCTGTCGCTGGTGGTGATTTATCGCAAACTCTCCGCCGGCCGTCGTGCCTATATGGAAGACCGTCGTGCCCGTCTTGCCGAGGCAGTGGAGGAACTTTCTGCCCCCGCCCCCAAAGAGCCGCGAAGAAAGAAGGAAAAACCGCTCGTCGAACCGACCGAGGACGCGAAAAAGCTCATGGGTGACGAGGTGATTGATATCCCCGACACCCGCCCCGAAGAACCCCAGGGCGAACAGTTGAACCTCTTCCGACAAGAGGAAGAAGAGGAGGAAGCCCCTGATGTGACCTCTGCCGAGGTAGCCGCCGAGATCGCGGAAACCCCTGTTCAGACGGGGTATATTTTCCCGCCCGTCTCCCTGTTAACCCGCAAAGAAAAAGGGGATACATACTCGGAGGAAGCCACCGCCAGGACCGCCGAAAAACTGGTAGAGACCCTTAAAAGTTTTGGGGTCGAAACCACCCTCATCGGGGTCAGCCACGGCCCTTCGGTCACCCGCTACGAACTCCAGCCCCATTCAGGGGTCAAGGTCAGCAAGATCGTGAACCTTGCCGACGATATCGCTTTAAACCTTGCCGCCCGCGGCGTCCGTATCGAAGCGCCCATCCCCGGCAAGGCGGCCGTCGGTGTGGAAGTCCCCAACACCTCGGTCTCTGCCGTCTATATCCGCGAGGTCCTGGAAAACCGCGTTTTCTCCGAAAGCGAGTCGCCCTTGTCCTTCGTTTTGGGCCGTGACATCAGCGGCAAACCCGTTGTCGCCGACATCGCATCCATGCCCCATCTGCTTATCGCAGGTGCTACCGGATCGGGTAAGAGCGTGTGTATCAATACCATGATTATCAGCCTGTTGTACAAGTCCTCGCCCGAGGATGTCCGCCTCTTGATGGTCGACCCCAAGGTGGTCGAATTGGGCGTGTACAACGGGATTCCCCACCTGCTCATCCCTGTCGTAACCGAGCCGAAAAAAGCGGCAGGTGCACTTGCCTGGGCGGTCTCTGAAATGACCCGCCGCTATAACCTGTTCGCCGAGCATAAAGCCCGCAACATCACCGAGTACAACGCCAAGGTGGAAGACCAGAACTTTATGGAAGGGGAACTGGAAACCGACAACGATTTCGACATCCCCCGCATGGAAAAACTTCCCCAAATCGTTATCATTATCGACGAGTTGGCAGACCTGATGATGGTTGCTTCCAAAGAGGTGGAGGACCACATCTGCCGTTTGGCGCAGATGGCACGTGCCGCAGGAATGCACCTGGTCATTGCCACCCAGCGCCCGTCGGTTGACGTTATTACGGGTATCATCAAAGCCAACATCCCTTCCCGAATCGCTTTCAAAGTTTCGTCCCAGGTCGACTCCCGTACCATTCTGGACGCCGCAGGCGCCGAAAAACTACTGGGTCGGGGCGATATGCTCTATTCCCCCGTGGGCGTGTCCAAGCCCTTGCGAATGCAGGGCGCGTACATCACCGAGGGCGAGGTAGAGTCGGTCATTAAATTCGTGAAAGAAAACTACTCTGCCGTTTATCAGCAGGACATCATCGAACAGATCGAAAGCGGCGTCAATATCCCGGGCAACGACACCCGTGACGACGAGGACGAGATGGACGACCAGTTCTACGAGGCACTGGAAGCCTGCGTGGAAAGCGGACAAGCCTCTGCCACCCTGCTCCAACGCAAAATCAAGGTGGGCTATGCCCGTGCCGCACGGATCATCGACCAACTGGAAGACCACGGGTTTGTCGGTCCTTACGAGGGGAGTAAACCCCGCACGGTCCTGATTACCCGTGACGAACTGAACGAACTCTTAATGCGGAGGGAATAATGCACCGTCAGCAATTCTTACCCACCACGGCGGAGGAAATGCGCCGCCTTGGCTGGGATTCTTACGATTTCCTATATGTCTGCGGCGACGCTTATGTGGACCACCCCACCTTCGGTCATGCCATCATCTCCCGGGTGCTGGAGGCGGCGGGCTACCGCGTGGCAATGCTCTGCCAGCCCGATTGGAAAAGTGCCGCACCCTTCACCGTCCTGGGCCGCCCCAAACTGGGGGTACTCATTTCGTCGGGGAATATCGACTCGATGGTTAACGCCTATACCGCCGCCAAAAAGCCCCGCCGTGACGACCTGTATTCCCCCGGGGGAAAAGCAGGCCGCCGTCCGCCCCGTGCCGTCAATGTCTACGGCAATCGCATCCGTGAAGCTTTTGGGGATATCCCGGTCATCATCGGCGGTATCGAAGCAAGTCTCCGCCGTTTTGCCCATTACGATTACTGGAGCGATAAGGTGCGCCGTTCGGTGCTCTTAGATTCCCAGGCGGACCTGCTGATTTACGGAATGGGTGAAAAAGCAGTGGTGCAAATCGCCGATGCGCTTCGTGACGGTACCCCCGTGTCCGAAATCACGGGCATCCGCGGCACCGCCTATTATACCAAAACACCCCCCAAAGGGATATTGCTTCCCTCTTTCGAAGCGGTTTCGGAAAGCAAACGCGCTTACGCCGAGGGGGTGCGGATTCAGTACGAAAACATCGACGCGATTGCGGGGGAGTGCCTGATCCAACCCCACAAAAACGGATTTTTGGTCCAAAACCCGCCCATGCCCCCTTTAGAACAGGAGGAACTGGACGCGGTTTACGCCCTGCCCTATACCCGCCGTTGGCACCCGTCTTATGACAGCGAGGGGGGCGTTCCCGCCCTGTCCGAAGTGGCGTTTAGTCTGACTTCCAACCGGGGTTGCTTTGGCTGCTGCTCCTTTTGCGCCCTGGCGTTTCATCAGGGGCGGAGCGTCCGCAGCCGCAGCCACGAATCCCTGCTGGAAGAAGCCAAGCTGCTGACCCAACTCCCTGACTTTAAAGGGTATATTCACGATGTGGGCGGTCCTACGGCAAACTTCCGCAACCCTTCTTGCAAGGACCAACTGACGAGAGGTACCTGCAAAGGCCGCCAATGTCTCTTTCCCGATCCCTGCAAGAAGTTAGAGGTCTCTCACCGCGACTTTTTGTCCCTGTTGCGGAAGCTCCGTGCCCTGCCCAAGGTGAAAAAAGTCTTTGTCCGCTCGGGCATCCGTTACGATTACCTGGTTTATGACAAGGACGAGACCTTTTTTAAAGAGCTGATCCGCCATCACATCAGCGGTCAGCTAAAAGTCGCCCCCGAACACGTGTCCCAGCGGGTCTTGAACTTAATGGGCAAACCGACAAAAGAGGTCTATTTACGCTTTGCCAAACGCTATCAGGAGCTTTGCAAAAAAGAGGGGAAGAACCAGTTTTTGGTGCCCTATTTAATGTCCTCACACCCGGGTTCTACCCTTCGTGACGCGGTAGAACTGGCAGAGTTCCTGCGGGACATCCGCCACCAGCCCGAACAGGTGCAGGACTTTTATCCCACCCCGGGGTCGGTTTCGACCTGTATGTTCTACACGGGGCTGGACCCCCGCACCATGAAGCCGGTGTACGTGGCGCGCTCCGCCCATGAAAAGGCGATGCAGCGGGCGCTGTTGCAGTATAAAGACCCCAAAAATTACGCTTTGGTGCACGAGGCGCTGGTTGCCGCCCACCGACAGGACCTGATCGGATTCGGCCCCCGTTGCCTGATCCGTCCCAAAACCCAAAAACCCGCCCCCAAAACGGGCAAACAAAAAGGCCGCAGGAGATAATTCCTGCAGCCTTTTTTATTTTTTCCAAAACCCCTCTTGCCAAATGCAAAAAACTGGGGTATAATGAACGGGTATCGGGATGTAGCGCAGCTTGGTAGCGCATCTGGTTTGGGACCAGAGGGCCGCAGGTTCGAATCCTGTCATCCCGACCAAAAAAGAGAGTACCCTACAGGGGTGCTCTCTTTTTTCAACGGGAAGGATT
>JAZOOX010000014.1:0-71858 GCA_045655245.1 Clostridia bacterium | reverse complement strand
AAAGAGCCCCGAAGGGCTCTTTCCGTTACAGGATGGTGACGCTCCCGCTTTCGGCATCCCAGGTAACGGTATGTCCCAGGCTTTCGGCGAGGGTGCGGAGGGGAACGAAGGTGGTGTTATCCCGCAATAAGGAAGGGAGTTCCTGAGGGGTATCTTGCAAAAACACCAGGGGGTCGGGACGGAGGGCGGCTTTGAAGGAGGTCCAAAGGCTTGGGGTGTCCAGCATCCGTGCGGGGCAGTGTTTGCCGCTGACGTCATAGTGGCGGCGGACGTTGGCGGCGGGGATTTTGTACTCCCGCATTAATGCTCGGGTGAGCATTAGGGCGTTTTTGACCGCGCGGGGGTAGTTGCCGTCGGCGTTGACGCAGATTTCAATGCCGATGGCGTTGCGGTTATTGACAGGGTTTGCGGTTCCGCCGTCGCCGATGTGCCACGCGGGGCGGTTTAGCGGGACGAGGTGCAGGATTTCGGTATCATCGACCACGAAGTGGGCAGAGGCTTTCGCCGACGGGGTTTTATCCCAATAGGAGAAATGGGCGCGGGCGTTGGCGCCGCGGGACTGGTTTGCGGTTTCGTGGATGATGATGAACCGGGGGGTCAGGGTGTCGGTTTTGGAGTAGTTATTATGAATGAAGGTTTTGGTCGGGGTCATTGTGGTCCTCCTTAAAAGCGGTCAGGGCACGGAGTAGGAATTGGGGCAACGGAACGCCGAGAGTGCCCAGGTTTTCGGTAACGGACAGGAGTTCGGTGGCAATGAGCCAACAGGTGACCGACAGACCGAAGGATGAAGAAACCCCTGCCGATACCGCGCAGTAGTCCAGGCAATAGCCGACGAAGACAGCGGCAATATAGCCTGCCTTTTTGAAGATACCTGCAATCCCCCGTGCGGAACTGAGGCAATGGTTGGTGTACGCCGCCGCAACGCCTGTCAGGTAGTCCACCGTCATGAGGGCGCAGAGTAGGATCAGCCATTGGTTGAGACCGCCCAACAGGAAGTCGATCAGACTTCCTGCCAGGACGGCACTGCATTTTAGTGTTATCTTCCCCATAGGCTTTTCTCGTAGAACATCCACAACTTGTCGCCCTGCTCCTCGTTGTAGAGGATTTGTTGGTGGACGGTTGCGTAAGTTTCGTCCAGGAATTTTTGGGTCTCTGCCGCAGAGAGGCCGTAGCTGATGCCCAGTTCCAAGAGCACGGCATGGTCTTTTTCGATGGCGTTTTTGATGGCGTAGAGATAAGGCATTCCGCTCTTTGCGTCCCCTGCCATAACATCGGTCAGGCGTTTTTCAGCTTCGGCGTGAGTGAACTTGCGAACGGAGTCTGCGGCGGAGGTCTTGGCGGACGAGGTTAAGCCGGACTTATACTGCGCCTGACGGTTGGCAGACTGTTCACGATAGTCGATGAGTTCTTTTTCCACTGCTTTGTCCAAGTCGGATTTTTTTAGGTACGTCTCGAATTCCTGCTGGGACATTTCGGCAATGCGCTGCAGTTCTGCCGCCCAAGGGGAAGCGTCTTCCGGCACGCCTAAGTAGGCAGCTTCCTCGGCGGTGTAGTGCCCGCGGATCATGGCGCGAGCCTGGTAGTCCTCAACGGTTTTTTTGCTAAGTTCGCTCTGTTTTAACTGATGCTCGGTTTCGCGAGCGGTCTGTCCTTCCCGATAGACGGCTGAGGTGTTTGCGGCATCCGCTTCAAGGTTGTATTGGTCAACAGCGTCGGTGTACCGCGTATAGTCGGTTGCCTGGCGCTCGTAAAGGCGGTCGAGGGCGCGTTCATCGCGGTCGCGTTCGTCACGGTAACGGGCATAGGCGTTTGCCGCCAGGTCGGGAATGTTATCATTGAGTTTTTCAGCGTATTGCATCCGCGCCTGAGCACCTGCGGTTGCGGCGGCGGAGCTGATCCGTCCGCCTGTGAGCGCCGCCAGCTTGCCCGTCGTATCCACGAGGGCGCGGTCGCCTTCTCGGCGGTACTGTTCCCGCAGGGCAAGGTAAGCGGGGTCGTCCTCGGGATCATAGGAGAAGGTCGTGTTTGCCAGTCGGGATTCGGCGCGTTCGATGCGGTCGGCGAAACGATCCTCGTACACAGGGCGTTGGGGTGCCGCTCTGTCCAGGAGGGCATCAACCTGGCTTTTGGGGGCATAGGCGCGTCCGTCCTCGCTGATAAAGCTGGGTTTTAAGGAACTGCCGCCAATGAGGACGCGGCCCTCCCCTGATTCGAAATCGACTTTCGGTGCTTGATAGCCGTTGCGGCTACCCGTGGTTGCCACGTAGTCACGGACGGCAACCAGTTCGTCCCCGCCGGATTTGTGCCAGTCGCGGACATCCTCTAAAAAGTCTTTTTCGCTGTTTTTGTAAGAGACACCGCCCACCTCGTCGTCGGCGATGGTGAGCAGGCGGCCGTCGTAACTCACGGCACGGGTATTCGGGTCATAAGAGTAAAGCTCGTCTTGGTCGAGACCGTACTTCTTGCCCAAGGTTCTAATTTTGTATCGTTGCATTTGATTCCTCCAAATCTAATCGGTTGATTAGGTATTCTAAAATGCGTTGGACGGCAATGAGCCGTTCGTACACATAAGGCAGAGTCAGTTCCGATTCGTCGACGGCACTGACAATTTCAAAGTCGGCTACCATCGTTTCACCCCCTAACGGTCAACCGTTGCAGACAGATATCGCCGTGGCCGCGGATGTCTACGGCAAAGACGCGATGGGTCAGGTCGGCAGGAAAGGGCAGTCGGAGCAATCCGTCACCGCGATCGTCAATGGCGGGGAGAGGACGGCGGGTGCCGTCGCGGGTGACGAGGGAAATTTCGTCTACCGCACCGTCAATACGGAGCAGAATCTCTTTCGGTGCGACGCGACCCCGCTTGTCCAGGCAGAGCCAACCCGAACGGAAGTGCACCTCACCCGTCCGTTCGCGGTTGGGACAGAAGTATCCCTTATTATTATAGAAGAAACAGGTGCTTTGTTGGGTGATGCCCAGGGTGGCGGTGCGGTCGAGGGCATAAAAGGTATTGCGTTTGGGACGGTAGCGATAGAGGTGGCCGTCGATGCCAAGATAACAGGATTCGCCGTCCGAAACGCCGAACACCGAAGTCCATTGGGGGAAATCCAGCCGTTCGGTGGTAACCTGGGGGTCCCCGCCACCATAACGATAGAGGTTGCGATCGTCGGCATAGATGAGGTAACCCCCTGCAGTACATACAGAGTCGGGGTAGGTACAACCGCCCGATTTCGGAGCTGAGACCTGATAGTTGGAAGGACGGTCGCCGTAGAGTTCGTAGAGGTGGGTTTTGCTCATAAAGACCACCCGTTCTCCAAAGTGGGAGATTGCGTTTAGGGGTTCTTCCACTTCCATCGAAAAGCTATCGGTGGAAAGACCCGAAAAATCGGTGAAGTTTAAGTAGTCACCCAGTTTTGATGCGGTAAGGACCATTCCGCCCACGCACCAGAGCCGGTTGCGGAAGATCATTACATGGTCCATGCGGGGATAGACCTGACGGAGGGTGAGTCGGTCTTTGACTTTATCCGACGAATAAGAATACATGCCGGTTCCGTTGGTGACAGGTTTTAACACTAACGCACAACCGCTTCCGTCGTGGTCGTAACTCTCCACCTCGAAGTACAAAAGAGATTCACCCGGGGCGGTTTCGGGGTCGTAATAGGTATACCCCGCATCATCCAGGTAGACCCGACCACGGATGGAGCTGAGCGGGCGGGTGGTCAATTTCACCCGCACTTTGCCGTCATCGTGAGTAGCCGTCCCTTCGGAGGTAAAGCGTTCGTCCAAGGGGGCGCACTCGACGTGGGAATAGGAGTAGCGGTAGCAATCGGGGAAGATTAAAACGTCCTTGGGCGTGATACGCAGAAATCTGCGAGGCACACCCAAAGGCTCTAACGGAAATTGCATTTGACCCATATACAACGTATCGTCAAAGACCGACATCACCGTTTTGCCCTGTTCGATGAGATGACCCTGAAAAGTACCCGTTTCGGTTACCGTCTCATCGGTAAATCCGTATGCGGTACGCAAGGCGGGGGCATTGGCATCGTCCAGGTTGAGGGCAATGGCACACTCCCCCGCTTCGGCATTGGGACTAAAGTTCAGCCCGCCGAAGGTTTTGATGTCCAGTAAGGTTTCTGCCATATCAGATCCCCCTTACTTTTGCCCCGGGGGTTTGGGGGGCAGTCTGGCGGTAGAGTCGGGCGTACTCCTCCCATAAGGCAGCAAAGGCGCTCTCTGCCAGACGGAAACGCTCGGTATCCGCCAGGTGACGGGCGAGTTCCATACACAGATACTCCTCGTATATCCCAAAGCAAGGGTGCTGAGTGGGGATCTCCATGGGACGGTCGTTGATACTGCATACGGTAGCGGGCATTTCCCCTGCAACAAAGGCGGTGTAATCCGTTTTGACGGTCACACCATCAATTTCGGTTACCGTGGCGGTAACATTGTTGTCTGGCGTTTCCGAAATGCCAATAAAATCGCCTTTCACAAAAGGATGGTACTCGGAGAAGGTGATGCTGTCCGCCGAAAAAGTGGCGTTTTCATCGGTCACCACTCGATCGGTCAGAGGCTCGGGCAGGCTACGGCAAACGAATCGGTACTCCCCCGCCCGCAACCCTTCGGCAGAACGAAGGTCGATTTTCGGGATGGGGTTGCCGTTATAAAACACCCATTCTATTTGCTCTTCCGACACGGGGAGCAGGTAGGGTTTATCCTCGGTAACCGTAAGGGTGTACTCGTCATAGATGCGCTTGATTTCCAAACGAATACGGGCTTCCAGGCGGTTGAGCCAGTCCAGTTTCTTTGCCGTAGGGAGGGCGTTAGGAATGCGGGCATCGGCATCATGGATAATCTTTAAAGCAAAAACGTTCACCCTATCACCGTCCAGTTCCGTTCTGCCAGCCAGTCGGGAGGCGTTGCGCCCGACAGTGACACCCGTCCGGGGCTAGTTTGACTACGGTCGAAGAGATATTTTTTCAAAAAATCTTCATCCTGCGCTTTATTACTATCCAATACCACATATTCCAGGTTCGGAAGAGTATCGGGTAAGCGCACATTTGCATGACAATTTACCATGGTCAGGTTGAACAGCTGGGTTTGATTTTGTAAATCTACTGTAACGCCGTTAGTTCTCTCTAACACCACCTCGTACAAGATAGGTTTTGAGGGCATGACAAGACCGTGAAACACAAAGTCACAAAAACCTATTTTCTTCAGCATCGGCATCTGGGAAAGGTTAATCACTTCAAATTCTCCATCAGAAAATTTGATACCATCCATCGATCCGAAAAGGACCCCACTCCCTGGGGGGATTATCAGCTGTGTCTCATTTATTGGTGACAGATATAGGTTGGCTGCATCGTATGATTCGCTGAACAACGTAACTCCTCCGGCGGGATACGAACCCAATAGATTGCAGGTGCAACCGTAACCTTGAAAGGGGAGGTACCCCATCCCCTCACCTCTTGTAGACGTGAGTTTGTTTTCCAGTACAGTAAGTTTTTTCGGGAATTCAGCAGTAGCAGACTCCAGTTGGTTCAACCGTGTGGCTTGCTCTGCCGAAGTATCAGCGCAGGCTTCTTCGATGCCATCGATACGAGCAGACAGCACATTGTCGTTCTGCTCCAGGGCAGTAAGTTCGTTACTGATGCTGTCACATTCTGCCACAACCTGCTCCACATCCTCTTGCGTGGAGGCGGCGATGTCAGTCAGATGGGATAGCAGGGCAGTGTGTTCCCCCAGAAGTTTGCCCTGGGCATCGTTTAAAGCGTCTGTCGCAGTCTGCGCCTTTGACAGAGCAGACAGGGTTTCGGCGGTTGTCGAGCTGGTTTCTTCCAAGCGAGACAGTCTGTAACTGTCCGGCTCGGGTCTTCCATGATAGAACTTGCGATTCCACCAAAAATTTTGCATTTTTATCACCTACCCTTGCGCGATCATGCGGCGATCAAAGACCAGCGCACGACGATAATTTTCCTCTGCCTGACGAATAACCCGTGCTACACGACGGGGAACAGTGACACTGACCCCGCGGCGCACCTGATAGGTCACGCCGTTGACCACTACGGTCAGGTATTCGCGGGTGCCGTAAGGATGCAGATAGATCTCCACCGGCTCGTCATAGTAAGCACGAACCGCATCAGCCGGTTCCTTAACGGGCGAAACCGCGCGAGTTTCAGGGTTATGGACCAGTTGCTTTAACGCCATCAGTTCCTCGGCGGTCAAACTGACAGTAATTTTCTTTTCTGCCATTGTAATTCCTCCTTTTGTGCCAGGGGGCGGTATCCCGCCCCCACTTTCTTATAATGCTGCAGTAGTCTCCACGCGAATCATATACTCTTCGGTCAGAATTTTAGCCACCTTGGTTGCTTTCCAGCCCATGGTGGAACGTTGGTTTAAGGGGTCGCCCGTACCGCCGGAGCCCAAAGGCTTTACAATCATTTCCAGACCGCCGCCGGTAATCTCGGTAACACCATAAGCATCACGACCCAAAATCAAAGTAGAATAAACAGGACTGCCGTCCGAGGTGCCGCCGGCGGGGTAAACCTTATCGTTAGCGGCAACCGATGCGGGCAGGACCTCGGACAAGGTCAGGGTAAAACCGTCAACAGCTGCGATCGTGTAGTCCAGACCGTTAATGACGATTTCACGGCCGATGACCGATGCATCCACTTCTTCAGCGATGGTAACCTTGCGATTTTGGGCATCTACTGCCGTAATCGTCAAGTCATCAAATCCTGCCAGATCCTCCGCTTCGAAAATTTTGGCTTCGGTGGTTTCAACAAAGCGAACACCTGCGATGCGGCCAATTTCACCCGCATACCATTCCGCAGGGTTGTAATTGGCAACGTCCTTCCATTCGGGGTCGCGCATCAGGTCATGAGCAACGGCGGGATGGACAATGGCAACAAAAGACCCGTCGGCAAAAGGTTTGGCATTGTTCTTTTTTAAGGTTGCAACGGCACGCTGGACCGCCTTCACCGACAGGGTATCAGCGGCAGTCAGCTGGGAACGGGAATCCTTTTCGCCGTCGGCATACTGAACCGAAGAACCGGCGTTTAAGTATTCGCGAACAACAGTATCCAAGGTTCTTCCCGCCTGGTCACCTAAGACCTCGGAAGTCTCAACCACAATGTTGTCAATGGCGGTCATATTCAGCATATCGGTGGTGGTAACGTACGAGCCGTACTGGTTGACCGATGCAGAAATCTGCTCCACGGTCAGACTTTCGCCATCGGGGGTAACGCCCTCGGTCAGGGGTACCAACGCCTTGGGCAGGGACGAGAAACTGCGGAACTCAATGGTTTTGCCGCCATTTTTAGGGATAGGTCGCTTTTGACCGAACTGGTCGTGGACCAGATTGGGCTTGGCAAACTGAATCAATCGTTTGTCGTAATAGGTTTTGTTTTCCGCACTTAAGGTGGCGGTGCTTTGAATGTTTTCGTTTACATTACTCATAACTTAATTCCTCCTAAAATTGAACAAGTTCTCCGCGTCTGACCCGACGTGCCACTTCGTTTAACTGGGCGTCGGTCATCCGCTCAATATCCAGCCGAATCCTGCTGCGATGCCGTGCCGCCCCGTTTTCGTCAGGGCGGGCAGCGCCGTCGTTTAACAGTTTGGCAATCCGTACAGCTTCGGACAGGCTAAACCCCGCTCGCATTGCCCGACGGACTTTCGGGTCGTCGGTGACCTCAACAGGGTCAATATCGGGGTGCTCCTGTAACAACGCCGCCCAGTCGGCAGGGGTGGTGGCGCCGATTCCATAGCGTAAGCCGCCTGCTTCCGCCTGACCTAACACCTGCCCGACCAAATCCCGGTCGTTATCACAGCCATACTCTTTGCGCAGGTGTACCAGCATCGGCTGAAGTTGCTCGTACGCCTCTTTGATTTTCCGACTCTCTCCCAAACGTTTTCCCATAAAACGGTCGACTTCGTCCTGGGAATAAAACGCCAGAATCGGGGTCCGGACGGCGGACGGACTTTCGGTATTTGCACCGTCTTGCGGGTGGGCGGGTTCCGCAGTTCTTGCGCCCAAAGAAAGTTCACTCATGCCTGTGCCTCCTCGTTGCGGTAGCCCTGCTCGGCACGAATCAGCGCCGAAAGCAGACCCTCACGCCCGTTAAAGTCCATCTGGGAGACCAGTACTTTAGCGGCCGTTGCATTCTCGGGGCGGAATACCCCCAGCCGATAGAGTTCCATCAGCAATTGGTTTTGTCCTTCGCGGGTAACGGGGTTCTGCTTCTGTGCCTGTACTTCAATGTCCAGTTCCACTTCCTTTCCGTCCCGTACCAGTGACTTGGCAGAAAAGCTTAGGAATTGGTCCCCCGTTACACGGAAAACCCGCGCCTCGTCATAAAACTGGACCACCAAAGAAAGGCAGAGCCGCATGATCTGTCGGAACGCATCATAGCTCTCGGCAATCATATCCCGACTGAGCTTGTTCCCCGCTTCCTGTAAGGCGGCAATGGCAGAATAAGCAGTAACCCCCTGGGCGGTAGCGCCCTGCTGGAAGTCGCGGTTGCCGCAAATCTCCTTCAATTCGGAAATCTTGTGTTCCCGCAAATACTGCACATAGGAGGGCAGTGCCGTTGCCTGGAAGGGACGGATGTGCGTTTCTTCCAGACTTCCCGCAACATGAATCAAATCATTTTCAAAGTTTAAAAACTCCTGTTCGTTCACGCCGCCGTTGTCTTTGATAAACCAGCGTTGCCGTCCCGACACCAAGGCGTTCTGAAGCAGCAAACTGTCCAGGCGATCAATGTACTCCTGCGCCCCGCGGGAAAGAGAGATAAACCCTGCACCCTGAGGTGTCCCCCGCTTGGCAATCAGGCGGTCAAAGACGATGGGATACTGTCCGTGATGATAGAGGCCGCGGCGATTTAACCGCTTGTCCTCTTTAGAGTGGTACAGGATTTTGTCCCCGCAGAACTTTAAAAGATGTACTCCGCGGTCTTTGTAGTAGCAATCCACCACCAAAACCCGTTCGGGGTCAAAGCGATGCTCGTAGCTCCGCAGGTTGATGGGAGCGGCATAGTCGGCAGGCGACAGTTGGGGGTACAGTTCCCCCATCTGCTGACGGCTCAGCACACGAGTGATAAACAAAAATCGGCTGTCCTGGATGTCCTCTACTGCAGGTTCCCAAAAGATGTTAAGCAGGTCCACCTCACGAATGCAGATATCCGATTTAGCATTGTCCCAAAAAACTCCATAGGCGGCAGTGCCATGCTTTAGCTTGTTCCACCAGCCGTCGGAATAAGTGCGTTCAAACCCGCATCGTGCCAGTACTACCGGTAACACCTGCGAGGCTTCCTCAGCCGCAATCGTGTCCTCTTGCTCACGGGGCAAAAAGAGGGGCGCGGGCATCTGGTCCATGGCATCGGCATGCTTGTTGGCAACAATGTTATACACATATCCGCCTGCACCGCGAACACTCCCATCCGCTTCCCGACCGCCGTCAAAACAACGATCATTAAACCATTCCTCACCATCTACCAGTTCACTGTCAATGGCGGCTTTTTCGGCAACGTAAGTATTAAACGCCCGTTGCACTTCTCTGAAAAATTCTTCCATTTTTCTTCTCCTATCTTCATTACTTTGGTAAATCAATGACCCATACTTTTCGGTCGAGGGGGTCGGTCTCGAAATGCCCGCGGGGCTGTGGACGTTTTGCTCCAATGGGATTTGCCATTAAAAAGTAGCGGCAGGCATCATAGTCGTGGTCTTCGCCGTTGGTGTCGATGTCCTCGGAGCGGTGTCGGTCATAAATCAGCCCGGGCAATGTGCGGATAAAGTCCCGACAGGTAGAAAAGACATAAAGCATCGGCAAGCCCCCTTCATCAAACTGAAGTCGGTAGTGCAGCTGCATCTTCCCTGCCAGACGGGCGTTGTCCCCGGGGTCGAAGTAAACCCCCTCCCGCTCCAGCATCTCGGCAACCGACTCCCCACGGGAGGTGTCCCAGATACTGGGATCGGCAATCCCCGTGATATTTCGTCCCCGTTCTTCTTCCGCTTCGATACGGGCAATGGCCTGACCGATTTGACTGACCGTCCACCGCCTCCCCTCGTTGGGTTTCCCCGTGGACCCGTACAGTTGTCGGTAAAGATAAGCACGTCCGTCCTCATCTACCGCCCACCATTGAACCGCAAAAGGCTTGGCATAGCCGAAGTCAAAACTGCGGAATCGCCGCCAGTGTTCCGGAATCTCGAAAGGGGTGATGACGTGACTGCCGCGGCGGGAGAGATACCCGTCGGGGTTGTTGCGAAACTCCCCAAAGGCTTGTCCCTCGTACAAGTCCCAGTCCCCGTAAAGCAAGGCACGTTTTTCCTGCTCGGGCAACTGTTCCAGACGGGCGAGGTAGCCACTGTCTGACGACATTAAAAAACAGTTGTCCCGCACGGTGGCAGGGATAAATACTCGCGTGCGTCCATCCTCTGCCGTCCACTCCCCGTCGTGACCGATAAACCGTTCTTTCACCCAACTGTGCCCGATGCCCCCCGGATTGGTAGTGGCCTTGACCTGTTTGGGATGGCCGTTGACGCCACGAATACGGGAGATTAAGTAACGGTACTGAAACTCGGTGAAGTGGGTCAGCTCGTCAAATCGTAAAACATCGTACTCCGCCGATTGGTACTGGGTCACATCCCCTTCCGTGTCACAATAACCAAACTCGATGACCGAGCCGTTTTGAAAGACAAACCGATGGTTTGCGCTTTGGTACTGACAGACTCCTTTTGGAAAAAGGGCAAGAGAGGTTAAAATCAAACTCCGCTTCAGTTCGGGAAAGGTGCGGCGAAGCACCAGCTGACGGATGCCCTTGTAGCGCAGGGCATAAACCAAGGCATCCACTACCTGTCCGTAACTCTTCCCGCCCCCTGCCGCCCCGCCGTATAACACTTCGTCAGCAGTGGCATCCAGAAAGGACTTTTGCTTTTGGGTGACGGTAAGGTTTAAATCCATTATTCAACCACACGGATCGTCACGTTCAGCTCACGGTCGGTCAGCGGCTCTTCGGCAAAAGTCTTGTGGGCTTTTGCCAGGAACTCCGACGCCTTTAAGCGGTCCTTGATATCTGCCTCCGGGTCGTTTAACAATCGCTCCCAAAAGGCAACGGCACTACTTGCCTGTTTTCGTTTTGCCATCCGTATTCCTCCTTTCGAAATTATACTACCACACTTCTTTTGGTCATTATTGGTCATCTTTTTGGAAAAATAAAAAAGGACTTGGATTTCTCCAAGTCCTTTTCGGAACTACTTTCTTATTTCAAACATTCAAGACGGTGTTCGGCAGTTAAAATCAGTTCATCCGCATCGGCACCATCGAAGTCTACGGCAACAATCTCGTTGTCGCCCTTCTTCAACCAGCAACCGGGAATGTATAAGGTCTGCTGGGTAGAAATGCTCCAGTATCGACCGATGTTATGCCCATTGACAAAGACCACGCCCTTTTTCAAGTTGGTAACATCGATAAAGGTGTCGGTGGGGTCATCGGTGGTCAAGGTTGCCGACAGTACGGTGGGACCGTACTCGGGTAACCCGTTGTATTCCAGGTCCGCTACGTTGTCCAGGGGAATAGACGTCATTTCCCAATGGTGCAAAATCTGCTGACCGATCATCACCTGACCGACCAAACCCTTGCGGTCACGCATGTTGGGACCGTAGTTGATACGACCCATCGCCTCCACCAAAACGTCGATGACATCCCCGTTCTTCAATCCTTCGGGAAGTTCAACGCTGTGGGTCAGTTCGTCGTTGCGGTAGAAAGTAACCAGATACTTGCCGTTCACAAAGATATGAGCACGGTCGTTGATGCCGTTTGCCACCAGACTGGGAATCGAGTTCCAAGCCTTGATGGGGCTGTAGTTGCCGGTCAAAACCGTGCGGTAGTTCATCAGACCGTAGTCCTGGCCACAGTCCTCAAAAGTCAACGGCCAAGGGGATTTAAAGGTACCCTTAACCGCCTTGGGAGAGGTCAGTACCCCGCCCTTTTTGGTAACCGGAATACGGCCGTAGTCGGTGACACGGGGAGACGGGGGCAGTTCGCCCAATTCCTTCCCCTGCGCGTCGTGGAGCAGTTTCCGTACGGCGTGGAACTTTTCGGTGTATTCCCCCCACTCGGTCAACAGCGCATCATCGTCATAAGTGGTGCAGATGGCGTCGTAAATCCGTCCGTCGGTGGTGGTAGCCCCTGCATAGAAACCAAAGGTGGTGCCGCCTGCAAAGACCCAGTAATTAAAATTGCCGTTGTGGGCAATAATGCGGGACAGTTCATCCACTACTTCTGCAGGGGGACGCTTTTCATGGGGATAGAGCATATGATGGTACCAGCCGCCCCAAAACTCCATACACATAAAGGGTTGATCGGGTCGGAATTCTTCCATACTCTCATAAGCCATATCGGCGTGACCGCCGAAGTTACCACAAGCATAGATGCCGTCAACAGCACCGCCCGACAGACAAACATCATAAGGACCGTCGGAGGTAAAGGGCAGAACGGTCATTCCGCAATCCAACATCAGATCCCGAATCCAGGCAAGATAAACCTTGTCGTTTCCATAAGAACCGTACTCGTTTTCCACCTGCATGGCGATAATGGGACCGCCATAGGTGTCCTGACGGGGCTTTAAGTACTTAAACAGTTCGCGATAATAATCGGTAACCGCATCCAGATAAGGTTGATACATGCAACGGAGCTGCATTTCATGGTCCTGAAGCAACCAGGAGGGCAGACCGCCCATATCGATTTCGGCACAGATGTACGGACCGGGGCGGACAATCGCCCACAACCCCAGTTCCTGCACCAAATCCAAAAAGGCTCCGATGTCCAAATCGCCGTCAAAATGGAACTCTCCTTTTTTCGGCTCGTGCATACTCCAGCAGGTATAGGTCTCAACACAGTTAAACCCTGCTGCTTTCAGTTTTAACAGACGGTCCCGCCAGTACTCCCGCGGATGACGGAAATAGTGAACAACACCCGAATAGATATGGATAGGCTCGCCGTCTAATAAGAATTGTTTTCCTTGAATCGTCAGCATCTTCATCACTCCTCTTTCATTCTCCTTCATTGTAACGAAAATGCCCTGTAATGTCAACAGTTTTAAAAGAAAAAGGAAACCTCTTTCGGGGTTTCCTTCCATTCTTATTTTTTTGCACGGTTCATTGCCTTGGCACGAAGCTCGGCGTTTAAGATGCGCTTTCTTAACCGCAGAGAGGCAGGAGTTACTTCCAGTAACTCGTCCTCGCCAATAAACTCGATGCACTGTTCCAAGCTCAAAATGCGGGGTGGTGACAGACGAAGTGCCTCGTCCGAGCCGGCAGCACGCATATTGGTGACGTGCTTTTTCTTGCAGACGTTCACCGAAACGTCCTCGGCACGGGCGTTTTCTCCCACAATCATCCCTTCATAAACGCTGACCCCTGCGCCGATAAACAGGTCGCCGCGATCCTGTGCATTAAAGAGTCCGTAAGCCATTGCCTCCCCTGCCTCGTAAGCCACCAATGCACCACGGGAGCGGCGGATAGATTCGCCGCGGACAGGCTCGTACCCGTCAAAAATATGGTTGATAATACCCGTTCCTTTGGTCTTGGTCAACAGGTCACTGCGGTAACCGATCAGCCCGCGGGCAGGAACCTTAAAGAGCAGGCGGGTATACCCTTGGGAAGCGGGGCTCATGTCCTGCATTTCCCCCTGACGCTCGCCCATACTCTCGATAACGGTACCTACGAATTCGTCGGGCACGTCAATGGTTGCCAACTCGGTCGGTTCGCAAACCACACCGTCGATTTCTTTTAAAATAACTTTCGGACGGGAGACCTGGAACTCATAACCCTGACGACGCATATTTTCAATTAACACCGACAGATGAAGCTCCCCCCGTCCCGATACGATAAAGGCGTCGGGAGAATCGGTCTCTTCCACCTTTAAACTAATGTTGGAGTCCAATTCACGGAAAAGACGGTCCCGCAAATGACGGGATGTAACATACTCCCCTTCCCGCCCTGCAAAAGGACTGTCGTTAACGCTGAAATTCATAGACAAAACAGGCTCGTCGATCTGGACAAAAGGCAGGGCTTCTACCGCCGCAGGGTTGCATACGGTGTCTCCGATATTGATATCGCCTAAGCCCGAGATGGCGACCACATCGCCAACCCCTGCACGTTCAACCGCCTTGCGCTCCAGCTCCTCAAACTGAAAGAGCTTGGACACACGAGCAGAGTACTCTTTGCCGTCAGTAACAGCAACGGTTACCGTCTCGTTGACCGAGATCGATCCGCGGTCGATCTTCCCCACGGCGATGCGGCCTGTGTAGCCATCATAGTCGATGTTGGAGACCAACATTCTGAAAGGACCCTCCGCCTCGCCTTTGGGGGAAGGGATCTCCCGGGTAATCATTTCAAGCAACACCTTCAGGTCGGTGCCGGGCGTGCCGGGGTCCAGAGTCGCCCAGCCGTCACGGCCCGAACAATAGACCACGGGGGAGTTGATCTGCTCCTCGGTGGCATCCAAATCCAAAAAGAGTTCCAGCACTTCGTCCGCCACATCGTAAGGACGAGCGTTGGGACGGTCGACCTTGTTGACCACCACAATGGGCTTTAAGTCCAAAGCCAATGCTTTTTGCAAGACAAAACGGGTCTGGGGCATACACCCCTCAAAAGCATCGACCAACAACAGTACGCCGTCAGCCATTTTAAGCCCCCGCTCCACCTCGCCGCCAAAGTCAGCGTGACCGGGAGTGTCAATGATGTTGATTTTGATATCGCCGTACATCAACGAGGTATTTTTAGCCAGAATGGTAATGCCGCGCTCCCGCTCTAAGTCGTTGGAGTCCATCACCCGTTCTTCCACCTTTTCGTTGTCACGAAAGGTACCGCTTTGGCGGAGCATGGCATCCACCAGAGTAGTTTTTCCGTGGTCAACGTGGGCAATAATGGCAATATTCCGAATCTGTTCTTTTGCAATCATAGTTCATACTTCCTTTCAACCTGTGTATTATATCACAAGTTTTTCCCAAACACAAGAGAAAAACCCGTCATTTTACAAGGAGATGACGGGTTTTTGCTTTTTCAGTGCAAGGTCGGTGGTGTACGCCGTGCCGCCCGTACTGTCGTAACAGTAGGAGACCAGCAGGGTGCATTGTTCGACCATAAAGCGGTTGCGGGCATGCATACAACCGCGGTAATAGGTTTCGGACAAGACCTTAACCTCGTCTGCTGCAGCCAGAATCTGCGCATACTCCGCCTTTTGTTCAGGGGTGTAGTAGCGGTCCTGCCTTTGGCAGGGAATCACCATACAAAGTTTGACGGGACAACGTTTCCGATAATGGAGCACAGCACGGGCAGCCAACGTGTCAAAGCCCAACGCGCCGCCGCACAGGAAGGTATCCGCTCCCTCGTCAATGAGTTTTTTGACGGTGCGCAGCAATTTAAGATAGACCCAAAAGGTGGCGTGTTTTAATTGTCGATGTCCCGTAAATGCAACTGTCATTTTGCACACTCCAAAATCAAATCGGCAAACCGTGCCGACGAATCGGCAACCGCCAGTTTGAGCGAAGCTTCTGACATCTGCGCCAGCCGGGCAGGGTCGTTTAACAAACCAAATACGGTATCCATAAAAACCTGTTCGTTTAATTCCCCTTCAGTAATCATCACGGCAGCACCTTTTTCCTGCTGCATCCTTGCGTTATGTTCCTGATGGTTTTCCGCCACATAGGGGGACGGGATCAAAACAGCCGGTTTGCCCATAGCGTTCATTTCGGACAGGGTAATGGCACCTGCACGGCAGACCAGTAAATCGGCGGCGGCATAGACCTCCCCTGCATTATAGATATAAGGGAGCACCTTGCAATTGGGGGTGGTAGGCGCCTTGGGATAATACTTTTCATAAGCCCCCTTCCCCGTCGACAACCACACCTGCACCTTTTCGGGGGCGTGGTGCATCAGGGCAATCATATTCTCGGTAATGGCACGGGCGCCTAAGCTCCCGCCCACACCGACCACAAAGGGAACGTTTTGGGGGATACCCAGGCGCTGACGGGCTTCCAATTTCGACAGACCAAAGAGTTCGGCGCGTAAGGGGTTCCCGACACAGACCCGTTTTTTACAGTTGGGAAGTTTACATTCTTCAAAGGCGGTACCCACGGCAGTCGCCACACGGCAAAGAAGTTTAGTAGTAACTCCCGCCAAAACATTTTGTTCCTGAATGACAGTAGGAATTTTCAAACGGGAGGCGGCAAAAACCACAGGACCGCTGACATACCCGCCCGTACCCACCACCACATCGGGGGCAAATGCACGGATGATTTTTTTAGCGTCACGGACGGCGGCTAGCGCCTCCCCTGCAATCTTTACATTCTTCAAAAGATGGCGGCGGTCAAACCCCGCCACACGGATAAACGAAATATCAAACCCCGCTTTTTGGCAAAGGGTTTCTTCCATATGCCCCCGCACACCGATGAAAAGCACCTTTGTTTGGGGGTCGCGACGGCAAAGTTCCTGGGCTGCGGAAATTGCGGGATTGATATGCCCCGCAGTACCGCCTCCTGCAAAAATCACTCTCATTGTTTGGGCACCTCCTTAGACTGACGGCTGACATTTAAAATAATGCCCATCGACCAGAGTAAAAAGCACAACGCCGAGCCACCGTAACTAAAGAAGGGCAACGGCATCCCCGTAACGGGAACGCTGGAGGTAACAACGGCAATGTTCAGGAAAAACTGAACGGCAATCAGGGTAGTCAAACCCGCTACCGCAAGAGTTCCAAAAGTATCGGGGGCATTCACGGCAATTTTAACGCCGCGAATAATCAAAAGAGCAAAAAGGGCAACAAACAGCGCGGCGCCGATAAACCCCAATTCTTCGCAAACGATGGCAAAGATAAAGTCGTTATAAGGTTCGGGAATGTACAGGAACTTCTGGCGGCTTTGGGTAAACCCCAGTCCGAACAGCCCCCCCGAGCCAATAGCATACAACGACTGGATGACCTGCCAGCCACCCTCCTGCTTGTACTTCCAGGGGTCCACGAAACTAAGAACACGCTCCATGCGCTCTGCATCGCTGGTAATCAGCCAGTAGCCGATGGGTGCAACGATCGCCGCCAAAATCCCGTAGTGGCGAATCCGCGCCCCTGCCAATAAAAACATAATGCAGGCGGTACCCAAAATAACAACGGTACAACTTAGGTGGGGTTGCCCCAACAACAGTATGGCAATCACACCCAACAACGCAAGATAGGGAAAAAGCCCTTTCCAGAATTTTTTAATCTTATCTCCCCCGCGGGAAAGGAAGGCGGCAAGAGCTAAAATCACCATAATCTTAACCAGCTCGGAAGGCTGGAAACTGGCGGCACCAACGCCCAACCAGCGCTTGGCGCCGTTGATTTCGGTGCCCACTAACAAGACCAGCACCAACAACACAATAGACAAGAGCACAAACAAACGCGCAAACCGTTTCCAAAACCGATAATCAATATACGAGCAGGCAAACATCCCGCCCAGACCAATCAGTGCCCACGCCCCCTGACGGAATACAAAGTGGAAGGGGTTGTTAAAGGGCGCCTGCGCCGCGGTAGGAGCACTGGCGGAAAAGAGCATGATCAGCCCAAACGCCAGCAGGGCCATTAACAGCAAAAAGAAGGTGAAGTCAAAGGCGCCTTGTTTCTTTAGTTTTTTTCCGAGTGCTGAGCGTTTCGGCATGGTATCCTCCTTAAATGATCAGTAATAGCAGTGCACAGAGTACCAGAGTCACTGCGGCAAAGAACCCGACGATCTTCCATTCGCTCCAACCGCAGAGTTCCAAATGGTGGTGGAAGGGACTCATTTTAAAGACCCGTTTCCCCGTCAGTTGGAAAGAAGCGACCTGAATCATCACCGATAAGGTTTCAAAAAGCATAATGGCGGCGGCAATCAGCCAAAAAACCTCCAAGCCGTAAACCACCGAAAGGGCGGTCAGCGCGCCACCCAAAAAGATGGATCCGGTATCGCCCATAAAGACTTTTGCGGGATGCGCATTGTACACCAAAAACCCTGCGCAACCACCTGCGACCGCTGCAGCAAAGCCTGCCCCCTCCCCGATACCGAGTCGGAAACAGAGCACACCCATAAAAATCGCAACGACCAGCACTACCGACGATGCCAGACCGTCAATGCCATCAGTCAGATTGGAGGCGTTGGTCATCCCCACCGTCATAAACAAGACCAAGGGGATAAAAAGCCAAAGGGGCATGGTAAAAGAAAAGCCAAAGGGCATCCGAATTACCGTATCAATCCCCAAACCATACAGCGCCCAAACTACCAGCACTGCCGAAGCTAAAATCTGCAAGAACAGTTTTTGTTTTGCAGTCAATCCCTGATTTTTCCCCCGGGCAATGATTAAGGCATCATCCGCCAGACCAATCAGCCCAAAGAGCAAAGAGACCACACAGACCGCCAGCGTCCTGGAATCGGGGAAGAGCAACAAAGCGGTCACCAAAACGGCGGGGATGAAAAAGAGTCCGCCGACCGTAGGGGTGCCTGCTTTTTTCTGATGGCTTTTAGGTCCTTCTTCACGGATGGATTGACCAAACTTCCAACGGCGAAGCAAGGGCAAAATCGCCTGACCCAGTAACACGGTCAGGATAAAGGACAAGATCCCTGCAAACAAGATTTTCATGGTACTCACTCCAGTATTTCAATGACTTCTTCCAAATGGGTCGAACGGGAGCCCTTGACCAGGACCACATCCTCGCCACCGACAACAGTGCGCAAAAACGCGCCTGCCGCATTGTTATTTTCAAAAGAACGGAGTCGGGTCTGAGGGAAGCCTGCGGAAGCCGCCCCCTGAGCGATTTCCCGCGCCAGATCACCTACGGTAATCAGAAAATCCACACCCGATTCAAAAACCAAACGGCCGATGCGCTGATGCTCACTAACCGCATAGTCACCCAGCTCGTTCATATTCCCTAAGACGGCGATGCGCTTACCGCCGCATTTCAAATCCGTAAGGACTTTCAAAGCCACCGCAACCGAAGCGGGACTGGCATTATAGCAATCCTCGATAACACGGAAGTCCCGTACCGTCTGGATGTTCAACCGCATTTTGGTACCACCAAAGGTCTCTAACGCGCGAACCATTTTGGGTAGTTCTGCCCCTACGGCAAGACCACCGCCAATAGCAGCCAAAGCGTTATAGACCGAGTGTTCACCGGGAGACGGCAGGCAAACGGTTTCCCCGTTAACCGTAAAGGTAACCGATTCTTCTGCCGTACGGATGTCGGTGGCACGCAAATCGGCTTCGGGGTTGCGGATGCCATAGGAAATGACCCGAAAGGGCAGGTCATTCCGTACGTTCCAAAGCAAACGATCATCGGCGTTCAAAACCACGATGCCGTCATCGGGCAGACCTTCTAACATTTCCAGCTTGGCTTTTAAGATGTTTTCTTGGGAGCCCAGGTTTCCGATATGGGACATCCCGATATTGGTAAAAACCGCAACATCAGGACGAGCGAGGCGGGTCAAAACAGAAATTTCACCCGAGTTGTTCATCCCCATTTCCACCACGGCGGCCTGATGCTCTTCCTCCAGTTTTAAAAGGGTCAGCGGAACGCCGATGTGGTTGTTAAAGTTTTTCTCGGTCTTATGAGTGCAATATTGACTACCCACCGTCAGGGTGAGCATTTCTTTGGTGGTGGTTTTGCCGACACTGCCCGTGATGCCCACAACGGGAATCTTGCACATTTGTCGAACATAGGCGGATAACGCCTGTAACGCGGTTAGGGTGTTTTCCACCCGCAGGATGCATCTACCCTCCGCCTCACGATCGGAAAGAGCGGCTACTGCTCCTTTTTCAAAAGCGGTTTTAATATAGTCGTGACCATCAAAACGGTCACCTACCAAGGGAACAAAGAGTTTGCCCGCGCAATCCTCACGGGTATCGGTGGTAACACCATCAAAAGTTGCCGTTTCCTCCCCTGTAACAGAAAGGGCGGAGATGGCTTCTGCAAGTTGGCGGATGGTCAATTTCATATTATCCCTCCAGTATTTGTCTGATAACTTCCCGTTCGTCGTAGTGGATTTTTCCTTCTTTTAAGACCTGATAGGTCTCGTGACCTTTTCCTGCCAAAACCACCACATCCCCCTCCTTGGCGTGGGATAAAGCATAAGCGATGGCTTCGGTACGGTCAGGGAATACCACCGTACGGCTTCGGTCGGTGATGCCTGCTAAAATGTCAGTAATAATGGCTTCGGGGTCCTCCGATCGGGGGTTATCCGAGGTGACTACCAAACGGTCGGCAAGTTTTTCTGCCACAGCACCCATTTTGGGCCGTTTGGTGTTGTCACGGTCACCGCCGCAACCGAACAGAATCCACAGCTCCCCTTCGGTAAATTCCCGTGCGGCATTTAAGATTTTCTCGATGCCGTCAGGAGTATGTGCATAGTCAATCATTACGGTAAAAGGCAGGTTGACGGGAACGACTTCCGCACGGCCACTGACCCCTTCTACCGCCGCAAGCCCACGCCGGATGGTTTCATCACTGCATCCCAGGGTACGGGCAAGGGCAAACGCCATCAAGGCATTGTATACGCTAAATCTCCCGGGGATGGCAAGAGAATACGGTTTTCCATCCACGGTAAAAGAAACGCCCGTAGGCTTGTTAACAATGTTTTCAGCACGGACATCTCCCCTTTGGATGCCAAAGGTCAAAGCGTCGGCGCAGTCTCCCAAAAGAGCACAGACCGCAGGATCATCAGCATTGTAAACCGCCGCATCCGTCATGGTAAAAAGACGTTTCTTTGCCGCCGCATAGGCTTCCATAGTGCCGTGATAGTCCAGGTGGTCCTGGGTCAGATTGGTGATCCCCGCCGCAGTAAAGGCAGCATCGGCACGGTGTTGGTCTAATGCGTGGGACGAAATCTCCATAACCACATCGGTTGCGCCCAGTTCTGCCATCTTGGCAAACAGACGAAAGAGGGAAACACTGTCAGGAGTGGTATGGGTAGACGGCAGTTCAGTATTGCCGATCAAGTTGTGGTTGGTGCCGATTAAGCCGACGGTGCGACCCTCGGCTTCTAAAATCGATTTTAGGAAATGGGTACTGCTGGTCTTGCCGTTGGTACCCGTAACTCCGATCAGTCGGAATTTTGACTCGGGATGTCCCAGAAAGGCGGACATGATGCGGGGCAGTGCGGCACGGGTGTTTTCCACCTGAACCACGGGGATGTTTTTTACTTCCACGTCTTTTTCTGCTAAGATTGCCACGGCACCCAGTTCCTCCGCCCGAGCGGCAAACTGATGCGCGTCTACCTTGACCCCCGTAATGCAGACAAAAAGGGAACCTTTTTGCACCAAGCGGGTGTCCACAGCAATATCGGTGATTTCGGTATCAAATGCGCAAGGAATCAGACTGGAAAGTTTCATGTTTTTACTCCTGTTCTAAACTGCGGAACTCAACGGTTACGATGCTGCCCACAGGAACTTCGGTCCCTGCTTCGGGGCTTTGGGACATGGCATAGTAAGCCCCCTCGCCCGTGTTGCCCGTCATACGCATGTTCAGCCGCGCTCCGGTCAGTAGGACGTTGCAATCCAACGCCGATTTTTTAGAAAGGTCAGGCACTACGGTCATTTCCGCATCCTGCGCCTCGGTGTACAAATGGACGGTTCCACCCTGACGAATCAACGCCATGGACGGAGGGCTCTGTGCCACAACCGTATCCCCCTCACCGTGAACTGTGTAAGAGAAGCCGCTTTCGTTCAGCGTATTGCGGGCAGCATCCAAAGGAAGCCCCTTCACATCGGGAACAGAAAATTCCTGCACCTCGTTGGTTTCGTTATAATCAGGTTCGACGCCCAGATAGTTCAAAGAATCGTCCAAAATCCGTGCCACAACGGGGGCGGCAAGATATCCACCCGACTTAACTTCGGTCTGCGGTTCATCCAGCATAACCAGACAGCAAAGTTTGGGGTCGTCAGCGGGGGCAAATCCGATAAAGGAAGCAATACGTTTTTCAGTACCGCGGGGGTTTTTCTCGGAAGTACCCGTCTTACCCGCAACGTGGTACCCTTTAACAAAAGCATTTTTACCTGTCCCCTCCGAAACAACCGATTCCAAAATCGAGGCCATCGTCTCGGACGTCTTCTTCGAAATAACCTGACGCAAAATCGTAGGCTCTACCGTTTCGGTGACGTTGCCGTCACGGTCGCGGTACTCCTTGACCAAATGGGGACGAACCAGATTGCCACCGTTAGCAACCGCCGAAACGGCACGCATCATCTGCAAAGGGGTGACCTGAAACCCCTGCCCGAAGGAGGAGGTCGCCATATCCACTTCCCCAAAATTACTGTAGAAAATGCCGCTTTGTTCGCCGTTTAGTTCAATGCCCGTGGTCTCGAAAAAGCCAAAGGACTTGATGTACTTTTTAAAGAGCTCAGAGCCTAACCGCTCGGCAAGTTCCATCACTACAATATTGCAGGAATTCTGAATGCCCTCGCGGAAGGTCTGTGCCCCGTGTCCGGCACGGTTGTGACAATGAATGTCCCAGGAACCAACCTTTTTGACGCCGCCGCAATAGAAATGGTCATTTTCCGAAACCAAACCTTCTTCCAATGCGGCAGAGGCGGTGATAATCTTAAAGGTAGAACCCGGCTCGTAGCTGTCCTGAACCGCCTTATTCCGCCATTTGGGCTGCATGATGCTGTTCCAAGTCTCGTTGTACGCAACCCCTTCTAACGGCTTTAAGACCTCTTTTTCCTCGTCAGTGAGATAAAAGGGGTCATTTAAATCAAAGGTTCCTTCTACTGCCATGGCAAGAATCTCGCCCGTTTTGGGGTCCATCACAATACAGGAAGCCCCCTCGGCAGCTTCACATTCGGTATAAGCTTCGTTCAAATGCTTTTCGGCAAAGAGCTGAATAACCTCGTCAATGGTCAGTACCACATCCTCCCCTTCTTTGGGGTCGATGCGACGCTCGTAATGGAAGGGCATTTCGTCCCCCGCGGCATTTTTAGCAGAAACCACGCGACCGGGCTCACCTACCAAACGGGAGTTTAAGACCATTTCAATCCCCGAAAGGCCAACATTGTCCGTACCCGTAAAGCCGATAACATGGGCAGCAAACGAACCCAAAGGATACATTCGTTTGGTATCCTCGTCCAGACTGATCCCCTTGACATCCGCTTCTGCCACATAGGCGCGAACAGCCGCGGCGGTGTCTTTATCCACCCGCCGTTTGACGATTTCGTAGCTGGTCTGACGGTTAAAAATATCCAGTACATCCTGAGGATCCATTTCCAAAATCCCTGCCAGGCGAGAGGCAACCAGCGCAACATCCTTGTTATTATCCCGCACCGTCTTTGGGGTGACCGAAACTGTTTCCACAGTGGTAGAAACTGCCAGTTCCTTGCCGTTTCGGTCTAAAATCGAACCACGGGGCGACTGTACCAAACGGTCACGGGTTTGCTGTTGCGCCGCTTCGGTGCGCAGCTGGTCCCCGCGGACAAACTGCCAATACCCAACGCGAATCAACAGCGCCAGCGCCAGGATGATAGCAACGGGAATCAATATGACCGTTCTCGCTCTGGTATGGTGTCCCATGTTTTTTCTCCCTTCTGCATTTCATTGCCCTTCTTTTCCTAAAAGTGGGCAAAATGGCGAGGCCACTAAAACGCCTCGCCACTATCTTGAGTGTATGTTTTCCTTATCGCAAATATGCCAGAACGCCACTTGCCAAACGGCTCAGCCACGCTGAAGGTTCTTCAGCGCCGACAACCTCGGCGAAATCTGCGGAATTCATCGAAATATAAGTAATCTGTGCTTTGGACGGGCGGCTCATTCCCAACTTGGTAACGGCGATTTCTTCTACCGTTTTTAAGTCGTAACTCTGCTCAATGGCCAGTTCGCTCTGTTTGTTCTGACCCTGAATTAAAGTCAGCTCCTTTTCCAAAGCATTCACCTCGGCGTTTAAACCGGTCCAGACGGCAAACCGATATGCCATCCCAAAGGCAACCGCACAAACAGTCAGTAACGCAACGAACGCCTTCATCTTCGAAGCGGCTTTGGTCTGCAGGTTGCGGCGATTTTTAGATTTGGTGTGTTCGACCCGTTCGGCCGAGTCTATCATTTCTAAACGATAGGCGCTACTCCCCCGTGTAGCAACTGACATGTCGCGTTCCCCCTTAATTTTTTTCAATGACCCGCAGTTTTGCACTGTGGGCACGGTGATTTTGCTCTTGTTCTTCTGCCGTCGCAACAAACGGCTTTTTGGTAATCAGCCTTCCTGCCGCCACCCGTCCGCAAACACAAACGGGCAATTTTTTCGAACAGGTGCAACCGGTGGACAGGTCTGCAAAGACTTGTTTCACCGCCCGATCCTCTAAGGAATGGAAGGTGATAATCGCTAACCTCCCTCCCGATTTCAAACAGGAGAAAAGGTCATAAACGGCGTCTTTTAAGATGGTCAATTCCCCGTTGACCTCAATTCGCAAAGCCTGAAAAGTGCGTTTCGCAGGATGTCCCGTGGCGTTTCTTCGAGCCGCCGCAGGGAATGCTGATAAAACCAGCTCCGCCAACGCATCGGTCGTTTCGATAGGCGCCGTTGCGCGGGCTTGAACAATCCGCCGCGCAATGGCACGAGCAAACCGTTCTTCTCCGTAGTCGTTGATGACACGGGCTAAGTCCTGTTCCGAGTAAGTGTTGACCACCGTATCGGCAGTCAGTTCCTGACGTCTGTCCATCCGCATATCCAAGGGTGCGGAAAACCGATAACTAAACCCTCGCTCTCCCTCGTCCAGTTGATGGGAGGAAACGCCCAAGTCCAGCATGGCGCCGTCCAGACCGTCAACGCCCAGTTCTTCTAATATAAAACGAGCGTTTTTAAAGTTGTCCCGAACAAGGGTAACCTTGTCCGAAAAAGGAGAAAGCCGTTCGGTTGCAGCAGCAATCGCAGCATCGTCACGGTCAATTCCTATCAGCCGACCATTCCCCAACTGGCGGGCAATCTCAAAAGCATGTCCGCCCCCGCCCAGGGTACCGTCTAAATAGACGCCGTTCGGCTTAATGTCAAGTTGATTAATAGTTTCTTCTTTTAGTACCGAGATATGGGAAAAACTCGTCATCACAGTTCAAATTCTTCCATCTTGGCTTCCAGCCGCGCGTTCATGGTCTCAGGATCGGTATCGACCTGCGCCATCTTGGCAAGGTACTCTTCACGACCCCAAACCTCGATACGGTTGATGGCGCCAACGAAAACAACATCCTTGACCATATTGGCAAAGCTGCGAAGTTCGCTTTGAATCAAGACTCTTCCCTGCTTGTCCAGTTCGCACTCACATGCAGCACCGGTAAAGAAACGAAGAATCTCACGGGCATCCTTGTTGCCCAACGGAAGTCTGCTTAATTTTGCAGCAAAGCTTTCCCATTGCTCCAAGGGGTAAATGTAAAGGTTTTGATCCATTCCCTGAGTAATGACAAAATGCTCGCCAAGGTCGTCGCGGAACCGCCCCGGAACCGTAACACGTCCCTTTGCATCCAAACTGTGTTCGAACTTACCGATGAGCATTTTGTTTCACCACCTTTTCATTGGGAATCGGGGACCGATTTTTGCCACTTCATGACATTTGGTGACACTTCACCCCACTTGACTATATTATAAAGTATTTTTTTTGAGATTTCAACCCTTTTTTTAAAAAAATTTTAACCTGATTGAAACATAAATGAAACATATACAACATTTTGTGGTATGTTTGTAACAGAACAGAAATAAACACAAAATGTTCTACAAAAATTTTTAAAAATCCCGCTTGTCGCGACAGCTCCTTCAGCCTTTTTCCACGGTGGGAGAAAATCCCTAAAAACGACGTCTCTTTTGGCTAAGAAAAATCGCCCAACAATTATCAATCAGTTAAGAATTTCCAACCACCCCTCCGCTCTCCTGCCCCGTTTTGGTTAACTTTTGTTAACCAAATGAAAAAGGACTTGGTTTCCCAAGTCCTTTTCTTACCTCTTCATTATTACTTCAAAAAAAGCACCCTTTCGGGTGCTTTTTGAAATTAGCCATTGATCATCTGTGCAACTTCGTTTGCAAAGTCGTCACTGCGCTTTTCCAAACCTTCGCCGCGTTCGAAACGAACGAAACGACGAACGGTGATGTTCTCACCAATGGTAGCGATCTTGGAAGTAACCAGGTCACTGACGCTGATATCAGGATCCTTGATGAAAGGCTGTTCCATCAAGCAAACTTCCTTGAAGTATTTCTCAATGCGGCCGTCAACCATCTTGTCGACGATCTTTTCAGGCTTGCCTTCGTTTAACGCCTGAGCGCGGATGATTTCACGTTCGTGTTCGATTACTTCAGCAGGAACCTCTTCGCGACGAACGTAAGCAGGGCTGTTAACGCAAACCTGCATTGCCAGGTCGTGTACCAGCTGCTTGAACTCAGCGTTCTTGGCAACGAAGTCGGTCTCGGAGTTTACTTCAATCATAACACCGATACGACCGCCATCGTGGATGTAGCAATCAACCAAACCTTCGCTTGCGATACGACTTGCCTTCTTAGCGGCAGTAGCCAAGCCCTTTTCGCGCAGGAACTCAATAGCCTTGTCCATGTCGCCATTGGTCTCGGTCAGAGCCTTTTTGCAGTCCATCATACCGCAGCCGGTTCTTTCGCGTAATTCTTTAACGTCTTGAGCAGTAAACATCTCTCAAACACTCCTTATTTTGAATTATTCAGCGTCTTCGCTTTCTTCAGCAACGTTCTGCTCACCCTGACGGCCTTCGATAACGGCGTTGGCCATAGCGGCGGTGATCAGCTTAACGGCGCGGATAGCGTCATCGTTGCCGGGGATAACGTAGTCTACTTCTTCCGGATCACAGTTGGTATCAACGATAGCAACAATCGGAATGTTCAGCTTGCGCGCTTCGGAAATGGCGATGTGCTCCTTGCGGGGGTCAACAACGAACAGTGCCTTAGGCAACTGCTTCATTTCCTTGATACCGCCTAAGATCTTTTCCAGACGAGCGGCTTCGTTCTTCAGCTTGATAACTTCTTTCTTGGGGAGCAGCTCAAAAGTGCCGTCTGCTTCCATGGTTTCCAACTGCTTTAAGCGATCAATGCTCTTGCGGATGGTCTTGAAGTTGGTCAGCATACCGCCGGGCCATCTTACGTTTACGTAGTACATACCAACGCGAACAGCCTCGTCACGGATGGCTTCCTGCGCCTGCTTCTTGGTGCCGACGAACAGAATGTCGCCGCCCTCAGCGCTGACCTCTTGTAAGAAACGATAAGCTTCGTCTACCTTCTTAACCGTCTTTAACAGGTCAATGATGTAGATACCGTTTCTCTCGGTGAAGATGTACTCTGCCATTTTAGGGTTCCATCTTCTGGTTTGGTGACCGAAATGTACGCCGGCCTCCAACAACTGCTTCATAGAAATTACTGCCATTTTTAAAACACCTCCGGTTTTTTTAATACCTCCACCCGCATCAACTACCCTCGGAACCTTGCGGCACCGCCGAGAATATCCGCGAATGTGCGTATTTTGCCTAAATAGTTTACCACAGTTTTTTGGTAAATGCAAGGTTTTTTTAAAATTTTCTTGCAAACGTTCCTATATATGTTATAATGAAGCAAAAGGAGGTAGTTCCATGCCCCGGTTTTTCTTTGAATTCGAAAATGATACCACCGCCAATATCCGCGGCGAGGATGCAGGTCATATCGTCCGCGTCCTGCGGATGACAGCGGGGGAAACCTTAGAGCTGTGCGATGGTCAAGGCTTTGACTACGTAGGCACCATCACCCATATCCAAAAAGATTGCGTCACCGCCACCTTAAGGGAAAAACGCCCCTCCACTGCCGAGCCGAAAACCGAGTTTGTCCTTTTCCAAGGCCTTTCCAAGGGCGACCGCATGGAAACGGTCATCCAAAAAGCCGTGGAATTGGGAGTCAGCGAAATCGTCCCAGTGGAAATGTCCCGCTCCGTTGCCAAAGGCGACAAGACCGAGCGCTGGCAAAAAATCGCACTCTCCGCCGCCAAGCAGAGCGGCCGTGGAAAAGTCCCCGCCGTCTCTCCGTTAATCAAAAGCAAAGACGTCCCCGCCCGCATCGGCGACTTCGACCTCTTTTTGCTCCCCTATGAGTGCGGCGGTCAATCTTTAAAAGAAGCCTTAAAAAGCACTCCCAAACGAGTGGGCATCTGGATCGGTCCCGAAGGCGGGTTTGACCCCGCCGAAGTAGCGACTGCCCAAGGTGCTACCGTGGTCACCTTAGGACCTCGCATCCTCCGCACCGAAACTGCAGGTCCTGCCGTCCTTGCTGCATTATCGTTTGCACTGGGCGAGTGGTCATAAAACGGCGATCCGTTATCCGTAACCAATAAACCCTGAATCCCCTATAAAAAAGTCAGCCCCTCGGCTGACTTTTTTCATTAACGAACCATGATACCTTATTCTGCAATATATTCAGCAATGTCGCTCAGCACACAGTCCAGTGCGGCGCAAAGCTTGTCCAAAGTCTTTGTCTCAACATTCTCGTTGGCTTTTAACCGCCGAATGGTCTTGCTGTCGATGCCACACTTTTCCCTCAACTGATAGGTACTGACACCCTTTTGCTCCATTGTCTCCCACAACTTGTCAAACCGAATCGTTCTATTTCCCCCTTCATCTTGGCAAGTACTATTATGGGGGGTTATAATCTCAATTATTAAGGGGATATAATCCCCATATTGCAATAAGGAGTTGCTTCGCTTGTTTTCCGAGAACAGACTCTCGGTAGATGATCGCCATGATTTTTAAACCAAAACAAAGAAGGACTTGGATTTCTCCAAGTCCTTTTCGTTTAAAGTTTAATGATCTCGTCAAATACGGCGATATGTTTTTCATCAATTGCTTTGTCCAAATGATAATACCCAAAAAACCATCGCTCATTTCTATAACTGTCGGCTTGTTCTGGTGATCTTTACTTTATTATCCCCATCAAATGACCACAGTTCAGCAACCCGAGACACTGGAACAAGCAAATCATAATCATCGTGCTCGGAAACTGTTATATCCTCCGAAAACCACGCATCGCGCGAAAACATTACTGTTTCGTCCTCTGTTTTTATAACAATCGCTTGATCGAAAGAGATTTCATATGTTCCGTCGTTCACTGAAATGGCATCATTTATAATTTTGATTTCCGTAACAAGCCCCTTCATCCGAAACGTTTCAGCAACGTCCCCGCACAAGGATTTAAAACAATCCCCTTTTTTCACCTTTTTGCATTGAAATCCGGACACATCTTCCTGAGCCCCTAAAACGTCTCTCGTTTGATGAAAATTGGTCACTTCGACAGACCCTTTTTCGGTATGGATTCTCAGTTTGCCATAAACATTATTAAAAGTTTTCTCGCATTCATACGAAACCGTTTCGGCTCCTTTAATGCTTCTGAGCAATTTTTCCATTTGATCGTTTAAAGTAACAAATATCACTTGTTCTCACTTCCTTATTTTATAAAATGAATCTTTTGTGACTTTATTTGCCCTGCAGTTTTTACTATTATTTCAACCGCAGGACTATCAAGCGTCTTGGTAATCACTCGATAAACAACGCTTGAATTATCAGGAAAAACCGTTTGAACACCTTTTCCATTAGGCAAAACCCGTTCTACGCCACCCCTACTGATCTTTTTATAAAAGTCAGCAGACTCTTTCAAAGGATCACTGCTTTTGAAAACTCGTGTGTTTTTTCCTTTCGTTCCGAAATAACCATTTTTACTAAGAGAATATCGTTTGGCAACGTTTCTCGCATTATCGGACACACTTTTTGTAGCTCTTTTTACTACCTTCGTAGCATCCGAAGCCTTGTCGGAAAGTTTTGCCAGTTTCATAGCATCTCCTGCTTCGCCGACAACGGGCAAGACTCCCAGCACATCCAGTCCTACCGAAAGCCAATCTCCCCGAAGGATGTCAACGGGAATCGAGATGACGTTGGTAACACTATCCACTCCCGGAATCAAAGATGCCGCTACTAATAGGTTACTGATTGCATCCAATGCGCTCCCCTGGGTTTTTCCAAAATTTCCGCCTGCTCCGCCACCCATTATTCCCGCACCTTCTTTCGAGATGCTGCGAACTCGCTTTCGAAGGCGATAACGTGGATACCTCGGTCACGGTAGGGCTTAAATACGCGGTCAGGGGCCCGTCCGTAAACGATTATGTTTTTGGGGTTCAGTCTACGGACAGCAACATCCAAGCCCACTTGGAAAAAGAGGCGGTCTGTTTTGTGTTTAATGCATCCGTGGGTACCAACGGCAATCGTTTTTTGTGATTCAATCCCGTCAAAGCAAAAAGAATAAGAGCGTTCGTCCCCAAAACGGACGTTAGGGATAACCTCTACGCCGTTTTTTTGAAGCCAATTGGCGAGTGCTCTACCACGGTAAGTATTCCACAATTGCATACAAATCGGCATATTGCGGTAGAGACTGAAGTCGGGTGAAATAACCCCTTTAAATTTTTTGATAATCGGCAAGTAGCGCTTGGGGTCTTTCCACAACCGTTCAAATCGGTCATCATGCTCATAAAAGCAAATCCAACTGTCGAAGTCTTTGCGACCTCTGGTCACCGCTTTGGAAAACGGGACAAGTTTTTGCGGAAGTTCATCGCTGGTTTTGATGATCGGAAGTTCTGCCTGTCCTGCATATTCCGCATTTTCAACCAAGTACGAGCGAAAAACGTCTGCGGTTCTTTCTTCGTTCATTCATTTCCTCCTAATACTATCATAAACTCGGTCGTTTGTAAAGCAACAACCTTTTACAAAGAAAGCATACCACAATCCTTTTGGTCATTATTGGTCTTCTTTTTTATAACAAAAAGGACTTGGAGAAATCCAAGTCCTTTCCTTAACTAATCACTATTCTATTCAATCGGCTCAAAATCCGCTACGCCGTGTTTGCAAAGAGGACAGATGAAGTCCTCGGGCAACGGATCACCCTCGTAGACGTATCCGCAGATGCGGCAGACGTATCCTTTTTTGCCGTCGGTTTGAGGCTTCGGCTTAACGTTTTCGTGATAATAAGCGTAGGTCATACTGGGTTTGTCACTCATTACGCGGGATTCGGTGACGGCGCAAACGAACATGCCGTGGGTGCCCAAATCCACATACTCCTCTACTTCTAACGAGAGCATGGCATTGATATAACGGGACAAGAAGGTAAGCTCATTGTCCGAGCGTAGGGCGTCGATGTCGGCAAACTTATCTGTCGAACGACCGCTCTTAAATCCAAAGTTTTCGAAGACCGAGAAAGGTGCTTCCTCGGTGAGACAGTTAATGTTCATCTTCCCCGTCTTTTGGATAATATGGTGGGAGTAGTTTTCTTTATTGATGGTGACCGCTACCCGTTGAGGGGTGTCGGTGACCTGGGTCACAGTGTTGACGATAAGCCCGTTGTCCTTCTCGCCGTCCCGGCAGGTAACCACGTACAACCCGTAGCCCAGTTTAAAGAGGGCGGTCTTGTCCTGCTTATCAGCGGTCTCGCCGTTTTGTGCCAGATAGTCCTGACAAAGTTCTTCCGCCATTCTTTGCAAGGTCTCGCCGTCGGCGTCGGTCATTGCCGCGTGGATGGTAAGCTCGTCCGCCAGCCAGGTGATGTTTTTGCAGCTATCCAGCGCCTCGTGCAGCAGTTTGTTAGCACGGGGTGCCCAGCTTCCGTTTTCAATCAGACCCACAGTGCGGTTTTGGAAGTTTCGCTCGGTGAGATATTCCACAAAGCGGCGCATATAGGGGAATAGTCCCGCATTATAAGTGGTGGTCGCCAAAACCAGTTTACTGAATCGGAAGGCGTTTGCCACCGCCTGGTCGATGTCGGTACGTGCCAGGTCACAGACCTCTACACGGGGGCAGTTCAGTGCTTTGAGTTTTTCCGCCAGTTTTTGTACGGCGTTGCGGGTGTTCCCATAGACCGAGGTATAGGCAATCATAATCCCCTCTTCTTCGGGAGTGTAGGACGACCAAGCCTGATACAACCGCAGATACTCGGCCAGAGGTGCTTTCAGCACAGGCCCATGCAGAGGGCAAATTGTTTCAATATCCAATCCTGCGGCTTTTTTCAACAACGCCTGAACCTGCGGACCATACTTTCCTACGATACCGATGTAATAGCGTCGCGCCTCGTCTGCCCATTCACCGCCCCGCTCGGGGGTACCAAACTTGCCGAACCCGTCAGCGGAAAAGAGCACCTTTTCAGAGGATTCGTAAGTGACCATAACCTCGGGCCAGTGGACCATGGGTGCAGCAACAAAATGCAGGGTGTGTGCGCCCAAAGAAAGGGTGTCCCCCTCGGCAACGGTCAGACGCTGCTCCTCGCCCTTGGGTCGACCAAAGAACTTTTGCATCATCCCAAAAGATTTGTCCGAGGAAACCACAGTGGCATTAGGGTAGGTGTCCAAGAACTTGCCAATGCTCCCCGAATGGTCAGGCTCCATATGCTGAATAACCAGATAATCGGGGGTACGACCGCCCAATTCCCGCTGGAGAGCGTCCAGCCACTCGTGGGAAAAGCGGGTGTCTACCGTGTCCATGACCGCAATCTTGTCGTCCAAAATCAGATAAGAATTGTACGAGATTCCGTCAGGAACCTTGTACTGACCTTCGAACAGGTCGGTTTTATAGTCGTTTACGCCGATGTAGCGAATGTTTTGGCTGATATTCATATGTCCTCCTTTTCAATCACACAGACTACCATTTTGACGAAGCACTCCTTGAGTAAGGGGAGTTTTGCCAAGGGCGTTAAAAACCCCCGCAACGGTACTTCCCGCAAATAAGCGGGAGTCAGGTCCAGTCGGTTTAGTATGCCCCGAAATCGGCGGATACTCATATGATTAATATAAGAAAAATATTCCTCTCCGTTCTCCCGTTTGGAAATGCGGAAGTCGATGCGGCTCTCGCCGTCGGGCAGATGGCGAACCAGGTCTTTGTACCCTGCGATTAAGGTTTTTTCGGTAAAAAACCGATGGACCCAGGGCATCCCGATGGCATCGCTCAGGTGGGCTCCGTAAGGGTGGTCGTAAGGCGGAAAATTGATATAGATACGGCCCTTGGGACGAAGAATGCGCAGACACTCTTTTAAGACTTCTTCAGGCTTGTCCACGTGCTCCATGGCATCGTTCATGATAATCGTGTCAAAGGAGTTATCGGTAAAAGGGGTCTGGGCGGCATCTCCCAACACAAAAGTAAACCGGTCGGCGTAGCCCAGCTTTTCAGCCAGAGCATTGGCCTCGTCCTCATAGTAAGGAACAATGTCCATTCCCGTGATGTGGTCTACGCCGCAGCTGGCATAAAAAAGGGTCTTGCCCGCCGCACCGCAACCGATGTCCAACACCTGCTTACCTGAAAACAGTTCTGCCAACGTCGCATATTCCAAATAAAAAGCGACGGTGTCGCGACCCTTTTCAAACTGCCATTCGGCATAGGTCTTGACCCCGTCGTTTTGCAGATTAAAAGGATGTTGCGGCAAGGGGAAAAGGCGGTTTACTGCCTTCAGGAGCGAAACGCTCCAACTCATTCCGAAACCTCTTCGGTCTTGGGAATGGCAACATCCGCAACCGTGATGTTCAGTTCCAAAACAGCCAAACCGGTCATATCGGTAATCATCCCTGCGGCACACTGCTGTAATGCCAGTACCACATCGGGAATGTGCTTGCCGTAGTCCACACAAACGCTGGCGGCAACCGATACGCCTGCTTCTTCCACCACTGCACGGATGGCAGGTTTTTTGTTAAACAAACCGCCGCTGACAGTAGAAACACCCTCGGTCTCGGCAATCGCCTTTTTCATTAACGCAATAATCACATCTTCAGAGAAAATTACTTTTCCGTTTTCCATATCGAATCCCTCCTTGTGGAATTTATTTTATTATACCAGTTTTTCCCCGCAAAATCAAGTCTTATTCAAAAAAGACCCGCACCGCCGCTACGGCAAGGATTGCGGCGCATCCGTCGGCAATCAGCGCGGCAGGAAGTGTATGTCGGGTGCGGCGGATGCCTACGCTCCCGAAATAGACCGCCAGGGTATAAAAGGTCGTCTCGGTAGACCCCATCAATACCGATGCCGCCCGCCCAATGAAGGAGTCGGGTCCATAGCGGTCAAAAAGCTCTGCCACCAATGCCAGTGACCCGCTTCCCGATACAGGCCGAAGCATTGCCAGGGGCATGACCTCGGCAGGAATCCCCAAGGCACTGCCGACGGGGGCAAGAAAGGTCAACAGCAGATCCATCGCCCCTGAAGCGCGGAACATCCCCACCGCAACCAGCAACCCTACCAGGGACGGCAGGATCCCGAAGGCGGTAGCGATTCCCTCCTTCGCCCCCGCCACAAACCCGTCAAAAACCGAAACTCTTTTGTACCACGCCAGCAGAATGGTCCCAAACAGCACCAACCCGATTACCATCGCCATTCCCCCAGTTTTTCACAGGTCAGAGCAATCATCAGCACGATCAGACTAACCGCCACCACGGGGAGAACAATCTCAAAGGGCGCCGTCGATCCGGCTCCCTGACGCAGGGCAACCAAGGTGGTGGGGATCAGCTGCACCGAAGCGGTGTTCATTACCGCAAAGGTACACATTTCGTTGCTGGCTTCATCGGGGTTTTGGTTTCGTTTTTGTAGTTCCCGCATCGCCCTTAACCCCAAAGGCGTAGCGGCGTTGGAAATCCCCAGCATATTGGCGGACAAATTCAGAACAATCGCTTCCATGGCAGGGGATTCTTCGGGTAGTTTGGGGAACAGTCGCTTTAACACAGGTCGGAAAATTCGCCCCACCAAGCCCACACCTCCCGCCTGGCGCAACACCTCCATTACCCCGCACCAAAGACAAAGAACGCCCAACAACCCCAGAGTCAGCTTTGCCGCTTCCCCTGCAGCGTTGAGCCCCGCTCCAACCACCTCGTCCAGCCGTCCGTTGATCCCGCCGAAGAACAACGAAATGATCAACATCCCCGACCACAATCCGTTCAGCATCCCTTCCCCTCCTTTGATTCATTCTATTCCCCCGCAAAATCTTTCATGTAAAATAATTGACAATCTTTGGAAATTATGCTATACTAGGAAAAAACAAAGGAGGAAACGGAATGAAATCTACCGGAATGATTCGTGCGCTGGACGACTTGGGCAGAATCGTATTACCCATCGAAATGCGCCGCACTTTGAACATTGCGGAGCGTGACTTTCTGGAAATTACCGTCGAGGAAGACCGCATCGTGTTAAAGAAGCACGAAATCAACTGCCTCTTCTGCGGTTCGAGCAAAGACCTGAACACCTTTAAGGGCAAACTAATCTGTGCCGATTGTTTAGAAGAACTCCAAAACAACTAACCCCAAACAAACAAAAGACCTTCCCGTTTCGGGAGGGTCTTTTTTGGTTATAAAAGCCCTTGGTAAGCCCCCGAAACGGGACGTCTTCTCTCTTAGAACGCACAAGAAAACGGGCTTATATAGCCTGGCGTATTTTTCTTTTCGGACAAACAAAAAAGCGACCCTGACGGATCGCCTTTTGTGTTGTGATTAGTCGTTGGAAACCGAGATGACTTCCTTGCCCTTGTAATAGCCGCACTCCTTGCACACACGGTGGGGAAGTTTGGCGGCGTGGCACTGAGGACACTCAACCATACCAGGAATCAACAGTTTCCAATTAGCGCGTCTCTTATCGCGTCTGGATTTGGATACTTTTCTCTTCGGTACTGCCATTGAAAAAACACCTCCTACGGAATTGTTTGTTTATTCTTCGTGTTCAGACTCCTGCGCGGAGCAGTGGATGCAGGGAGCAACGTTTAAGTCGGCCCCACATTGTGCGCACAAGCCCTTGCAGTCTTCGGAACACAGGTGCTTGATCGGCAGGTGAAGAATCAGTCGGCTTTTGACCAGCTCAACCAAATCCAACTCGCCCTCAACGAGCACAATGCCGTCTTTCTCATCAGCCTCGCTGATGCGGGTTTCGGGGAGTAGATGCTCCGAAACCGAGAAAACGGTCTGTGTCCGCGTCTCGTTTAAGCAACGGTCACACCCGCGGACGACAGTCATCGACACGGTTGCATCAAGTAACAGTTCTTGCCCGATATTCTTGACCGAGCCGACTACCGTGGCTCCACCTTCAATCGGGACAAACCCCTCCGCCAAAGAAACGCCGTCAATTTCCAGAACTTCGTTCAGTTCCCGAACGGCACCTTCATTTTTCAACAATGCGGACAGATTCATGCGCAACGTACCTCTTCCTATAAACATGCGTATTTATTATAACTAAACTTCTTGGGTTTGTCAATCATTTTCCCAAATTTTCTTCCGAAACCAGGGCAATCTTCCCGTCCTGTACGCCGATTACCGCATCCGCATCGGTCAAAACCTTCCCCGACAGCATTCCTTCCGCCAGTAAATCCTCCACCTGGGACTGGATGGCACGGCGCAAGGGTCTTGCTCCGTAAACGGGGTCAAAGCCCGCTTCCGCCAAATGGTCCAACGCTTCGTCGGTAACGCGAAGGGCAATGCCATGGTCCACCATCCGTGCAGTCACCCGCTCCAGCATCTTCTCGGCAATGATGCGTATCTGGGGCTTTTGCAACTGGGCAAAAACAATGACGTCATCAATACGGTTTAAAAACTCGGGACGGAAGGCCTGTTTCAGTTCGCCCATTACCTGCTCACGGATTTCCTCACTGCCCGCAGTCTGTTCTTCGGCAGCAAAACCCAGACGGCGCTGAGTCTCGGTAATCCGTCGTGCACCTACGTTGGAAGTCATAATCACCACCGTGTCACGAAAGTCCACCTTTCGTCCCTGACTGTCGGTCAGTATCCCGTCCTCCAGTACCTGAAGCAGGATATTGAACACGTCAGGATGCGCCTTTTCAATCTCGTCAAACAAAACAACGGAATAGCGCTTGCGGCGGACCTTTTCAGTGAGCTGGCCGCCGTCATCATAACCTACATATCCGGGAGGCGAACCGACCAAACGGGAGACCGAGTGCTTTTCCATATACTCAGACATATCCACCCGAATCATGGCGTCCTCGTCCCCGAACAGCGCTTCGGCAAGGGCTTTGCAAAGCTCGGTCTTACCCACACCCGTAGGCCCCAAAAAGATAAAGGAACCAATGGGTCGCTTGGGGTCTTTTAACCCGACTCTGCCACGGCGAATGGCACGGGCAACCGCCGAAACGGCATCATCCTGACCGATGACACGGTTGTGCAAAGTCTCCTCTAAGCGAAGCAACCGCTCCCCTTCTTCCTCCTGCAAACGGCGGGTGGGAATCCCCGTCCACTTGGCAACCACTTCGGCAATCTCCTCCTCGGTAACCTTTCGGGCGGCGTTTTGGGTCTCCTGTTCCCAAACCGACTTCAACGACTTCAGTTCCTCGGCAACCCGATTCTCCTCGTCACGAAGGGTAGCCGCTTTCTCAAAATCTTGTCCGCGGACAGCCTCCTCTTTCTCACGACCGATTTGGGACAAACGCTCTTCCATCTCCCGTAGCTCTGCAGGAGCGGTCACCGTCTGCAGTTTCATTCGCGATGCCGCCTCATCCACCAGATCAATTGCCTTATCAGGGAGGAATCGATCGGTGATATACCGTGCCGAAAGCTTTGCCGCCGCTTCTAACGCGCCATCGGTAATGGCTACGGCGTGATGGGCTTCGTACTTATCACGGATCCCCTTTAGGATGGCAACCGTTTCTTCCACTGTCGGCTCACCTACTGTAATCGGCTGGAACCGCCGCTCCAGCGCCGCATCCTTTTCAATATACTTCCGATATTCATTCAGAGTAGTGGCACCAATCAGCTGGAGTTCCCCCCGCGCCAACAACGGTTTTAGGATGTTGGCAGCGTCGATGGCACCCTCAGCGGCACCTGCACCCACAATGGTATGCACCTCGTCGATAAAGAGGATCACATCCCCCGCAGTAACAATTTCTTCTAATGCTTTCTTTAAACGTTCTTCAAACTCCCCGCGGTACTTGGCGCCTGCCACCATAGAAGACAGGTCAATGGCAATCACCCGCTTGTTGCGAAGCAGCTCGGGTACGTTTCCCGCGGCAATCTCCTGCGCCAAACCTTCTGCCACAGCAGTCTTGCCCACCCCCGGCTCCCCGATCAGACAGGGGTTGTTCTTGGTGCGGCGGCTTAGAATCTGAGTCACCCGTTCGATTTCTTCGCCCCGACCAATAATCGGGTCAAACTTCCCCGCCCGCGCCAGTTCAGTCAGGTCCCGACCAAACTGGTCCAGGGTGGGCGTCTTTCTCCCCTTGGCAGACCCCGCCTTCGCCTTAGGCGGGACGGTTTCTTCGGTCACAGAGTCCTCGCCGTTGATGCGCTTTAATACCTCTTGGTACAAATCACGGGCAGAAACCCCCAACTCGCCCAATACACGGACAGCGATGTTGGCACCTTCCCGCAAAATCGCCATCAGCAGATGCTCGGTACCGATGTATCCGTGTCCCTGCCGTGCCGCTTCCACGGCGGACAGCTCAATCACCCGCTTGGTGCGGGGAGTCAGTGCGGCAGGGGTCCCCGAACCGCTGGGTTCACCCAAAATCTCCAACGCCTTTTCGGTGACCTTTTCTTCGGTCACGCCATGGTCGGAAAGCACCTGACAGGCAACACCCTCGGCTTCTCGCAACATCCCTGCCAAAATCATTTCACTGCCCACATATCCGTAGCCCGAACTCTCACCGATTTCCTGTGCATGGCGCAAAACCCGCTCGGCAAGTCGGGTAAATCGCAGTTCGTTTTTCATTTATATCGCTCCTTTCAAAACGGCACGAACCTTGTCCGCCCGTGCCAAATCCCGTTCTTCGGGGGACAGCTCTTCCCCTGCTTCCGCCATCAGCATCCCAGCCTGGGCGGCAACAAATAATTCCCGAAAAGACGGAGACTCTTCCAGGGGGATGATCCCTAAAGCAATCCCCAACCGCACCTGAGAGTATAAGTTCATAAACTCCCGACCGCTGAGCTTTCGAGCGTAACAAAGTACACCGTAAGCCCGCCAAACAGGGTCGGAAAACCGCTCTAAAAACCGATCCTTCAACTCCCGAACAGCAGAGCGTTCCATCTTAATCACCTGGTTCATGGCAGCAGTGACCTTTTCCACCAACTCGGCTTCGGTCACGCCCATGGTAATCTGATTGGAGATTTGATACACCGCACCGTCCGCTTCCGAACCTTCACCGTACAACCCGCGAACAGTCAGTCCGATTTTAGACAACGACTCCCGCAGATTCCCAATTTGCTTTAACTGTTGCAGAGCGGGAAGATGTACCATCACGCTCAGCCGCATCCCCGTTCCCATGTTGGTCGGGCAGGAGGTCAGATACCCCCACTCGGGGTCAAATGCATAAGCAAACTCTTCTTCCAAAGCATCGTCCACACGGTTCGCCAAATCCAGCGCGCCGGCGGGGTCAAACCCTGCCACCACCGCCTGAATCCGCAAATGGTCCTCCTCGTTGACCAACACGCTCACCTTGCGATCGTCAGAGAGCAACACTCCGCCGCCTCCCTGCAGTTCTTTGCTGATTAAATGCTCTTCCACCAGTTTCTGACGGGTAATTCCGTCCATCCCATCCAACCGATACATCGTTAGGTATCCACCCAGTCGGGGCAATACCCCCTCCACCCGTTTTAAAAGTTCGGCGGCTTCCTCCGCCCCCATAAACACCGAAAAAGGCAGGTCCGCAAGGTTTCGTGCCAGACGGATGCGGGTGCTTAACACCACATCCTGCTCGGGTCCTATTTCGTTGTACCACATCCGTCATTCCCTCCTTTCAGGTCACGGATGGTATCCCGTAGCCGTGCCGCTTCTTCATACTCCTCGGCTGCAATCGCCTGACGGAGTTCTTTCTCTAAGTGTTCCAACTCCCGCTGTTTGCGGACGGTTTCCTGCCCGTGGGCAGGAACCTTTCCCACATGCCGACCGCTCCCCTGCACCTGTTGCAAGACCCTGCGGGTCTGGGCTTCAAAGGTACGGGCACAGGCGGCGCAACCAAACTTGCTGTGCTTATAAAACGCCCTTTCGGTCATCTTGCAGACGGGACAAGCTTTTTCTTTCCGGGGCACATACCCCTGTCCCAAAAACCCCTGCATGAAATCCCCCACATTCAAAAAGGAGGACTGATGCTTGGCGGCGCACTCAGCGCAAAGATACAATTCCTTCTGATGCCCGTTCACCGTCTCGCTGAAATAAGTGGTGGCAGGCTGTTGCTTACAATGTTGACAAATCATTTTTATCACCTCAACTGATTAAATGCACCAGGGCGTTCTTTAACGCAACGGCACGAACACGCTCCCGATGCTCGATGTTGGCCCCGAGTACGCGGTCGGACAGTGCTCCCAATAACAGTTTGCACTCCCGTTCACTTAAAATTCCTGCAGACAGCAGATCCTGCAGAAAATAAGCCATCTCTTGATAACTCACCCGATCCCCCATATGGTTGACCAGATGCATCACCACATTCCCGCCTGCAGGCTGTACCCGCCGAATCCGTACCGACCCGCCGCCGCCCCGACGGCTGTCCACAGCATAGCCGTTCTCATTCTTAAACCGCGTGGCAATCACATAGTTGATCTGGGAGGGCACACAGTGAAATCGCGTCGCCAGATCATTACGGCAAATCTCTACCGTCCCGCCATTCTCCTCTAACAGTTCCTTTAAAAACCTTTCAATGATATCGCTGACTTTCATCAGACCACCTCTTTTTGTTTTTGACTTTCTTTGACTTTAGTATACCATTCTGTCACAAAATCGCAAAAGTCAAACAAAGTCAAATTTTCAAAAAAATAAGAGAAACCTCGTGATTTCGAAGTTTCTCTCGCGTTTTCTCATTTTTTCGGAGCAAAGTACTGGTAGTACTGACACCGAATCATACCATTGTAAAGTTTCCGTTTTTTGGACGCTTTTTTTCCAAAGTCTTTTTCAAAGTCCTCGTCAGGCGTAATAATGTAATAAGACCAATCGGGGAATGTGGGGAACACACGCCCCATCACCCGAGAAAGTTCTTTCGCCTCCTTGGCATCCCCCATCCGCTCACCATAAGGCGGGTTGGTAATGATGATGCCCCGCGGGTCGCGGAACTTTAGATCACGAACGTCCCGCACCCCTGCACGAACCAGGGGGTCTACCCGCGCCGCCGATGCATTTTTCATGGTCAGACGAACACAGTCAGGGTTGATGTCCGAAGCAAAAATCATGGTATCTTTGGCTTCCACCACCGCATCTGTAAACTCTTCACGGATTTCTTTCCAAAGGGTGGGGTCCAGCCAGCTAAAAGACTCTGCCGCAAAGTTGCGCCGCAACCCGGGCGCCATGTTCTTGGCGATCATTGCCGCCTCAATGGGGATGGTCCCCGACCCGCAAAAGGGGTCCAGCAAGATCCGATGCTCATTCCAAAAGGACAACTGCACCATGGCACTCGCCAGGGTCTCACGGATGGGGGCGCGGTTGGACGAATCCCTGCGGTAACCCCGCTTATGCAAACCCTCACCGCTGGTATCAATCATCAAGGTTACCTTGTCCTTTAAAATAGAAAACTGAATCTGGTACAGCTCTCCATCCTCGGGCATCCGCCCCAGGGAGTACCGGCTACCCAGACAATCGGCAACACTCTTTTTAATAATCTTTTGGCAGTCAGGAACGCTGAACAGAGTCGAGCGCACCGAGTGCCCCTTCACGGGGAACGCCCCGTGCTTGGGGATAAACCGTGGCCAGTCCAATGCACGGCAGCCGTCAAACAGTTCTGTAAAAGTACGGGCTTCAAACTCCCCCACCTTGATCAAAACCCGCTCACCTGCACGAATGCCCAGGTTGGCGCGCACCACCGCCTCGTCGTCCCCTAAAAAACAGACCCGACCGTCCGAAACTTCGGTGGTCTCGTAACCCAATTCCCGCACTTCACGGGCGACAACCGCCTCAATACCGAAAAGGGTGGGAATCACTAACTCGTAACGGCTCATAATCTTGCCAACGCCTGCTTCAGGTCATCAATGATGTCGTCAGCATGCTCAATACCCACCGACAGACGGATCATTTCGGGTTTCACACCACACTCGACTAACTGTTGGTCGGTCAGCTGACGATGGGTGGTAGATGCGGGATGGAGTACACAAGTACGGGCATCTGCAACGTGGACTACAATCTTGGCAAGTTGTAGGCTGTTCATCAGTTTCATTGCAGCTTCCCGTCCGCCTTTCACACCAAAGGAGATGACGCCGCAACCACTGTCCTTCAAGTATTTTTGCGCCAAATCATACTGGGGATGGGATTTTAAAGAGGGATGGCAAACCCATGCCACCTTGTCCTCGGCATCCAAAAATGCGGCAACCTTCATCGCATTTTCACAATGCTGCTTCATCCGTAAAGGTAGGGTCTCAAGCCCCAAATTCAGCAAAAAAGCGTTAAAGGGCGAGGGGGACGATGCCAGGTCACGCATTAGCTGGACACGGGCCTTGGTAATGTACGCCGCCGCACCAAAATCACGAACGTAGCTAACGCCGTGGTAGGACTCGTCCGGCTCAACCAGGTCAGGGAACTTTTCGGGAGACCACTGGAATTTACCCGAATCAATAATGACACCGCCCAACGAAACGCCATGGCCATCCATGTACTTAGAAGTAGAATGAATCACAATGTCAGCACCGTGCTCGAAGGGACGGCAGTTCACCGCCGTGGGGAAGGTGTTGTCAATAATCAGCGGAACCCCGTGAGCATGGGCAATGCGGGAAAAGAGTTCCAGGTCCACTACCGCCAGAGAAGGGTTGGACAGACTCTCAGCAAAGACCAGCTTGGTGTTTTCACGGAAGGCAGCTTCTAAAGTCTCCTCGTCTGCATCCGGGGGAATAAAAGTAGTCTCGATGCCAAACTTCCGCAAGGTCACGTCAAAAAGATTCAAGGTACCGCCGTAAATGGCAGAGGAACTGATGATATGGTCTCCTGCACGACAGATGTTCATGACCGAAATCAGGCTGGCTGCCTGACCGCCCGAGGTACAAAGAGCACCGATACCGCCTTCCAAAGCGGCAATCTTCTTTTCAACCGCATCCACCGTAGGATTGGAGATGCGGGTATACATATGCCCCGGAGCCTCTAAGTCAAAAAGTTTCCCTAAATGCTCGGCGCTGTCGTATTTATAGGTCGTGCTCTGAAAAATGGGGAGCATTCTCGGTTCTCCGTTTTTCGGCTCATATCCTTCTTGAATACACTTGGTTTCAATTCTCATTCGAGACACCTCCGTTTGGTATAAGCAGGGGCAACCCCCTTTTGGTATTGGCTTTATTGTACCACAGTCTCCTATTAATGTAAAGAAAAAAAGCAGAGAAAGTCCCCTTTCCCCGCCTTTCGTATTTCCGATACAGCTCGTTTGTTCAAAGACACAACAAACCAAGCTGTCGGTATCCCAACAACTTGGTAATTGTCATTTTTGGTTGTGAAAAATGTAAAAATCAGCTGATAGCAGCCAGATCAACAGTCAGAAATTCAGCCCCAGTGCTTTCGGCTGCATCGAATTCGCAAGTCAAATCATCATAGCAAGTCATCAAAACAGCTTCTTCAGGGCTACCATGTACTACTGCTACAACTTCAGGAGTTTCCCATACCTTTTTCATTCTCATATACCTCCCAATGAAACTTTACATTATTAAATCAATTTTGACGATTTAGTAAATTCATTATACCACCATCTTTTTCAAAATGCAAGTAAAAACATAAATTTTTTTGAATAAATTTTTCCACTGCATCAACGGTGGCATTCCAGCCCTTGGCATTGGCGTATCCACGAGCGACATGGGACAGCGTTTCGTGTATTGCGGTCAAGGGTTTTAAAGGTTCTAAACGGGTTTCGTTGGCCTTTTTGATGAAGTACAACGCATCTACTCGCTTACGGTCATTGGTGATACGATCGTTGTTATAATGAATCCAGGAACCGTAAACGTAAAACGCGTCATTCTCGGGTAGAATAATATTGCGGTCTTCGCTGATGACCACTGCATCTTTTCCAAAGTGATTGGTAGCAGTACTCTTCCCCGCGCCCGAATGCCCCACCAAAACAATGGCACGATCCCCCTGAACCACCGCCGAGGAATGAAGCACAAATCCACCCCGCTGCCAAAGCAGGGGCAAAAACAGCACCTGATCATTGGTGCGCATCAACAGTCCCACGTGATTCCCCCGATCCCAAAGATCGGTGTTGTAGTGGTAGATGTGTACCTGATGGTATTCCTCGGTAAAAACGGCGTAGTATTCCACCGTCCGGGTCAGCTTATTGGTCCAAACATAGTGCCAGGTCTCCCCTTCCTGGTAAATGGTCCAGGGGGAGGTGTTGTACACAGGTGATGTATCGAACCGCCGTTGGGGCATGGTAAAATGGTGATGGACGTCCACCACCTCGGCGCCCGTCTCGGCAACGGCAAACTTGTCCATTTTGGGTGCAAAAGTGGAAGTTGTAACAGGGCGTTCGGAAAACAGCCGAAAGGTAATTCCCGCCGCGGCATACATCCCGTAACATTTTTCGTCCCGCATTACACATCCTCCTTGGTCAAAGCATCAAAGCGTTTCTCTGCCAATCGGCAAAGTTCTGGCATAAAGGCATCCACTGTTCCCATCTCCAAAAGGGCACGGCCGGGACACCAGTTGCAAAGGGGCAACGCCCGACAGCCGCGGCACCGTTCAAAGGCGGGGTTTTTGTTGGGCATTGTCAAAATCCTATCCCGAAATGGTCCCATGGCCTCATCAATGGTGCCCTTCTTCAAATCATATAAGAATTCAGGACCCGATAACATAGCACAAAGGCGCATTCTGCCATAAGGATCAACCGTGATGCTTTCCGCCCCCGCACGACAACGAAACAACGGTTGTTCTCCCGTGACCGGGTCGATACGCAGTTGACGTTGCGAGTTCAGACACGCATTTTTTAAAATTTCCAACCGTTCAGGACGTAAGCCTTCCAAGTCCAGTACCTGTTGATGTGTTAACCGTTCTTCAGCAATCGAGCGATTGCGGTCGGCGTCAAAGTCCACCCGGTTGTGTAGAATGGTATCAAAACGAAATGGTTCAGAAGACCGTTCCCGACAGTATTGGTAAATTGCTTCTGCCTCCTGCTGATTCGAACGAATCAAAGGGGTTTTCAAGCAGGTGTATAGCCCCGCAGCACGCAACCGTTCAATGCCCTCTTTCATCCGCTGACAGTACCCACGTTTTCCTGTGACCGCAAAATAAGTATCGTCGGTAACGCCGTAGACCGAAACCTCAATTTTATAGGGCGGATACCGCTTGAAAAACGCCACTGCCTCTTCGGTCATTAAGGTTGCATTGGTAAAGAGAGTGATCAAAAACCCCTTACGTTTAAACATCATGTAAAGGTCAAAAAAATCACTGCGAAGCATGGGTTCCCCGCCTGAAATCAGGCACCAGAGCACTCCTGCATCTCGTGCCATATCGGCAATCCTTTCCCATTCGGTAAGGGGGAGTTCCTTTTCCTTGGCAGCGATATCCCCTGCGGGGACATTGATATAACAATGTCGGCAATCGTTGTTGCAACGCGCCGTTAACTCTACACTTAAAGAAAGCGGCGTTTTATCCGCCGCTTTCTTTTTTAAAAATTCAAATGAAGTCGGTGTACGACGTTGCTCCATTCAAATCCCTCATTTCAAATCTCCGTCTTTTCGGACTGCGCTACTGTAAAATCAAGTTCCGTTCCGCAAGTTCCTCCAGAAACACAACTGTTTCCTGTAACGCACGGTCGCGGGTTACCTCGTACTCTTCACAAAGACGGTCTGCAATTTCACCCAACGAGGTCTCGCCATCGATAAGACCCCATATTGCCGCGCCCTGGTTATTAAAAGAATACATATTGGCATCCGCATCACCGACACCGGCCATAATCGGGATAACCAGGATTTCTCCTTCAATCTCACGCTCGACCAGTTCGGAGTGTTTTTTGAAGACAACCGATTCTGCTAAAGCCATACTCAAATCCCCAATGCCGAGCAAAGCATTGTTGCGGCCTGTGCACGGGTGGCAAAATCGTTGGGACAGAAGGTACCGTCAGGGTTACCGTTGATAATCCCCTTTGCGCGCATTGCGTAAACGGCATCGCGGGCATAATCGGCAATCGACGAATCGTCAACAAAGGTGAAGTTGTCGCGATTAATATCGTCCAGACCACCGTTTTCAGACAGGACCTTGTAAATCATAACCGCCATATCCTGACGGGTGATTCGCTGACCGTAACCAAAGAGGTTTCCACCAATTCCCTTGGTTACACCCTTGGCATAAACACGGGAAATGAAGGGATGTGCCCAATCATCGGCAGGAACATCGGTGAAAGGCGCATCACTTGCGTCGGGCATATCAAAGCCGACGGCCAACAGCTTGGCAAACTGTTCCCGAGTGACAAAAGACTCGGGTTCAAACATCCCATTGCCTACGCCGCTGATAACGTCACGGCCGGAAAGTTTACGAATGGACTCACAAGCCCAATGCTCGTCCAAAACATCTTCGTATCCGGACTTGTTACTGCTACCGCCAGGGATGACAGGCTTCAGCATTTCGGCTTCCTTGGGCAAGAAGATAAAGTAGTTGCCGTCCTCGACGCCAAAGGAAGCAGTGTCGGTTGCAACAGAATAACCGTAATTGACAACAAAATGAACACTGTTCGTCTTCAGGTCATACCTAAAGAACATATTTTCCGAAGGAGAACGCCCTGCGACATTGTACATGGAACTCTTTACAATGAAGGCAACAGCGTTTTTGGAATAGTTGTTGTTGACCTGAACACCGTCATGGTATTCACGGAAAACCAAAATAGGCATAGAACCCGCCTTGTCTAAAACAGACTGAGGTACATCGGTGCGTGTTTCGCCTGCAAAAATCTTAACTGTTTTAACCGATTCGGGAATGGTGGACAAATAGTCTACCATAGACAGACGAACAGCAAACAGATCATTTTCAAAAACCAGGTGGGAAAACCCTTCAGCGCGAATGGATTCCATGGTAGAACGATCTACAACCAAGGTGCCGTAATCCAGCGAGTAATTTGCAGGAACACGGACGGTCAAGGTCTTAATTAAATCCTCGTAATCTGTTCCGTCAGCAGCCAGCAGATCTACTACCGCCTTCCGGTTAGCAGCCAAAGCAGCAGGTGCATCGGCAGGCAGTACAAAACCGTCTTTGATCAAAGCGGTACGGTTAGATGCAAGGTAGGTAGACGCGCGGTCTAAGTAAATATCAATGGTTGCAGCCTTATCCTTGGCGTTGGCAATTACATCTTTTGCAGCAGCATAAACGGCAGAAGAACTGGCGTAATTGTCAGAAATGTCCGTCTCAGCAAAAACCGAAACGGACATCGTCAAAACAATTGTGAGAGCCAGTGCGACTACCCGTACCAATCGATTGTACACGGTAACACACTCCTCTATGGTATATTTTTTGAAAAAGTTCCTACAAATTACAGTTCAACAAACTGTCTGTATACACGGTGAGCATAGGTACCGTCGGAATCTCCACCAGGAACTTCAAAGCCAACGTATGCCGGGTCAGCTTCATTTCTAATCTCTGCGCCATACAGAAGGATGGAGTCTGCACCGGTAACTTCCAGTTTCTTGGTACCAGCTGTGGTATACTTATTTACATCCAAAGCCATTCCATTTTCGTCAAAAGCAACCAGGGAAAAAGCATAAGTAGCATTTGTGTTTCCAGCTTGATCCACACCACTACCGCCACACTTTACATACAACTGTCTGTTATTCAGCGAAGCGGGGTTTACACTAAAGCTGGTAATAGGAGTAATTTCCTGACCTACAAACAGAATCGTTGCAGCAGAAGGATCTTCTGCACCGGTGTATGCCAAAACAGTGTAATAACCGTCGCCGGAAGGAACCGGAGCTCCAGACAGCCCGATAGCAACACGGTTAATGGTAACACCAGTAGCACTGGAAGTATACTGAACATCAGCTAAAGCGATATCTGCAGCAGAAGCAGAGATGCTGAACAACGCTACCAGAGCAACCAATACAGTTGCAATTACGAGATACTTTTTCATTTTACATTACCTCCCAGAATTGTATCAAACAACATAATACATCCAACGATGGATTTTGATAATCACATTATACATTCATTTTTTCTGATTGTCAATAGTTCTTTTTACTTTTTTAAAAACTTTGCGCCAAAAACAGCAGCTTTTCGCAAAAAATTGTACCGAGAAAGCACTGCCGCTGTTTTCGAAAATCGCTCCAGTCCCCATTTTTGGTGCACTTGGTGATGACTCACCTTAACGGCAACTGCAAAAATTTCTTTTTTTCGAAACCACCCGTCGGGAGTACTCAAATTATCCCCTTTTAAAAGCACCGTATCCTTTTTGATTGCCACGGCGCGGTGGAGCAACAACCGCCCATTCTTTTCTGCCAGAAGGATATCCCCCAGCCGAATCTTTTGAACGGGCGCCAACTCCACAGTGTCTCCGTCACGGATGAACGGACTCATACTGACCCCGTGGGCGGTGAACCGAAACCGGTTCCCTGTCGCCAACACCGCTGTCAGGATCTCTTTTGCGGCAGAAATCGAAAGGCTGTCAAAGGATCGTCTCATCTGCCGACACCTCCAAAAGCGCACCGTCTTTTAGGCGAAGAACCTGCGTCCCTCCAGGGATCATATTTAACTGGTGAGTGACCACCAGCACCGTCTTGTTCTCGGCAAGGCGATCCAATACCGCCAGTATCTCGTCACGATTTACAGGGTCTAATGCCGCCGTTGGTTCGTCCACTACATAGATATCCGCATCCCGCAAAAGCGCCCTTGCCAGACTCAATCGTTGGCGTTCTCCCTGGGAAAAAAGGGGTGCGCCGCTTTCCAGCACCGTATCATACCCGTCGGGCAACCCGCAAATCCGCTGATGGATCTTTGCTGTCTCCGCCGCCGTAATAATCCTTTTACGGTCAGCTCCTGTTTGTGCCGCCAAATTATCAGCGACCGTCCCCGAAAAGAAAACGGATTCCTGAGAAACATAGGCGATCCGCCGTCTTAAACTCTCGATGGCATAATCTTTTTGGTCAACACCGTCAAAGAAAATCTTTCCCGTATGAGGGCGGTACAGACATAAAATCAAGCTGAGCAGGGTACTCTTGCCCACGCCGCTTTCACCGACCAGATAATGCATCTTTCCGGGGGCAAGAGCAAAGGAAACCTCTTTCAGCACAGGTTCCTGCCCATAAGAAAAGGAAACCTTGTCAAAGGTCAGTTCCCCCCGTAACGTTTCGGCGGTCTGGCCGCTTTGTACATCCTCAGGCTGAACCTCATAGAACTCCGCTACCCGTTCTAATGCGGTCAAGCCGTCCTGCAAGGTGAGGATACCACGGGCAATGGCTTGGGCAGGACTGTAAACCATCCCGATATAGGTGGACATTGCTACCACGCCGCCCAGGGTCAGCTCACCCCGATACATCATATAAAAACCGAAGCCGAACACCAGCAATTTGCTGCCGTTTTGGAAAAGCCCGCCCAAAAATCGCATCAGACTGCCGAAAGCCCGTTGCTCCAGCATGATCCGACGATTCTGCTCGCCGCGGCGTTCCAACTTTTTAACCTGTCCCGCCTGCTCTCCGTCAGTCTTGATCAGGGTCGAACCCTTAACCGACTCGGCGATAACGCCGTAGACTCCCGCACGCTCGTCTGCTGCCAAATAGGCAAGGGCACGGGTACGGCGCCCGATGATATAGGAAAGCCCAAAAAAGACGGGTAGCGGTAACAACGACCACAGCGCCACCACAGGATGCTTGGCAATCAGGAACCCTGCGCTGACCAGCAAGGTGGGAATCTGTCCGCAGAAGTGAAGCACCACCGCCAGAACGCTCCGCATCCCGTAAATGTCAGCCGACACGCGGTTGATGATGCCATCCTTTTCCTTGCCGTCAAAGTAGGTCTTGGGCAAACCCAATAAATATGAAAAGACCTGGGTCTGTATTTTTAAAATCAGTTTGTTTTCCGAGCGGTGCAGTTGGAAATCGGATAGGGTTCGAAAAAGCAACGCCCCCAGGGCGAGCAATGCTACCCCTGCGCCAAACAAAAGGGTTTGGTTCAGTCCGCTCTTTTCCACTACACTGTCGATAACCGCTTCCTGCAGTTTCGGAGCAATAACATCCGCTCCCGCCGCCAGTAACAAAAGCACCAACCCACCCAAAAGAGGCAATGCCGATGCACGGATGGGATCGCGGAAAATTCCCAACAACTCCTTTACCGACTTGTTCCGCCGACTGCAAGAAAACTGTTTTGCCCGCCGCCATCCGTCGCGGAGGGTCTTTAACCATTCTTTCATCTTTTGTCCCCCTTATCGGGTAAATTCCATTGCGACCCAGCCGCCCTGAGCCGTTCTTTCAATCAATCGGAACCCTGCAGTTTTCAAGGTGTCCTCCACCTCGTCAGCGCGGTCGTCAATGATGCCTGACACAATCAAAATTCCGTCTTTTTTCAAGTTTGTGATAAAGGTGTCGGTCAGACCGATGATCACATCGGCAATAATATTTGCCGTGATGACCTCGTACTGTCCACAGACCTGTTCCTGCAAAGCACGGTCGGCAACAATGTCGCCGCAAAACCCTTCATAAGCCGCATTCACACCCACATTCTTACGGACATTTTCAATCGACGTCTCCACTGCATGAAGGTCAATATCAATGCCCCTGGCGGACTTCGCACCCAGGAGCAATCCCGTAATGGCAAGGATGCCACTGCCCGTACCCACATCCAACAAACGGGCATCCGACCAGTCTAAACCTTCCATCAGTTCCATGCACAACTGGGTGGTATGATGCTGCCCCGTACCGAAGCTGGAAGCGGGATCTATTTCTAATACAATGCGATCGGTGGGAACGTCCAACTCTTCCCAAGACGGTTTGACCAGCAACCGTTCTCCTACGGTAAAGGGTTTAAAATACTTTCGCCACTCGTTTGCCCAGTCCTCTTCCCGCACGACAGTTACCGTCCGCTCCAAGCGTCCGTATACCCCCGTGGTATCTTCATTCTTTAAATGGGCAAGCATCTCGTCCAAGTCACGGAGTTGTGCCTCTCCTTGCTCGTCCTCGGGAAGGTAGACCGTCACCTGGGTCTCGCAGTCCCGCAAGACCATCAGCTCGTCCTCTACCGCATCCCAGTAAGTTTCGGTATGGTTCAAAAACGCCTCAAAGTCCCGACTGTCGGTGACCGACGCACCATTAATGCCAATCATCAGTAAATTTCCTGTCACAACCTCGATTCCTTCGGTAGTTGTGGCAATGCTAACTTCTTTCCAGTTCATTCTTCCAACATCCTTTGCATTCGTTTAATTGCGCTCCGCTCCCAGCGGGAAACCTGTGTCTGTGAAACACCCAGTCGTTGACCTACATCTCCTTGCGTACAATCCCGCCAAAACCGCAGGACCAACACCTGCCGCTCCTTTTCAGGCAAAGCTGCAAGGGCACGACGAAGATCCACCCGCTCCGCAGGGTCGGCATCCCGCACTGACAGGCTTTGCTCCCAATCGCTTAAGGGGAGCACCTGCCGCCCCGCCTCGGCTTCCGCCACCTCAAAAGGGGTCATTCCCAACTCCTCTGCCAGTTCAGAGACGGTAGGCGGACGCCCTAACTCACGGGTCAGCCGCTCTGTCCCGCGGGCGACCTGCGCCCCGCGTTCCCGCGCACTACGACTGACATGCACGGTCCCGTCGCCTCGCAGAAACTGCCGAATCTCCCCTAAAATCACGGGGACGGCATAGGTGGAAAAAGCCACTTCGTATGTAAAGTCAAACCGTCGGACTGCACGGAGCAACCCCATACACCCGACTTGGAACAGTTCCTCGCGGTCGTGCACCCCCGCAAAACGGGACACCAACCCGTGAACCAGACCCAGATTTTGTGAAACAAACGCTTCCTCCGCCTCACGGTCACCCGACCGTGCCGCTTGTAAAAGCGCCAGGCGCAACTCCTGCGCCCCCATTTATAACTGCTTTTCCATGGTCACGATGGTACCCTTGCCCACCGCCGACTGTACCTCAAGACGGTCGGTGAAGGTTTGCATCACCGTAAACCCAATGCCCGAGCGTTCTTCTTCGGGTTTGCTGGTATATAGAGGTTCCATGGCACGGGGAACATCAGCAATGCCACACCCCTCGTCGGTTACCGTTAAAATCAACCTCCGTCCGTCCAGCTTGGTTTCAACCGTCACCCAGCCGCGGTCGTTGCCGTAGCCGTGGACGATGGCGTTGGTCACTGCCTCGGAAACCGCAGTCTTGACCTCGTTTAACTGTTCTACCGTCGGGTCAACAGTCGCCGCAAAGGCAGCAACAGCCGTACGGGCAAAGGCCTCATTTTCCGAACGGGATAAAAAAGAAACTTTCATTTCATTCACAGGCCGCACCCTCCTTTAAGGCATCGTTTACATTGCGGTAGACCTTGACCAGCTTCTTGATCCCCGAAACGGTAAGCATCCGTGAAACCGCTTTGTCGGAAGACACAATCCGCATCTCCCCGCCCAACAACTTCATCTGTCGGTAGCGGCCGATCAAAAGTCCGATTCCCGAACTGTCCATAAACCCGACCTGATTCAGATCCACAACCAACGTCTTAATTTTGCGGTCGGCCAGTTCGCGGTCAAACCGTTCCCTGAGCTTGGTCGCCGCGTGATGGTCCAGCTCCCCCATCAGGGTCGCCAGTAACGCACGTTTTTTTACTTCAATTCTGACGCGCATCCGCTTCGCCTCCTTTCGACCATTGTACTAAACTTCCCGCCGTACAATCCATCGAAAGTTGTCGATGCTTAAACTTCTCCTAATAAATACAACGAACCGCAGACACAAACCACGGGCTTGTCGGTCATCGAAATCGCCTTTTTGGCGTAGTCACAGTAAGAAACCTTTGGAAAATATTGTTGCGCCTCTTCAAAAAGCGGTCTTCCGTCATCCCCTCGCGGAGTATGCACAGGCACAACGATCAGCTCCTCCGCCACTTCCGCCAATAACGGCAGCGCGGACAACCGCTCCTTATCGGGAAGCATCCCCAGCACCACGCAGACCTCTCGGGGGCGGGTCACACGGCGCAGACTCTCACACAAACCTTTAATGCCGTTGGGGTTGTGAGCACCGTCCAACACCAACCCGGGTGTCACCCATTCAAACCGCCCCGGCTGACGGGCAAGGCGCAACCCTTGTTCCTTCGCATCGGGAGAAATCCCTAAAAGGGACCCTGCGCAAAGAGCGGTGGCGGCGTTTTCCGCCTGATAATAAGCGGTCATCCCCAAGGAATATACCGATCCTTCCCATTCCAGCTCAAGGACGCCCCGTTCTTCCCGCAAAACAACGGCAGAAGGCGCAATCTGCAACGCCACATCCAATGCGTCACAATGTTCTTGAATCACTTTTAAGGCATCGGGGTTCTGACAGGGCGTAGTAACCGCCACACCGTTTTTTCTTAAGATACCGCACTTTTCAGCGGCGATCTGTTCGATCCTTTCCCCCAAAATTTCGGTGTGATCCAAATCAATATGAGTCAGTACCGACAGCAGCGGCTTTTTGACCGTGTTGGTGGCGTCAAACCGCCCCCCCAACCCTGTTTCCAAAACCACATAGTCGCAGGCTTCCTCGGCAAAGTACAAAAACCCTATTGCAGTCACCGCTTCAAAGGCTACTGCATCCGGTGCCAAAGGACGTACCCGTTCCCACAGCCGCGCCAAAACCTCGGCAGGAATGGGTTTCCCGTCCACCTGTATCCGTTCGTAAAAAGAGTGAATGTAAGGCGAAATAAACATCCCCACCTTGTACCCGTCGGCACGAAGCATCTCGGCAATCATAGCGGCAACCGAGCCTTTCCCGTTGGTCCCCGCAATATGGATAACCCCGGGACCTTCCTGGGGATTTCCCAAAGCGTCCAGGATGCGTACCATCCGTTCTAATGTAGGTGCTCCCACCGTTTTCGGCAGGTTGGTTAATTCTAAAACTGCACTTTCGCCTGTCATAAAACCGCTCCTTTTTCTTCTTTTTATTTTACCATTACTGCCGTCGTTTGTCAATTCGACAAAAAATGCTTGATTTTGCCAAACAACCGTGGTATAATGTCCCCAGTAAAAGGGAGTAGTCAACGGACCTTCCGTTGCAGACGGCGTCAAGTCGGCGTTTGCCCGCCTCTGCACCAAGTGACAAGACTTTTACCGTCACGGGACGGTAGGGGTCTTTTTTATTCCCTGTTTTAAAAGAAAGGATGTTTCTATGGAATTCTTGTTAACTGCAGTTTCCGAACTGACCTGGCAGATGGTGGTAATGTGGGCCATCGGCGGTGTCTTGATTTACCTTGCCATCGCACGGGATATGGAACCCACCCTGCTCCTGCCCATCGGCTTCGGCGCTATCCTGGCAAACCTGCCCTTATCGGGTGCCGTCTCTGAAACAGGACCGTTAACCGTACTCTTTAATGCCGGTATCGCCAATGAACTTTTCCCCCTGTTACTCTTCATCGGCATCGGTGCTATGATCGATTTCGGGCCCTTGCTGTCCAACCCCAAACTGATGCTCTTCGGCGCCGCCGCACAGTTCGGTATCTTCTTAACCCTGTCCCTGGCGTCGCTCTTTGGCTTTGAGCTGAAGGATGCCGCTTCCATCGCCATCATCGGCGCGGCAGACGGCCCCACCTCCATCTTCGTTGCCAACCACTTCGGCTCAAACTATATGGGTGCCATCACCGTCGCGGCATACTCGTACATGGCACTGGTCCCCATCATTCAGCCGCCCGTCATCCGCCTTTGCACCACCCGCAAAGAACGGTTGATTCGGATGCCCTATCAACCCAAAGAGGTCTCCCGCCTGACCCGCATCCTCTTCCCCATTATTATCACGGTCATCACCGGTCTGGTCTCTCCCGAATCGGTTGCCTTAATCGGCTTCCTGATGTTCGGTAACCTCATTCGCGAATGTGGTGTACTGGGTAGCTTGTCCGAAACCGCACAAAAAGTCCTCGCCAACCTGGTCACCCTCTTCTTGGGAATCACCATCGCCTTCAAAATGCAGGCAGAGATGTTCTTAACCCCCGAAACCCTGCTGATTATGGGACTGGGACTGGTCGCCTTTATCTTCGATACCGTTGGCGGCGTAATGTTTGCCAAACTCATCAATATTTTCCTGCCCGAAGGCAAGAAATTAAACCCCATGATTGGTGCGGCAGGCATCTCGGCATTCCCCATGTCCTCCCGCGTGGTGCATAAGATGGGCCTTGCCGAAGACCCCCAGAACTTCTTGCTGATGCATACTGTCGGTGTTAACGTCTCGGGTCAGATTGCTTCTGTTATCGCAGGGGGTCTGATTCTGAATATTGTAGGAGGTCTGTTATGATAAACGTCAATGCATTTTTACAAACCCTCCCCATTATGGGCAAAGGCATGCTGGGCATCTTCATCGCTACCGCCGTTATGGTCATCGTGATGTACCTGCTGGCACGATTCACCAAGTCTAAATCCTAAAAAGAACCCTTCGGGGTTCTTTTTTATTGCTCTTTTTCATACCTTCTACCAAGGAGGGGGTCAATGTGGCATTGTCCGAACGGGAACTGTTAGCACGTATCATTCTGTGCGAAGCTGGAGGCGAAGGGGACGACGGAATGAAAGCTGTCGCCTCGGTGGTAATGAACCGCGTCCGCGTCACTTACGGGGAATACGGGCGGTTAGAACCCACCATTCGCGCTACCATCTTTCAGGAAGGTCAGTTCGATTGCGTGCGGGAAAGCTTAAACGGCCGATACAACCCGCAAAACATCTATAATATGCGCCCCACCGATGTCCACTTGAACATCGCCGACTGGGCCATCGCGGGGAACCGACTGACCAACCTGGGCTACGCCCTGTGGTATTTCAACCCCTTTGCCCCCTCCTGCCGCCAGAACTTCCCGTCCGAGGTAGGAGAGTTCGTCATCCGCATCGGGAAGCATTGTTTTTACAATCCAACTTCGGCATATGCCGATACTTAAGGAGGCTACCGTGAACGAAATCACCAACCGCAGCAACAATCTATCCTACTCAACAAACAGCGACGGCACCTGGTCCCCGACCATGACAGACCCTCAAAACTACCAGGGCCAGAACGTCACCCAAAACCCCGACGGAACCTATCGGGTCTTCGGCTTCGTCACTCCGCCACCCATCAACTTTGATACCGAGGAGATGCGCGGTTCCATCCAGTACATCCTCTCGAAAAACATTGGCGAATACGTGGTGGTGGAATTCTTAATCGGCACTCAGGAAATCGTCCGCAAACAAGGCGTCCTCTTTTATGTAGGCACCAGTTTTATCACCCTGTACGATGACTTTAACAACAACTTCATCGTCTGCGACGTATTCTCGGTAAAGTTTGTCTACTTCTACCTACCCAATCAACGCCCCGATTTCAACGTCAACACCTTCCCCCAAGAGGTCACCGCTTCGCGTACCGTCACCGGAGGCATGGCGGCAGGAATGTCCAACCGCCCACCCATGAGACGATAAAAAAAGCACCCGCAAGGGTGCTTTTTTTAAATTCAATTTCAATCTGATACACTGTTTAGTCGTCAACACTGTTGTCGGTTGCACGGACATAAATGGCGTCGACTTCAGCCGACGGTTTCTTATCGCAAAGCGCAACCACGAATGCTGCAATACCACCCAAAACAAACCCGGGGATGATTTCGTAGATGCCGGTCAAAGCGGTCAGAGTCGCACCGCCGACAGGGAGCCACAGCCACAGCATATCAACCACTGCGCCGACGATGATACCTGCAACGGCGCCCTTATAGGTAAACCGTTTCCAAAACAACGAGAGGAGCACGGCAGGACCGAAGGCGGCACCGAAGATGCCCCATGCGTTAGATACCAGATCCATAATGGCCTGAGCCGCTTTCCCCTTACTGCTGGCAATGAAAAACGCAACGACAGCAATGGCAATAACCACCAGACGGCTGACCCACAGCATTTCTTTGCTGGAAGCGTTTTTGCGAATCAGTGGCTTATACAGATCACTGGAGAAGGACGAAGCCGCAACCAGCAACTGGGAGTCTGCGGTGGACATGGACGCCGCAATAATAGCGGCAAGCAATAAGCCTGCAATGAACTTGGGGAAGACGTCTCTTGCCAGTTCAACAAAGACCAAGGACTGTTTGCCGTTTGCCAACAGGTTAGCGGAAAGGTCAACACCGTTGGAATAAACGAACATTCTGCCCAGATAAGCAATCATAATAGCCGCACCCAGGGAAAGAACAACCCAGATGATGGCAACAGTAGCGGATTTTTTTACCATCGAGGGCTTTTCAATGGCCATAAAACGAACGATGATGTGGGGCATACCGAAGTAACCCAATCCCCAGCCCAGGCCCGACAGGATATCCTGCCAACTGGCGTTAAAGAAGTTGGCAACGAAAGCAAACTCCTCGCCGTTAGGACCGGTATAAACGGTGGACAGCGCCGCAACGTCCAGGTTGCGGGTCAGACCGACAACGATCGGCACGATCAACAAAGCGGCAATCATCAAAAGACCCTGGAAAAAGTCGGTCCAGCAAACTGCCTTAAAACCGCCCAGGAAGGTATACACAATCACAATGGCGGCAAAAATCAGCATCGCCATCATGGGTTCTAAAGAAGGAACCAGAGTGGTGAACACGTCTGCACCTGCAACGAAAGCAGAGGCAACGTAGATGGTAAAGCAGACCAGGAAAACAATCGCGCAGATAATGCTCAAAACATGGCTTTGGGCTAAAAAGCGGTTGGACAGGTATTGCGGCAGGGTAATGGCATCCCCCGACGCCTTCGAGAACTTACGCAGTCTCTTAGCAACCAAAATCCAGTTTGCAGCAGTACCGATGGCAAGACCGATACCGATCCACGCCTGACCAAAGCCGAAAGCCAAAATGCTTCCGGGCAGACCCATCAAAAGCCAGGCACTCATATCCGATGCCTGGGCACTCATGGCAGTAACCCAAGGGCCCATCTGTCTGCCACCTAAGAAGTAGTCTTTTTCGTCAACCGACTTGGACTTGACGAAGAAATAGACACCGATGGCAACCATGGCCACAAAATACAAAACAAACGCAAAAAAGTCCATTAAGTAAATCTCCTTTAAACAATTTCTCTCATTTTAACACACTTTTTCCCAAAAATCAATAGGAGCACCGTCAAAAAACCAACAACATTCGTCAAAATACGAGATATACTAAATCATACAAAAGGAAAATCATTATGGCAATACTTACGAAACGGAAAGCCTTTTCTTTATTTCACAATCTCGTCGATGCGGCGGAGTTCTTCGTCGGTAAAGACGATGTTCTCCTGCATCTTTAGGTTTTCCAAAATCTGCTCAGGTCTCGATGCTCCGATTAAAACCGAGGTGACCCCCTCCTTGGCATAGACCCAGGCAAGGGCCATCTGCGCCAACGTCTGCCCCCGCTCTGCCGCCAGATCGGACAGCTGACGGAGCATTGCCACCTTTTCGGGAGTGATAATCCCTTCTTTCAAAAACCGCCCATCGGTGCGAACACGGCTGTCGGCAGGAATTCCGTCTAAATACCGACCGCTTAAAAGCCCCTGTGCCAGCGGACTGAAAATGATCATCCCCTTGCCCTCCTGAACGGCGGCAGATAAAATCCCGCTCTGCTCCGCACTACGGTCTAAAATCGAGTAACGGTTTTGGTTGATCACAAAAGGACAACGGAGTTCCGTTAAGATGTCAGACGCCTTTTTCATGGTCTCCCCGTCATAGTTGGACAGCCCCACATAAAGAGCCTTGCCGCTCTGAACAATCTGTGCCAACGCCCCCATCGTCTCCTCCAAAGGCGTGTCGGGGTCCATCCGATGGTGGTAAAAAATGTCCACATACTCCAGACCCATCCGCTTCAAGCTCTGGTCCAAACTGGCAATCAGGTACTTGCGGCTGCCAAAGTCCCCGTAAGGGCCGTCCCACATCAAATAACCCGCCTTGGTGCTGATCACCAGCTCGTCACGGTAAACCGAAAATTCCTCTTTCAAAATCCTGCCGAAGTTCCGCTCGGCACTGCCCGGCGCGGGACCGTAATTGTTTGCCAGATCAAAATGGGTAATACCGTGATCAAACGCCTTTTTCAGCATCTGTCGCATCATCGTCTCGTCCCCTGTGTCGCCAAAATTATGCCATAACCCCAAGGACACTGCAGGAAGTTTTAACCCGCTTCTGCCGCAGCGGCGATACGCGGTTCTCTCATAGCGCTTTTCGTCTGCTTGATACATGTTACATCAACTCCATAAAGTCTTTTGATTCTATTCTACCAAAACATTTTTCCCAATTCAACCACAAATTAAAAGAGGAGGCCCTATTCGGCTTCCTCTTCCTCGTCGTCCTCTTCGCTCATAAACTGCTCTTCTGCGTCGATCTGAAATTTTTTCAATTCTTCAATCAGGTCGGTAATACGGTTGAATAACTGATAGTATAACTTTTTGTAGTCTGCCATTTTTCTCCCTCCCCCAATAAAAAAGTGCGCGACCAAAGCCACGCACCGAAAAACGCGTCACTCTGATCGTTGCGACACGAATTCAGAGAGAGTTCACCCTAAGGAGGACGCTCAAGTAGAGGACACGTTTTTACCAAAAGGTAAACGTCTCCCATAGGTTGAACTCGAACTCTCTATTAAATTCATGTCGCAAAAATATTTTACCACAGTTGCACTTTTTCGTCAATAAAAAAGTGCGCGACCAAAGCCGCGCACCGAAAAACGCAGGCTCAGGTCAATCGCCAAACCAACCTAACCGTAGCAAAACTAAGGAAACAAGCCAGCGTTTTTTCACTGTTATTTTCCTTACTTTTTACTACGTTTTATTCAGTTGGTTTGGCAATTACTATTGTACCATATTCTTCTTCCGTCGTCAACAAAAAAAGAGCCGGCTGGCTCTTTTTCAAATTTTATACGCTTTTTCGGTAGGCACCGCCGTGATGATGCCGTTGGCTTTGGAGTTAATCCCAAACTCCCGGTTGATGTCCTCCATAATCTGCTTGCTTGTCTTTAAAGGCGCAAGGATGAACAAAATCTCCCTTTCCTCGTCAATCACCGTATTCTCCAATTCCGCAACCAGCTCTACATCGGCAAGACGACCTTTAATAACGGTGCCCCCCGTTGCACCTGCCTTTCGCGCAACCTGCATAACACTATCGGCGTATCCTTCATTCATCGAAACAATAATCAGATTGTTATGATGTTCGTTTTTCATAGCGCCTGTTCCTTTCTCCCCTGGGGTGTTGGTGTGGTGGGTTAACAACTCTGTCAGCACGCGGCTTGCGGCGGTGGTGGACAAAATAATCATCAACCCGCCGAACTTCTTATGGCTTTCAAAAACTGCCCCGAAATCGGACATCATATCCTTCACCGCCACCTCGGTAGCAAGACTGATAACAATGTCCTTATCCTTGGTACCCAAACCGAAGATATCCAGCATCTCGGTGGGGGCAGTGCCAATCCCGACACATTGGAAGTTCATGGGGATGTTTCTGGTTTCCAAAACTTTAATCAGGTTCTGCCCTTTGTCCCGTTCGACAATGGACAACAGCACCATTAACCGTTTATTCATCCCAATCCCCCTCTCCGTCAAAGAAAATAATATCGTCTTTGACCATACCGATTTGAGTATGGAGTTTTTTGATGCGTTCCAAATGCTTTTTCCGTTCGTACAACCCTAAGACCTGAATGGTAATCAACGGCGTCATAGCAATCATCGCCACAATGCCGAAAGCGTCGGTCATTACGTTTCCGCCGACGGCTTCACAAGCGCCCATAGCAAAGGGCAGCATAAAGGGCGAGCTCATGGGACCGCTGGCAACACCGCCCGAGTCAAACGCGATACCCGTATAAATATGGGGAACAAAGAAACTGATGATCAGAGACACGGCGTAGCCAAACAGTAAAAAAGGCATCACAGAAATCCCCGTCAGTACCCGAAGCATCGAAATCCCCACCGATACCGATACACCAACCGAAAGGGCAACTGCAACCGATTTTTGCGAAATTGCACCCTTGGTAATTTCGCTGACCTGGCGTTTTAAAGAGTGGACCGCAGGCTCGGCAGAAACTACGAAATAACCCATCACCATACCAATTGGAATCAACATCGCGCTGAAAGAACTCCCTGCGATTGACCCGCCAATCAGCCGTCCTGCAGGCATAAACCCAACATTGGCACCCGTTAAAAACAAAACCAAACCGATATAGGTATAAACAAAACCGACCGTCATTCTTAATACATTGTGGGTGTGAAACCGTCGGGTAATCAACTGGAACAAAACAAACAGCCCGACGATGGGTAAAAATGCCGTCAGCATTTCTTCTGCATAATGGGGCAAAGCAATCAAAAACTGACGGAAGGCGTCGGTGGTGGTCAACACCTCAATATGCTCGTACAACGAGGTACTGGGGTGTGGCTGAAAGAAAATGCTTAAAAGCAGTACCGACAAAATCGGTCCGATACTGCACAAAGCAACCAGACCGAAACTATGCTCACCCGTGTGCTTCCTCTTCATCCCCGATGCAAGACCTGCACCCAGCGCCATAATAAAGGGGACAGTGATCGGGCCGGTGGTCACCCCGCCCGAGTCAAAGGCAGTGGGAACAAACTCAGCGGGAGCAAAAAACGCCAACCCGATAATCAAAATATAAAACACCAAAAGCAGTGTTCGCAGCGAAACCTCCTTTTTGTTTCGGACCAGGGTGATGCTTAAGAAAATGCCGACCCCCACGCCCACACAGACAATCAAAAGGGCGTTTGGAATAGTGGGCACCTGCTCTGCCAACACCTGCAGATCAGGCTCGGACACAGTGATTAAAAAGCCAAGAACAAAACAAATCAACAGCGGAACCAGGATCTTCCCGTTTTTGTTCAGTGATTTACCGATACCATCACCCAACGGCTCCATCGAAATGGTCGACCCTACCGTAAAAAAGCTCATCCCTAAAATCAATAAGATGGTTCCGAATAAAAACAGCACCAAAACACCTGCATCCAAGGATACGCAGGTGACCGACAAAATTAAAACGATAATCGCAATCGGCAAAACCGAGGTTAGCGACTCTTTAATTGATGCAAAAATGTGTGCCATTCGATTCGTCTCCTGTTTTTATTTCCACAAAATCTTTTGCCGTGATGCTGTCGGGGGTGACGGCACAATTCAACGCAAGGACCTTGACTCCTGCCGCCTGTGCCTTTATAAGTGCATCGGCAAAAGCGGGATGGGTCTTGCGATTGGGGGTGAAGTAGCGGCATTCCTCCATTTGAATGATAAAAAAGACGTACGCCTCGTACCCTTCGGACACGGCAGAAACCAGTTCGTTCAGGTGCTTGACCCCACGCTCGGTAGGCGCATCGGGGAAGAGCACCACACCCTCCTCTTCCAGGGTCACACCCTTGACCTCTACAAAGATTTTCCGTTTCCCTGCTTCGATATAAAAGTCAAAACGGGAATTCTGATAGGTCGTCTCGGGGCGCAATGTCACCTCGCCGAAGTAGCCACTTTCTTCCGCCCACTCGGCAAAGACACGGTTGGGAATCTGGCTGTCCATATTGATTAGCCGACTGCCCTTCTTTACCGCAATCAGGTCAAACTTGGTTTTGCGCAAGGGGTTCTGAGCGCGTTGAACGTACACGGTCGCGCCTTCTGTCAATAATTCCCGACAACGACCCGTGTTCTTTACGTGGCAGACCTCGACCTGCCCTTCCACCTCGATATGCGCAATAAATCGGTTGGGGCGGTCAATAAACCGCCCAAGTAGAATATTTTTATAAATCATATGATTATTTTACCACAAAACCCCCTCCGTTGCAATAAAAAAAGAAACCCGCAAAGCGAGTTTCTTTTGTATTTAGTCGTTAAACAAGGGCGTGGAGAAATACCGTTCGGCGGTATCGGGCAGGACGGTGACCACCGTCTTTCCCTTCCCCAGTTTTTTCGCCAGCTTGATGGCGGCGGCAACATTCGTGCCGCTGGAAATGCCGCACATGATCCCCTCTTTTGCGGCAAGGTCTTTTGATATCTGAATGGCTTCTTCATCCTTGATGATGCAGATGTCGTCAATGATGCTCTGGTTCAAGATACAGGGGATGATGCCGTCACCAATGCCCATCTGTACGTGGGTGCCAATCGACCCGCCCGACAAAATAGCGGCATTTTCAGGCTCTACCGCCCAGATGACCATACCTTCGTTCTTGGCTTTTAATCGTTCGCCAATGCCCGTAATGGTGCCGCCGGTGCCGATGCCCGAGCAAAATCCATGAATGGGACCGTCCACCTGGGCCAAAATTTCTTCGGCAGTCTGTTCCCGCTGGATTTGGGGGTTGGCGGGGTTTTCAAATTGTTGTGGAACGAATACCCGCGGGTCGTCTTTTGCCATCTGCAAAGCGATGCGCAAGCACTCGTCAATACACTCACCGATATTTCCCGCATCGTGGACCAAAATGACCTCCGCCCCGTAGTGGCGGACCAATAAGCGACGTTCCTCACTAACTGAGTCGGGCATAATGATTTTGGTCTGATAACCCAAAACTGCACCGACCAGTGCCAGACCAATGCCTTGGTTGCCGCTGGTTGGCTCAACAATAATGGTGTCGGAAGTCAGCTTTCCTTCCAATTCAGCAGTTTTAATCATATTGTAAGCCGTCCGCGTTTTAATCGAACCACCTACGTTTAGACCTTCCACCTTAACAAAAATGTCCGCACCGTCTGCAGGGGACAATTTACGCAGGCGTACCATAGGGGTGTTCCCAATGGCTTCCAGAATATTATCAAATACCATATAATTACCTCGTTTATAAATTGTAGCCTTTTTCAATTATATGTATTTCCTGACCATTTGTCAATAGAAAGCAGGGATTCCGTTTGTAACTCCGCTCATTACCCCCTTTTGCCGCCGCTCATTTGGTTAACTTTTGTTAACCAAATCGCGTCTCACGCCTTTTTCTGTTTGGTTAACTTTTGTTAACTAAACCGCCCCCTCCTTTTTGCGTTTGATTAATTTTTATGAACCAAACGTAAAATGCCACCTCTCCACACTTTAAGGGAAATCTCTCCACAAAAAAAGAACCCCGGCAAGGTTTCTTCCTTCACTAACCACTACTCACTAAAAAAAGAAACCACCCTGTTCGGGTGGTTTGCTTTTTTGTTTTACGCCATCTTAGCGTAGGCTTTTGCCAGCTGAGATTTCTTTCTTGCAGCCAGGTTCTTGTTCAGAATACCCTTAGCAGCAGCCTGGTCGATGCGCTTGTAGCCTGCAGCCAAAGCTTCAGCAGCCTTCGCTTTGTCACCGGCGGTAACAGCGGCTTCAAAATTCTTGATGGTAGTCTTGACGTTAGTCTTAACCATCTTGTTGCGCATCGTCTTGGTCTTAATAACCTTTACACGCTTTTTAGCGGATTTAATGTTCGGCATGTTTCAGAACTCCTTTCCTTATACCAGTTCGATGATGGCCACTTCAGCGGCGTCACCGCGGCGGGGTCCAACCTTAATAATACGGGTGTAACCGCCCTGACGATCGGCATACTTGGGAGCGATTTCGTCAAACAACTTCTTAACGACATCCTCCTTGGTAATAAATGCCAAAGCCTGACGTCTGGTATGCAGAGTATTGGTTTTAGCCAACGTAATCATCTTCTCTGCCATAGCCTGAGTTTCCTTAGCGCGGGTAACGGTGGTTTCGATTCTACCCTTTTCTAAGAGGAAGGTCGTCAGCGTTCTTAACATTGCGATTCTGTGACTGGTCGCACGACCCAGTTTGCGTTCTTGCGGCATCTAATATCCCTCCTTATTCTTCTTCTGCGGACAGGGCGAGGCCTAAACTGTCGAGTTTGTTGATAACCTCATCCAACGATTTACGGCCAAGGTTTCTGACCTTCATCATATCGTCCTCGGTCTTGCGGGTCAGGTCTTCAACAGTGTTGATGCCTGCACGCTTTAAGCAGTTATACGAGCGGACAGAAAGGTCGAGTTCTTCAATGGTCATCTCAAGAACCTTTTCTTTCTTAACTTCTTCCTTCTCAACCATAATTTCGGCAGTCTTAGCGTTGTCGGACAGGTCGATAAAGAGTTTTAAGTGCTCACTCATAATCTTGGCACCCAGACTTACTGCATCATCAGGCTCGATGGTACCGTTGGTCCACAGCTCGATGGTCAGCATATCATAGTCGGTAATCTGACCGACGCGGGTGTTCTCGACGGTATAGTTGAACTTCTGTACCGGCGTGTAAATGGAATCGACGGGAATCAGGCCGATGATGTTCTGACACTTCTCCTTGTTGCGGTCGGAGGAAACGTATCCGCGACCCTTATCCAAGGTGATTTCCATGTACAGTTTTGCATCCTCGTTTAAGGTTGCAATGTGCAAGTCACCGTTGATGATTTCCACATCCGAGTCAATCTTGATATCCGAAGCCTTGATTTCGCCTGCGCCCTCTGCTTCAATCAGCACGGTCTTGGGCTCGTCACAATGCAGTTTTACTGCCAGCTTCTTGATATTCAAGATGATTTCGGTAACGTCTTCCTTAACACCGGGGATGGTGGACATCTCGTGCAATACACCGTCAATTTTAACGGAGGTCGCCGCAGCGCCGGGCAACGAAGACAGCAGAATTCTGCGCAAAGAGTTGCCCAAAGTCGTGCCGTAACCGCGTTCCAGCGGCTCAACAACAAACTTGCCGTAACGATGATCCTCTGAAATCTCGACACACTCTACTCTCGGCTTTTCGATTTCTATCATAGAGATAACCCTCCTTCGGTTCAGTTTCAAAATGAAACGCTAATTATTTGGAGTACAACTCGACGATCAAGTGCTCCTCAACCTCAAGGTCGATATCTTCACGAGCAGCCAGGGTAACAACTTTACCGGTTAAGGTATCGCGGTTCAGATCCAGCCACTTGGGAATAACGCGACCGGCAGTAATCTCTAAAACAGCCTTCATCTTAGAGGAACTTCTGCTCTTCTCGCAAACAGCGATAACATCGCCTGCCTTAACCAGGTAAGAGGGGATGTTTACGCGCTTGCCGTTAACGGTAAAATGACCGTGCAGAACCAGCTGACGTGCCTCTGCTCTGGAAGTTGCAAAACCCAAACGGTAAGCAACGTTGTCCAGACGGCTCTCTAAAATCTGCAGTAAGTTCTCACCGGTAATGCCGGACATTTTGTTGGCCTTCTCAAAGTAAGATTCAAACTGCTTCTCTAAGATGCCGTAGAAACGCTTTGCCTTCTGCTTCTCACGAAGCTGCAGAGCATATTCGGACATCTTCTTACGACCCTGACCGTGCTGACCGGGAGCGTAAGGACGTTTCTTTTCGCCCATGGGGCATTTGGTAGTATAGCATCTTTCGCCTTTCAAGAACAGCTTCTGTCCTTCGCGGCGGCAGAGTCTGCAAACTGCACCAGTATATCTTGCCATTATCTATGCACCTCCTGATAACTCAAACTCTTCTTCTCTTGGGCGGGCGGCAGCCGTTGTGGGGAATGGGGGTTACGTCCTTGATCAGGGTAACTTCCAGACCTGCGGCCTGCAGCGCACGAATAGCGGCTTCACGACCGGCACCGGGGCCCTTTACATAGACCTCAACCGACTTTAAGCCGTGTTCCTTCGCTGCATTTGCAGCCGTTTCAGCAGCAGTCTGAGCTGCGAAAGGAGTGCTCTTTCTCGAGCCGCGGAAGCCCAAGCCGCCGGCGGATGCCCAAGAAATTGCATTACCTGCTACGTCAGTAATGGTAACAATCGTGTTGTTGAAGGAAGAACGGATATGAGCCGCGCCGCGTTCAATGTTCTTCCGTTCACGACGTTTGCGGGTGGTTTTCTTTGCCATTGCTTTAGCCATAACTCAATTTCCTCCTTATTATTTCTTCTTACCTGCAACGGTCTTACTGGGACCTTTGCGGGTACGAGCGTTGGTCTTCGTACGCTGTCCGCGAACCGGCAGACCCTTACGGTGACGAACACCGCGGTAGCAACCGATTTCGGTCAGACGCTTAATATCCAGCGCAACTTTTCTGCGCAGGTCACCTTCTACCGTGTAATGATCAATTTCATCACGGAGCAGGGAAACCTGGTCTTCTGTCAAATCTTTTACGCGGGTATCGGGATCGATACCAGTTTTCTCCAAGATTGCGGTTGCGGTCGGACGGCCAATGCCGTAGACGTAAGTCAAGCCGATCTCAACGCGTTTCTCTTTCGGTAAATCTACACCGGCAATTCTCGCCATGCAATCATACACCTCCAAAATTACTCTGGGTTTGTTATACGAAACCTTCGGGTCACGATTTCTCGCGCAGCCGCCCCGAAGATTGGGCATTAACCTTGCTTTTGCTTATGCTTGGGATTTTCACAGATTACCATAATCTTACCTTTGCGTTTGATAATCTGGCACTTCTCACAAATCTTCTTAACGGAAGGTCTGACTTTCATCTTTGAATACCTCCTAACTTATTTCGCACGCCAAATGATTCTGCCACGGGTCAGGTCGTACGGAGAAAGCTCAACCGTAACGCGGTCTCCGGGGAGAATCTTGATGAAATTCATACGAAGTTTCCCCGAAATGTGGGCTAAAATCTTATGGCCGTTCTCTAACTCTACCATGAATTGGGTATTCGGCAGAGCCTCGATCACTTTTCCCTCAAGTTCAAGTACATCATCTTTTGCCAAGGATAAAACCTCCTTTATTCACTCAACGACGCCATCTCGCGCCGAATCTCTGAATTTGTAAGTTTTTCTCCATTACGCACTTTTTCGCAGATGCGCAGGTCTTGCTGGGGTAATGCCCGCAGATGCTTGACCTTTTTCCGTTTCGGCGTTTCTATCCGTCGGAGTTTGCCGTCTGCAATCAGTACGTACTGCTCATCCACCAAACCGATTACCAGGAAATAACGTCCCTGGTCCCGACCGGCGCGGGAGTACACAATGTCGCCAATATGAAGGTCCATTACCGTTCCTCCTTTGGTGCAGTGAGTAAAATCGGCTTTTCTTTGGTAATAAGCACCGTATGCTCATAATGCGCTGACCGTTTTCCGTCAGCGGTAACGACCGTCCAGCGGTCGGGCAGTGCCCGCACACGATGGGTTCCGGCATTAATCATTGGCTCAATCGCCAAGGTCATACCGGCGACCAACCGCGGTCCGCGGCCTGCATTACCGTAGTTGGGAATGGACGGATCCTCGTGCAACGCAGTGCCGATGCCATGTCCTGTGAATTCGCGGACTACCGAAAACCCGTAGGATTCCGCATAGGCTTGAATTGCGTGGGACACATCGGACAAGCGGTTGCCGTGAGTCGCGTATTTCATTCCCTCGAAGAAACTGTCACGGGTCACTGCAATCAGCAGTTCGTCCTCTTTTGAAATTTCTCCGACCGGATAGGTCATTGCAGTATCCGAATGGTAGCCGTCCAAGACAGCGCCCAAATCGATGCTGATCAAGTCTCCTTCGCGTAAGATCTTCTTATCCGAAGGAATCCCGTGGATCACTTCCTCGTTGACCGAAGCACAGACTGCCGCGGGAAAGCCGTACATCCCTTTAAAGTTCGGAATGGCTCCCAGACTGCGAATGGTCTCTTCTGCCACGTCAGACAGGTACTTCGTGGTGACCCCGGGGCGGATTTCGCGTTTGACCGCATCTTGGGCGGCAGCCGCAATCAATCCGGAGGCACGCATCTTCTGAATTTCCTGCTGGGATTTAACGGTGATCATGCTTCGCCTTTCCTTAAAGTCCCAAGGCAGCGTTCACATTGCGGGTGGTATCCTCTAACTCAATACAACCCTGTGCCACCTTTAACTTTCCGGTGTTCCGATAGTACTCGCACAGCGGTTCGGTTTGCTCATGGTAAACCGATAACCGTTGACGAATAACTTCAGGTGTGTCGTCAGCACGGTGAACCAGTTCCCCGCCGCAGTTGCACTTGCCTTCTACAGCAGGCGGATTGAACTTGATGTGGTAAGGCGTACCGCAAGCTTTGCACTCACGTCTGCCGCAAAGCCGTTCCAAAATCTCTTCGTCAGAGACATCGACCAGCAGAGCAACATCTACGCCACCCATCTCGTCCAGAGCTTCGGCTTGGGGAATCGTTCTGGGGAAACCGTCTAACAAGAATCCGTTTTTGCAATCTTCTTCCGCAATGCGTTCACGGACCAGGTCGATGATTAACTCATCAGAGAGCAGGTCCCCTTTCTCGATGACCGACTTGGCAACCAGACCCAAAGGAGTCTCGTTGCGGATAGCGGTACGAATCATCATTCCGGTAGAAATGGTCGGGATGCCGAGACGCTCGGATAACCCTTTTGCCTGGGTACCCTTACCAGCGCCCGGAGCGCCCATCATAACAATTTTCAAACGTCACACCTCTTTCTTAGTTCAAAAAGCCTTTATAGTGACGCATCAGCATCTGGCTTTCCAGCTGCTTAACGGTCTCAAGTGCTACACCAACGATAATCAGAAGAGAGCTGCCACCGAAGGAAATTCCAGTGAAGCCGACCCATTCCAATACCATAGGCAGAACGGCAATCAGACCTAAGAACAGTGCGCCGACACAAGTGATTCTCGAAATAACCCGCGCAATATAATCGGAGGTCGGACGACCGGGACGGATACCCGGAATGAAACCACCGTTGTTCTTGATGTTGTTGGACATCTCGATGGGGTTAACCTGAATCGACGTATAGAAATAGGTGAAGCCAACGATCAACAGGAAGTAGATGAGGGCGTACACCCAACCACCCGAGGTAAAGATCATTCTAAACCAAGCGGGGGGATTTTGTAAATAAGCGGGGTTTACCAGCTGCAGGATGGTTGCCGGCAAGGACATCAAAGACATCGCAAAGATGATCGGGATAACGCCTGCCATAGTAACCTTCAGCGGAATGTGAGTGTTCTGACCGCCGTACATCTTACGTCCCACAACGCGCTTTGCGTACTGGACCTGGATACGACGCTCTGCATCATTAAACAGAACAACCAAAACAACTGCTGCCAGGGCAACAACCAGAATCAAAAGGGCCTTTAAGGAGCCCGCGCTGATTAAGGACTTGCCTGCAAGGTAGTTGTTCCAAACCGAAGTAAGACCTGCGGGGATACGGGATACGATACCTGCGAAGATGATCAACGAGATACCGTTGCCGATGCCCTTTTCGGTAATCTGTTCACCCAACCACATCAGAAGAGCACTACCTGCAGTGAAGGTGGAAAGAATCACGATAAAAGAGAATACGCCGGGATTCTTCAGACCGTTTGCATTGCTCAGCAAAGCGTAGAAGCCGGAGCCCTGCAGAATTGCCAAAATGATGGTTGCATAACGGGTTAACTGTGCAATCTTCTTGCGGTCTTCCCGTTGCATCCGCTCTAAAGCAGGGATGGCAACGGTCAGAAGGTTCAAGATAATCGATGCGTTAATATACGGAGAAATACCAAGTGCAAAGATGGTCATCTGTTGCATGGCATTACCCGAGATAAGGTTCAATATGCCAAAAACGCTGTCGCTGGAAGAAAAGAGTGCCTTCAGGGCTTCGGGTTCAATACCCGGAACGGGGATTGCGGAGCCAAAACGGAAGACTACTAACAAAAGAATGGTGTATAAAATCTTCTTTCGCAGATCGGGGATTTTCCATGCGTTACGGATCGTTTCGAGCATATTAGATCACCTCTGCCTTTCCGCCGGCAGCGGCGATCTTTTCAGCAGCAGACTTGGTAAAGCGCTTTGCCTGAACGGTCAAAGCCTTATCCAAATCGCCACGACCCATGATAACGATGCCGTCTTTTGCTTTGCTGATAACGCCGGCAGCGATTAAAGATTCTGCGTTTACAACAGCACCTGCTTCAAAACCTACCAAACGGTCCAGGTTAACTTCAACATATTCCTTTGCGAAAATGTTGGTGAAGCCGCGCTTGGGCAAACGTCTGTGCAGCGGCATCTGGCCGCCTTCAAAACCGGGTCTTACACCGCCGCCCGAACGGGCTTTCTGACCTTTGTGACCCTTACCGGAAGTCTTACCGGTACCGGATGCGTGACCACGGCCGACACGCTTACGCTCTTTGGTGGAGCCGGCTGCCGGATGTAATTCATTCAGTTTCATTTGCCACACCTCCTATTATTTGTTCTCAGCGCAAACCAGATGGATGATTTTGTTAATCATGCCACGGATTTGCGGATTGTCGTCATGTTCGACTACGTCGTGGGGTTTCTTCAGACCCAGTGCATGAGCGGTAGCGATCTGGTCTTTCTTGCAACCGATCAGGCTCTTGGTCAGCGTAACTTTAACTTTTGCCATGTTGACCCCTCCTTAACCTAACAGTTCTGCGACAGTCTTACCTCTCTTCTTGGCAACGGTTTCCGCTTCCATCAAAGAGGACAAGCCCTGTACGGTGGCTTTTACAACGTTCTGCGGGTTGTTAGAGCGCATGGATTTGGTACGAATGTCCTTAATACCAGCCAGTTCCAGTACTGCACGGACCGGACCACCGGCGATAACACCGGTACCGGGCTTAGCCGGCATCAACAGAACACGACCAGCGCCGAATGCGCCGATAACCTCGTGGGGGATCGTAGTATCCACCATCGGAACGGTGATCATGTTTTTCTTTGCATCCTCAATTCCCTTGCGGATTGCATCCGGAACTTCGGAAGCCTTGCCGATGCCGCAGCCAACGTGGCCGTTACCGTCACCGACAACCATCAAAGCAGAGAAACGCATGGTACGACCGCCCTTAACCGTCTTTGCAACACGGTTCAGGCTAACCATCTTTTCCTGCAATTCTAATACGCTTGCATCAATTCGTTCTGCCATGTTTTTCCCTCCTTCTTAGAATTTCAGGCCGCCCTCGCGTGCACCTTCAGCCAGTTCCTGTACACGTCCGTGGTAGAGATAGCCGCCTCTGTCGAAAACGACGTTCTCAATGCC